>JALOBW010000008.1 GCA_023228085.1 bacterium
AAAAATACTAAGTTTTAATGTTAAATGGACGCTTATTGATCTCTTGAAGAATTTTGAGTGTCGCAAGAACAGAAAGATTATCGCTCGGCAAAATAATTAAAAGATCACCTAATTGATTCAATAATGGACTTAAAAATTCATCTGCCCATGATGGTGACAATGTTAATACTCCGGAAAAATCTATTTCCAGTTCTTCGTCTTTAGAAAGCTCTCGCAAAGTTGATTGTAATGCTTTAAAAGCTTCGCCACCCAATTCCCTAGATATTAATGTTTTACCAAACTTTTCTAATTGTAATTTCATATACTTTTTTAAATATATTATTAAAACTCTATTTTTGCTAAACACCCACGTACAATACGCTGACCACGCGTAACATTAAATACTTTATCAGCGCCTTGCATGCGCACTTCTGCATCGCCGCTTGTAAAAAACAAATTGATCGGCCGCTCTATGACCACTTCGCGCACCAGTTTAAGTCCGTTGCCCCGTTTTTCCAGCGCTCGTCCGGAAATAAATTCAGTAAACGCGACTTTTACTGCCGCCACATGGTTTGGGAGCTCCGGCCGAACCTGACGCAATGTTTCCAAAATACCCAATCCTCTATCCGCCAACACAATAATACCCTTGGTAAGATCATAACCAAAAAAGATACCAGGCGTGTCTGGCCATTTTCCCAAATTGTGAGCGAATGAATTATCACCGATTTCTCCGGCAACTAAAACGATCAAGGAATACAATTTTTCAAATCCAGGCTTTTGCATTAATGCCATTTCCATTTTTGTCAGTCTGGCATTGAAAATAGAACTTGTCTGACAATAAAAAGTACCTGGAAATTCAACTCCGTCTTGGATCCACTCAGAGGCAAATTTCAACAGATCGCTGGCAAAAATTTCTAAATCTTTTTCACGATAATAACGGTGTGTGCCCCCATCTTTTTTGATCGCCACTAATTTACCACTTTCGTCCCAGCGACGAAGCGTATTTAAAGAAATTCCGAGATATTCGGCAGCTTGACCAATTGTGAATAATTTTTCTTCCATATTTAATATATTAACATATTGTTTAAATCTACACAAGTACCATCTAAATCTACCCAAAAATCTATCAATCTACTCATTAAATGTTTCAAATATACCTTATAAAGCTCATAACCGTGAAAAACAGGTAAAAAACACAGATTTTCACGATTTTGGCTATATTTTTAGATATTTGCCTTTGGTGATGATGTCAATTTTCCCATTTTAAAATTAATTTAGCTACTTGTTTTGCAACTTCCTCCGGAGTCAAATCAGAGGTATCTATTATCGGACAATTTAATTCCTCAAACATTTTTTTCATTTGTTGTAAAATATAGATATTTCTATTGATAAATACATTAATCGGCTTTCCGATCACAGTTTGTGATTCATCAAAATAACCATTTTTTGTATATCTGCCGATTAAGCGCTGGCGTATTATTTCCGGCCGGGCGTCTAAAAGAATCAATACAATGCCAAGCGACTCGTTTGATAATAAATCTTGAAAATCAGAAGGTTCAACAAAACCGCAAATAATTATGCTTTTATCTTTCCGCGCCAACTCAATTCCTTTTTCCACCCAATACTTGGTTTCTGATATTCGCCATTTAAAATCAACATTTGCCGGAATTCCCCTTTTATCAAAATCACGTATTTCATATCTATCATTAGGCAACAATATCTTTAGCGGCGGCATAATTGATGTTTTACCAACACCATTAACACCGCTAATAAAATAGATTTTATTCATACCAGGCAGCAGAAATTAAATAATTAATTATATCTTCAAATATTTGCCTTCGGTGATGATGTCAATTTTTCCATTTTTAATTTTGAGGGCGGATTGGTCATCAAGGGCGTAAATAGAATCCTTTAATCCTTTTTTCATTTCGAGTAAAAATTTCTTGCGGACTTTTGGAAAATGTGGAGAATTGAGATGCGGGCGGAAATAAAAATTAAAAAACCCGAGACCTTTTTCATCGGGTTTTCCTTTTAAATCTTCATAATAAAGGCGTTTAGCTGAGCTAAATGATAAATCTTTAGTGGTAACCATACTGCCGGCGCTGATTCCGGCGTAAACTTTGGTTTTCAAAAGCTTGGGCAAGATTTTCGCCAGACCTGATTTTTTCAGCCAATACATTAAGTGAAATACATTTCCTCCGGAAAAAAACAGAACATCAGCATCTTCAAGCCGCGGCAACCAATTTTTTTTCGGCAAAGCGGAAATATCAACAATATCAATGCTTTTAAAATTTTGCTTTTTTAAATTGTACAAATCATTAATCAGCCAAGTTTTGTCGTCTTGAATTGGGTTGGCCGCGGTGGGAATAAAAGCAATGATTGTTTCTTTGGCCTTTTTGCCAACTAATTCCAATAAGGCCTTGGCGATTGATTTGTTTGTAAGTCCTGACGAAGTGAGTAGAAATTTCATAAATTTAATTGATTTATTATACCTTTATTCTACCAAAAAAACGGGTAAAGGGCAATATAAAATAAAATGAGATGGTTATCTCATTTTATTTATTAAAGATAGTTTTTTGGTTCTATCCCAGGTTTTTATTTCAGCTTCACGCTTTCTTGCCTTTTTCAGAGTTTTATAAATTTCCGAGTATTTTAAGATTACCGGACGGCGCAATTTCGTATAATGAGCGCCGCATTTGGAATTATTGTGTTGTTTTAAGCGTTTTTCAAGGTTATTGGTTGCTCCGGCATATAAAGATTTATCAGCACATTCAAGAATATAAACGTAGTACTTCATAGGTCTTCGTACTTTGTTATAAAAATAAAAATTACTCGGCATCTTCGTACCTCGTCGAGAACTCCTCGGCATCTTCGACCTCGTTAAAAACTTTGAGGTCTTCGACATTTTATTCCGATACGGTTACTGTTTCCATTATAATAGGAGAAAGCGGACGATCGTCTGAATCTTTCCTCGCTTTGGCAATCGCGTCAACCACTTCTTGTCCGGAAATTATTTTTCCAAAAATTGTATATAAATTCGGCAAAGGATAATCAGCAACCATAATGAAAAATTGGCTGCCATTGGTATCAGGTCCGGCATTAGCCATAGCGACAACACCCTTTTTATAACCTTGCTTATAGGAATCGGTTTGCGGATCAAGTTCGTCGGCAAATTGATATCCGGGTCCGCCCATTCCTGTTCCGTCAGGATCCCCTCCTTGAATCATAAATCCGTCTATAACCCGATGAAAAATCACTTTGTCGTAAAATCCTTTTTGAGCAAGGGTAAGAAAATTGCTAACCGCTCTTGGCGCATCGGCGTCATAAGTGGCGAAACGAATTTCGCCCATATTTGTTTTAATGGTTACAATGTGGCTCATATTTTTTATTTTAGAATTATTAATTAAAATTTATTTCCCTACGCCTTTCATCCATCCGAAGGTCTGTTGGAAATTCTTGAAGATAAGTTCAGTCACGGTTAATCTTTTCTGCGGGGTCAATAAAGTATTGGTCTTTGATTCTGTTTTGTTTCCGGAAGAATCTTTAGAGATTACTTTAAATCTGTAAATGGAGCCCGGTTTGAATGAAGTGATAACCATTAAATGTTCTTGTCTCAAACTGATATCTTCGGACATTTGGATAATCGGCGCGTCATTGGCAAAACCAACCTGGTATTCAATTTGCGAAGTTGAAGGTTCATCGGTGTTCCAAGTGATAATTGTCTGGACTTCATCGCCTCTTGATGACAAAGCGATTGAAGTTCTGATTTGGGCGATCATTGGCGCGTTCTTATCTTTGGTAGTGGTAAAATTCGGAATCAAGAAAGAGTAATTATTTCCTTCCAAGTCTTTTCCTTCAAGAGAGACGTTAAAAGTCGTGCCCGGTTCAAGTTTTTTGACTGCGATTTCATGGGTGATGCTGGAGTCTGACTTACTAACCACCTGAACTTCATTTGGAGATAATTTATTATTGCGATACGGAATATATTTCACTTGCGAATCAGTCGGAATATTTGTCTGCCAGACAAATGTGGCTGTGCTAGCGGAAATATTTTTAATGGAAAAATTTGTCACTTCGGGCAATTGCGAAGCAGTGGTAAAAGTATATTGCTTGGATCTTGTTTCAGAACCGAGCAAGCTCTTGGAACGAATTTGGAAAAAATAATCAGTTGAAGGGGTTAAATTAACAATATTAACATTATGCGTTAATTCATATTCACTTGATTGACCGACAATTTGCGAATACGGTTCTGATTTGGTTTTATCAAAATCGGCAACTTTGGCAATAGCAACAACACTATTTGCTTTTCTGTCAGTCGTCCATTTGACTCTTGCTTCAGTGGCTGATATTTCAATACCCGGAGAACCTTCCAACATCGGACCGGGAATAAATCCTTTAAAAACATTAGCAAGTTCGGTAAAACCGTTTTCGGCAATAGACAAAGAAATAGTGCTGGAAACTCTTTTAATCATTTCCATTGCCGTCATAAATGTTTCTTGAGAAACTTTTTCTTCTTCAATTTTTTTTATTTCTTGCGCTTTTTCTTCCGGAGTTTTTTCCGCTTCCGGTTTTACGATTTCTTCATTTGTCGGTATCGGAGCCGGAACCGGAGGAATCGCCGAACTTCCCAAGGTCGTAAAAGTCAAATCAGCGCTTTTGGCAAGATTGCCTGAAGCGTCTTGAGATAAAACTTGATAATGATAAACAGTGCCTTTTGTCAAACCAGAAAGAATAGCTTGGTGAGAAGTTACATAAGACGACAAACCGACATGCTGAGTATCAGTATAAGTTGAAGTCAAGCCATAATCTATCAAGCTGTTCGCTTTTTCGTTAGTCACCCAACCGATTGTAGCCGCATTTTCTGTAATATTTGAAATTAAAATATTACTGATTATAGGCGCTGTTTCGTCTATTAATGTTACAGAGCTGCCTCCGCCAGAACTAATCACTCTTACTTCTTGAGAAACATATTGAGGAGTAAAAGTATAATCTTGGCTTGCCGTTTCCAAGTCAGCGGCATTTTTTGATTTAACGCGATAATGATAAAGTTGATTAGAGATTAAATCAGTCAAACGAACCACATGTTCAACAGTTAAAGTTGAATTTAAAGTATTTGAGGTTCCATAAGCAGTGGTTGAACCGTATTCAACTTGAGAAGTGGCCAAATCGTCCGTTTTCCAAGTGATTGTGCCTATTGTTTCCGTAGCATAAGAATTAACTTCGGAAATAACCGGAACAGTAGTATCAGTCGCCTCGGATTCTTGAGTGGTGATAAAATTGTAATCGCCGGAAACACTTTCATTATTATTGGCGTCTTCAGATTTAACTCTGAAATGATAAGTCCTGTCATTAGTCAAATCAGTCAAATGAATAACATGCTGAATGGTTAATTTAGAATCAATTTCCGTTTCCGTGCCGTAATCGGTAGTAATTCCATATTCCAATTGGCTGGTTGATAATTCGTCGCTTTCCCAAGTAATCGTAGAAGTGTAAGCCGTAGCAGATGAATTGACTAAAGAAATTACCGGATCAACTTGATCGTCGGCGGTGGTGAAATAATAATAACTGCCTTGATTATTATCTTTAGCCGTATTTGTCGAACCATCAGTTGATTCAACGTAAAAATAATAAATTACATTTGGATAAAGTCCGGTTAAATTTATAACATGAACAGTGTCCAAAGTTTCGTCTGTTTCTTGTTGAGGATTGCTTAAATTTGAAGTAGTGGAATAAACCACTTTGGAATCCGAAGCCGTGTCAGTAAGCCACCTGACGGTAACTTTTTCATTCACGACGGAAGAAATAATAACATTTGAAATAATCGATCCGGATTTGGTTGTAAACGAATAATCATCGGATTTGGTTGTTTCATTTTCGGCCGCGTCTTTTGATTTAACTCGGAAATAATAAGGAGTATTTTTAGATAATCCGGTTAAAACAACAGAATGGCTTGTTACCATTGAAGCAGAAACTTTACTTAAAGAATAAACTCCCGGAGCGGCTGAATATTCCACCGTGGAATCTGATAATTCATCAGTGGTCCAAGTAATGGTCGCTTGATTTGTAAAAATAGAAGCACTCGGCACTTGAGGAGTTGAAATAGTCGGGCCTGTTAAATCACCTTCGCGAGTCGGAGTAAATGTATAATCAGCGGAAACACTTTCGTTATTATTCGCGTCTTTAGAATAAACGCGGAAATGATAAGTTGAACCGACCGTCAGACCGCTTAATTTAATAACGTGATCAATTGTGACATCAGTTGTCGTTACCGAAGACGGATCTAAAGTGCCGTAAGCATCAGTCAAACCGTATTCCACCTGGCTGGTTGATAATTCGTCTGTTTCCCAAGTAATCGTGGAAGTGTAAGCCGTAGTGGACGCGGAAACTTCATTGATAATCGGCGGAGTAAAATCATAAGTAGTATTGAAAAAATAATAATCAGAAGCATTATCATTAATGCCGAGATTATTGGAAATATCATAAGATTGAACATAAAAATAATAACGAGTGCCGGGCGTTAAAGAAGAAATTTCCACCGAATGTTCGTAAAAATCCTCGCTATTCGGACTGCTAACCCTGGTTATCGTACCGTGGGTCGCAGAACCGGAAAGGTTTGAATTAACGGAATAAACGACATAAGAATTTGAAGAGGTGTCTGTGAGCCAAGTAATTCTTGCCGTAGTATTATTAATTTGAGAAACAGAAACATTTGTTAAAGTCGGACCGGGAAGTGTCATAAAAGTATAATAATCGTCAGAATTATCATCAATAGTTTCGTTACTGCTTGGATCTTCGGATTTTACCAAAAAATAATACGGAGTGTTTTGAACTAAACCATTTATGGTAAGAGAATGCGATGTTCCCATTGTCGGAAGATTGACATAAGTAAAAGTAGACGAAACATTTGATGTGGAAAAACCGACAGTTGAATCGGAAAATTCATCAGTTGTCCAAGTAATGGTCGCTTGAGAAGTGTAGACATCAGTGGAAGTAACATTGGAAACAGTTGGCGCCGTAATATCAGTGCCTCCCCCGCCTTCGCCAGAATCTTGAATGCCGTTTGCTTTTCCGGTAATAGCATTAGAACGATATGAAATATTATTTAAAGAATCATAAGCGATAATTTTATAATAATGAAGAATATTATAATCCGGCGTAGTGTCTGTAAAATAATTAGTTGTTTTAACACCAACCGTACCGACTTCCGCAAAATCCGCATCATTGGTGGTATTCGAACGCAAAATAGAATAATGATCAAATGTTCCTTGTGGCGGATCATCTATTACTTCCCAAGCAATAAAAAGCCGATATTCATTGGGTGTGATTCTGACATTTGAAGTGTCTTGGGTCATAATACATGCCGGAGTTGCCGGAGTAATTACTGACGCAGTGGCGGAAACATTTCCTTTGGCGTCTTTAAATTTAACATAAACAGTATCCGGATTGTCGATTAAAGTGATTGTTGAGGCAGTGTTATAGGTTTGCCAAGAAGCGCCGGAAAAACCGCTGTCCAAAGAAATCATCATATAACCCTTAACGCCCGATTGCATTGTGCTGTCAGTCACGGATAAAGTTAAAGCAGCTTCATTGGAACCGTATTGTGTTGAAGCATTGACTTTGATTGATGGCGAAACCGGATTTACAGTGTCCAATTCAAATGTTGAAGATTCCAAAGTAGCGGTGTTGTAAACCAATTCAAGATCATCGGCGGTGACTTTTATTTTCATTCCATTGGCAGTGTAATGATTGTTGTAATCTGTTTTCGGATCCCAAGTGCCGGTGTAAGTCGTCCAATCAGTGGCCGGAGAAGTAGCTACGTTTTTTACTCCTTCGCCAGTTGTGGTCGTTGCTTCTTGCCATTCTGAACCGTTCCAATATTGGAAAGAAATTGTTGCTTTGCCCTGATGAGCCTCTTCACCATCGTTAGTGTCAGTATCGCGAACTTGATATGAAATATTTACCAAGCCATCCGCGCCTTGCGAAGCAGTTAAGGTTTGAAGTTCAGGAGAAGCATTTATTGAATAACTGACAGTAAAATCATTGATTGTCGGACTTGTGCCGTCAATCGTACTTTCTAAATATGTTTCTGCTTCGCACCAGCGATTGATTCCTGAAGTAATATCGGCCGGAGAAGAAGTGTACCAATCCGACCATGAAGCTCCGGATAAACCGCCTTCAGTGGCAGCAGTGCGAGTTCTGAATTTAACCAAAGTGCCTGAAGGAACAGTCGCATTCCAAGAAATTGTATTCCAACCAGCATCACCGCCGGCATCTTTTTTAAGATTAGTGATATTACCGAAGTAAAGAAGAGGATAGTAATAAAAATCAGTTGTACCTCCATGTAAAGCATAAATATTTGTTCCATCATAAGCTAAAGCGCCGCCGTCATTAATTGCCACGCTTGTTGAAGATAAGGTTGACCAAGAATTGCCGGAAATATTATATTTATAAAAATTAGAGGTATTTCCGCCCCGCAAAGCGTAAATATTTGTTCCATCATAAATTAACGAACCGCCGGCTCCAACCGCACCGGTAATGGAAGTCATGGCGCTCCAAGAATTTCCGGAAATATCGTAACGATAAAAATCCGTGGTGGTTCCGCCCCGCAAAGCATAAATATAATTTCCCGCTTTTACCATTGCACCGCCCGCGCCAATCACGGCAGCAGGTTGGGCTAAAACTTCCCAACCAAGCGAAGAAAGACTGATGGAATTTGAACCTGAAGATAAAGTATTATAATCATTTAAAGTGCCGGAAGAATTATACCAATTGGTATTGTCCGGAGAAAATTGAAGTTTAAGAACAGAATCAGCCGGAATTGAAGAAGCGTTGTAATCAAAAGAATCAACACTGCCCTTTAAGCCAAATAAAAGATTAGTTGAAGTTAAAGTGCCGGAAGAATAATAATACGGAGAATACATGTTGTCTATATAGAAAGTATTATCCGCATCGGCATTAACTATAGTAATCACCATATTATCTATCGCGTCTTTGTTGGCATTGGACACGGCTGATATATCCCAAGAAACTGTTTGAAAAACATTTGCCGAAGTAATATTGGGCGTAATTTCCGTAGTTGTTCCACCCGAATCGTGCATGCTTATTTTTATGTTGCTTCCCGTTCTCGTAGAACGAATATCAAAATAAATCAATGATTTATCAGTTAAATCTATTGTCGGCGAAATTGTGCGAGTAAGAGTTTTATTTAAACTGCCTGTTATCGCCGCTGATCCTTTTAACGCGTAGGTTCCCTGAGATTTAATTGTAGATTCGGAAGATGACTGTAAAGAAAGAAAATCTGAAGTTAAACATCTTATTACCACTATTCCTGAACCTCCTGCACCGGCAGCACCGCCACTATAAGCACCGCCGCCTCCACCGCCGCCGGTATTTGCCGTTCCTGATTGAGCGACAGTATCATTACAAGTTCCGTTTCCACCTCCGCCATTACCGCCAAGACCAGGATTATTAGAATATGCAGTTCCATACCCGCCGCCGCCTCCACCGCCGGCATAATAAACATTAGTTCCACTTAATACTATGTCATAAGCAAGTCCAACTCCTCCGCCGGATGTTCCTCCTTCACTCCTTGATGTGCTTCCTACAGCTCCAGCGCCGCCGCCTCCACCGCCGGTAAAAGGATTTGCATAATAAAGATCAGAAGAACCTCCTCCATTATTTCCTTGGCCAGAAGTGCCTGCTCCACCGGGAACTAATTGATAGTTACCTTCTTGTCCGCCACCACCTGAACCACCACTTTTAGGAAGTCCCCATGTGCTAGCTCCGCCGCCGCCACCGCCACCTATTGCAGTTTTTGTACTAAAAACAGAGTTTTCACCATTTCCACCAGCGCTATTGCCGCCCGTAGGTCCTTTGACACCGCCACCACCAACTGTAATAGGATATGCTTGGGCGGTAATTGCAAAATTTGCGTCATAAATTAAACCACCAGCACCACCTCCTCCGGCCATTCCTTGACCGCCACCACCTCCTCCGGCAACCACAAGAGTTGCTACATTAGCAGCTTTTGTAGAAGTAAATGTTCCTGATGAAATAAATTTATGAACAGTATAATTTCCATTTATAGTTATTGTTCCACCTGTATTGCCGTAAGTAGCATTTGTTACATACGCCGCTTGGGCAAGCGAATTGGAAGAATATTCCATATAATCAAGAGTTATTGCCGATGTATCAAGTTTCACCTGGCCGTTTCCCGCGTCAACAACCGTATTTGATTTACTGGCCACCTTGGTTTCATCAGTAAAACTGTCAGAAACAGAACTGCCGCTGTTATAATTAATGGCAATACTGTCCAAAAGCGGAGCGAGATTTTGAGCCGGATTTGATTGAAGAGTTGTTTTATAATAAAAACCCGCGCTTCCTGTCCAAAAATTTTCACCAATGTCATATCTATAAAAATCAGCAGTGCCGCCTCCGCGCAAAGCGTAGATATATGTTCCGTCATAAGTTAACGAACTGCCGGTTCCAACTGTACCAAGAACAGAAGTCATCGCGCTCCAAGAATTTCCGGAAATATCGTAACGATAAAAATCTGTTGTGCTTCCGCCTCTTAAGGCATAAATATATGTTCCGTCATAAGTTAGAGATCCACCTGCGCCAACCGCGGCCGTAATTGAAGTCATCGCGCTCCAAGAATTTCCGGAAATATCGTAACGATAAAAATCTGTTGTGCTTCCGCCGCGCAAAGCGTAAATATAATTGCCGACTCTGACTGATGAACCGCCGGCACCAGTTGCACCGGTTATAGCAGTTAAAGATGACCAGACACTGCTAAACGCTGCGTCTGATAATTTAATATCGCCCTCTGAAGTAGTCGTGTCCAATTTTGTTATTGTTCCTGCTTCCCACTCAGCTTTGGAACTTACCGTCCAATCATAGGTTGCCGCTTTTGAAAAATGAGGAAAATATTGGACGCTGTTCGTAACAATCAAACCGATGCATAATGTTACGGCAATAATTCGGCTGATGCCCAATTTTACCAATGATTGGCGGAATTGTTTTTCTAAAATAAAAAATTGCTTTTGTAAAGCAATAAACTGTTTTTGCAAATCAAAATATTTTTCTTTCCAGTCTAAATTCTCCGACGCTTCGGTCGGAGTCCCGACCCCTTGGCGTCGGGATTGTATTTTTATTGGCGCGACAAT
This sequence comes from bacterium, assembly GCA_023228085.1. GTDB lineage: Bacteria > Patescibacteriota > Minisyncoccia > Minisyncoccales > Minisyncoccaceae > Minisyncoccus. The sequence goes on from JALOBW010000008.1 coordinate 11,145, forward strand.
TGATTTAACATACCAATTAGAATAAATTTTTTTGCACGACTTATCTCTTTTTATATAAATCAAATAAAAAAATCTAAATTCTTTTAATAATTTAGATAATAAAATATTTCCCTGTTTACAAAGGTACAAAAAAATCTGTCTCAAGTTTTCTTTTTTGAGGTTCATTATTACCTATTCAAATTATATAACTAATTAAAATTTCACGCCCATACCCTTCATCCATCCGAATGTTTGCTGGAAGTTTTTGAAAATCAATTCGGTTACGGTCAGTCTTTTTTGAGGGGTTAATAAAGTATTGGTTTTTGATTCAGTTTTGTT
>JALOBW010000001.1 GCA_023228085.1 bacterium
GCACTTCCACAAGTCCATACCCACCCATTTCCACTAATTACAGGTTTTGGAGTGGAGCCATCTGAACAAAGATTTGAAGTTGGAACAAGTATAGTTGAAGTTCCGTTAGCAGATCCACAAGAATTAGTTCCTCCCTTCACTGCATAACAAAGATCACTCTGATTTCCATAAGTACAATACCATGCCCAAGGACCATTAACAGTTCCATACATAATACTTGCTGTACCATAACTACAAAGACCAGTTGTTGGTGGTGTCAAAAAGGTTTTTGTATGTGACGTCCCACAATTTAAAGCAAACGCAAAATTCACCGAAAAAGTGGCAAAGAAAAAGACTAAAAGTAATATCTTTAGTGTTTTAGGATAATTCATGTTTTTTCTAGTTTAAGCAACGTTTATTTTTTTCATTTAAACCATACTAAAAATATGATATTTGTCAAGAGTATTGCCCACAATCCACATTGCAAGAGTAAATTTTGTAAAAGTGTTTTAATAGCCGCATTTCTAAGATTTTAAAAACTATCTTTATATTCAAATCCTATACTTCAAATGTTTTGATATTTCAAAGAGATTAGTATTGACATTTTCAGTAAAAAATTTTAATAAGATAGCAGTCCTTATTTTGGACAAAAGCTCCTTGAGGTAAAAATGAAAGTCAAAGTAATTTTGGCAATGTTTATTGCTATTATTCTCGTCTCTATCCCCTGCCTTGCTGATAATGGATTCTTTCCATATAGCATGACCAAAAATCCAGTAGGTCCATATCTTGAGAAAACGACTGCTGATTGTGATCTGTTTGAATTTGGTCCCACCGATGGATGGCGTGTTAATTTTGACAAACAGCGACAAGAATTCAAAACAATTGGCATTTGTAGTTATCCAAACGGAACCCTTGAAGAAATAAACGCTATGGCAAAAGCTAAGATTTATGAGACTCGGTTCACATCAAATAGCACCGAGCCGTATATCAAGGGGCTTACAGCACACTCTCTCCATTTTGACAAAGACGGGAAAGAGACATTTATTCCGTTTCACTACATTGTTTTCCCAGATGGATACGAGGAAGAAATTTTTTCTGATCCACTGATAAAAGTGAACTGTATATGGACAATTAACCAAATCCCTTGGGCAATGGGAAACTGGACAATCAATTGTCAATCAATTGTAATTGCCGCACTTGGCGATGGCAATTTAACCCAGATGCAAGTTAAAACAATCCGTGAAAGGATATCAAAACTGCAGGACATAAAAAGCGACGCTACGGTTAAGTCGCGTCTCACCGAAAGTCAAACAAATTTGATTCAGTAAAAGAATTAAATATTCCTTAGATAAAAAATCTAAGGCTTTTTTATTGAAAGTAGAAAATAATTGATTTTTACGCAATAATAATCTATTATTGCCTTGATATTAAATAACTACAAAATTATGTTAAGAACTCACACTTGCGGAGAATTAAATAAGTCACACACCGGTCAAAAAGTATCTTTAACCGGGTGGGTGCATCACAGAAGAGACCACGGTGGAATAATATTTATTGATCTAAGAGACAGGTATGGTTTAACACAAATAAAATTTGACCCATCAAAAAAGGATATCTGGGAAGATGCTGACAAATTAAGGAATGAGTGGGTTGTGAGAGCAACTGGACTTGTTGTTAGTAGACCAGAGAATACCGCTAATGAAAAGATTGGAACAGGCGAAATAGAAGTGGAGGTTGAAGAATTAGAAATCTTGAATAAATCCAAAACTCTTCCTTTTGAATTAAAAGAGAATACCGAAGAAGCTAATGAAGCCTTAAGATTGAAATATAGGTTTATTGATTTGCGAAGACCAGAATTGCAAAGATTGTTAAAACTAAAGGATGAGTATATGCAGTGTATGCGAAACTATTTGCATGAAAGAGGGTTTACTGAAATCCAAACACCAATCCTTGCAAACTCTTCCCCTGAAGGCGCAAGAGACTTTTTAGTCCCCTCAAGACTCCATCCTGGAAAATTTTATGCGCTCCCACAAGCACCCCAGCAATTTAAGCAATTGCTAATGGTCGGTGGTGTAGATAAATATTTCCAAATTGCTCCATGTTTTAGAGATGAAGATCCAAGAATGGATAGACATTATGGTGAATTCTATCAACTTGATATGGAGATGAGTTTTGTGACCCAGGAAGATGTTTTTGAAATAATGGAACCACTGATGATTGAACTGACTGAAAAATTTTCTAATAAAAAGATCACCAATTTGGAAGAAAATGGAAGATTCAAAAGACTTCCATGGAAAGAAGCGCTAACCAGATATGGAAGCGATAAACCAGATTTAAGGTTTGACCTTGAAATAAAACCTGTGACGGAATTAGTGAAAGATTGTGGATTCGGTGTATTCAGCCAAGCAGTTCAAAATGGCGGAGTAGTCCATGCTCTAAAAGTAGAGAAAGGAAGCGAATTCACACGAAAAGAAATTGATAACTTGACCGAGACAGCAAAAGCAAAAGAAGCAAAAGGCTTGGCATATATCTCAATAAAAGAAAATGAGATATCCTCCCCTATTGTGAAGTTCCTTGGAGATGAGCTTACTGCAAAATTAATAAAGGAGCTTAATGCAAAGACTGGCGATATAATATTTTTTGCTGCCGATGAATGGAAGATTGCATGCTTATCACTAGGAGCAGTGAGAAATGAATGTGCGAATATGTTAGGACTGAAAGATAACACAAAAGCTGCTTGGTGTTGGATCGTTGATTTTCCAATGTATTCCTATTCTGAGATAGAACCAGAAAAGATTGACTTTGAACATAATCCTTTTTCTATGCCTCAAGGAGGACTACAGTCGTTAATTGAAAAGGATCCTCTTGATATTCTCGCCTTCCAATACGATCTAGTATTGAACGGATTTGAAGCATCTAGTGGAGCAATTAGAAATCACGATCCAGAAATAATGTATAAAGCATTTGAAATTGCTGGGTATTCAAAAGAAGAAGTAGATGCCCAATTTGGAGCATTGATTAGAGCATTTGAATTCGGGGCTCCTCCACACGGAGGAAACGCTCCCGGTATTGATAGAATATTGATGGTTCTGTCCGACCTTGATTCTATCCGAGATATTTATGCCTTCCCAAAAGATGGAAAAGGAAAAGACTTAATGATGGATAGCCCCTCAGAAGTGACAGAAAAACAATTAAAGGAATTAAACATAAAAATAAAATAATACAACGACGGGCAAATATTGTCCGTCTTTTTAAAAAATGAAAGAAAAAAAGGTAGTCGCTGTCGGTATGAGTGGTGGGGTTGATTCTACTGTGACAGCTTTATTATTAAAGAAAAAAGGATACCAAGTTTTGGGTCTTACAATGCAAATATGGGATAATAATCCTCTCGTTTCGGGAAACAAAAGTGGATGCTATGGACCAGGAGAAGCTGGTGATATTGAAGCAGCTAAAAAAGCCTGCAAAATTTTAGAGATACCACATTATATTATAGATTTGAGAGAAGAATATAAAAATAATGTATTGAAATACTTTAAGGAGGAATACCAAAAAGGAAAAACTCCTAATCCATGTGTTATGTGCAACTCAAAAATCAAATTTGGATTTTTGATTGAGAAAGCATTAAAAAGTGGGATAAAATTTGACTACTTTGCAACTGGACATTATGTGAGAACTTCTTTTGATGAGAAAAAAGGGTTGTTTTTACTAAAAAAGGGCTTAGATAAAAACAAAGATCAGTCATATTTCTTGCACCGATTAAAACAATCCCAGCTTAAAAAAGTAATTTTTCCACTGGGAGCGAAAAAAAAAGACGATGTCAAAAAAATCGCGAAGGAAAATAAGCTTGAGCAATTTGCTAGTAAACCAGAGAGTCAAAACTTTGTAGAATGTGACAGCTACTCTGCCCTACTCCCAAAAGGACAATCTGGATATATTATTGACTATAAAGGAAAAATCTTGGGTGAACATAAAGGTATTATTAATTATACCTTAGGTCAGAGAAAAAACTTAAATATCGGCGGATTACCAGAGCCATACTATGTTTTAAAAATAGACACAAAACATAATTCCATTATAGCTGGACCAAAAAAAATGGCTTATTCCAAAATTGTAAAAGTGAAAAATCTTAATTGGATAATTCCATTTGAAACCATAGATCAAAACAAAAAAATAAAAGCAAAGATACGATACGGAGTAAGTTTGGCTGATGCTACTTTTTTAGAAAAAAGTAAAACGAAAATTGTTTTAGAATTTACTAAGCCTCAATTTGCAATAACACCCGGTCAATCATTGGTGCTATATGATAAGGATACGGTTTTGGGAGGAGGAATAATTGATAAATAAAAAACAGCTTTTGGCTGTTTTTTATTTATCATTCAATGAATAATCATGCTTTTTAGCAATATTCCCTTTTATTGGTAATCTTATACAAAAAAGGCTACCCCTTCCTACTCCATCTGAAATAGCTTTCAACTTTCCGTTATGCATTTCAATAAAATTTTTTGCTACGAATAGTCCCAAGCCTGTTCCTTGTGTATATACTTGAGCGCCAGCCCCCCGAGAAAAGCTTTTGAATATTTTTTCTATATCTTCCTTATCCATTCCGATTCCAGTATCTTTTATCTGAACAATTATTCCATTTTTTTTCTTTTCTATGTTAACACTAATGCCACCCTTCTGCGTATAGAGAATAGCGTTATTAATAATATTGTGAATAGCTTCCTTTAGTTTCTCCTCATCTCCAGTAATAAGAGGCAATTTTTTTTCACTTTTATATTTTATATAAATGTTTTTTTCTTTAGCGAGTAAATTTACATCCTCTATACATTCTTTTACTATTTTTTCAATTGAAACTCCTTTACTTATCTTGAGTTCAAGTTTTCCTCTTTCAAGACGACTTACATCAAGTAAACTATTAACTAGTTTTATCATTCTTACTGAGGCATCATTAATATATAAAAGAGGCTCTTTCATCTTGTTGTTTATTTTTCCGTAGTCTCCTTCCATTATCATTGATGCGTATCCCCTTATTGCTCCCAAAGGAGTTCTTAATTGATTTGAAGAAATGGAAATAAATTCTGATTTCATTTTGCTAACTCTTTCGGCTTCTTCTTTTCTTTCAATTTCCTCGTGATTCTTTTTTGCTAGAAGTCCGCAAGCTGCGAAAAATAATAAAAGAATTATTGCTTTACCTCCCACATTCATATTAATAAGAGTATCTTCAGGAAAAAGTATAAATGTTGAAGCAAGGATAAAAATTGCCATAGTTAACGCATCAGTAGCTACGACTGACACAAAAATATTTTTTTCTGTAATCGCATAAGTCATGAAAAGAGCAAATGCTGGAAGTCCAAGATAAAAAATTGGATAAGTCGTTATTTGGTATGCGCTTAATATGGAAATTGTTAAAAACGAGAAAAAGAAAAATGCTAAAAAAACGGCAAAGACTTGTCCTCTTTTGGCTGATCCTTTTTTCTCTTTGAGTAACGCATTGAAGAGATTAAATATACCCCCTGTCACAAATATCAATGCATACACAAAGAAAAAATGGTGCCCTGTTTGTGCTTTTGTGTGACATCCCCATTCATAATTAAAGTATCCAGAAACAAAAAAATCGGTTTGACTTATGAAAACAAAAAAGGCAGCAGCAATATAAGCAAGATATAATCCTATTTTATAATGTTTTCCTTTTAATTCACAAAACTCTACTGAAAAATGATAAATCAGTGCGGGCATAATGACACCAGGTACATAAAGAAGTCTATCCCAATAAACTATTGCCTGTCCATTGTCACAACTATTCCAAAGAAAAAAACTCCCAATTGAGAATAGCGATTGAGAAATAGTTAAAAATAAAAAAATAAGACTTTCTTTATTCTTTACCTTAAAATATGTATAGATTCCAATGGTCATTATAAGAAAACTACTTGGAATCAGTAAATATATAACAAATGGTATTGTCATTATTTTGTCCTAAGTTTGTAATGAAGAGTTTTTCCTAGGTTTGATTTTGGTAATTCGGTTAAGAATTCAATTTCCCTTGGAGCCTTGTATTTAGTAAGTCTTTCTTCGCAAAACAGAATTAACTCGTTTTCTGTAATATTCGCTCCTGCTTCTAATACGACAAAAGCCTTGACCCTTTCTCCATAAAAATCATCTTTAATTCCAACAACAGCAACCTCTTTAACTTTTGAGTTTTCTTCTAATACTTTCTCTATCTCTCTGGGCCAAACTTTTTCTCCTCTTACATTAATCATATCGTCCATTCTTCCCTCAAGATAGAAAACACCTTTTTCATCCATTATTCCGATATCCTTAGTACAAAACCAACCATCACGAAAAGCTTCTTTAGTTTTTTCTGGCTTATTCAAATATTCTTTAAAAATTGTACAACCCTTTACGACTACCTCTCCTTTTTCTCCAGGTGGTAATTCCTCATTTGTTTTTGGGTCAACTATTCTAACATCTGTGTTTGGAAAAGGAACGCCAACTGATCCAAATTTCTTTTCGTACTTTTTAACTATTGGATCAATCATATATGGACCCGTAGTTTCCGATAACCCGTAAGCTTCGGTCAAGGCAGCGTTCGGAAATATTTCGGCTACACGTTGCCATGCATAACTTGCAATAGGAGCGCTTCCACTAGAACAAAATTTAACAGATGAGAGTTTTTCTGCTTTTGGGTTTTCCTTAAAATGTTTTATTATCGCTAAATATATTGCTGGTACTCCAAAAAATCCTTCAATTTTATGTTTTCTGATAATCTTGACAGTTTCTTCCGTATGAAACTTTGGGAGAATTACAAGTTTTGCTCTTAAGAAACAGGGCCAATTAAGTACTGGTCCACATCCATAGATATGAAACATTGGGATAACAAGCATAAATGAATCTGGAGGATTATTAGCAAGCCATTCTTTAATTGCCCAGGTGTCTGATACTAAATTGTAATGCGTAAGCACAACCCCCTTTGGATCTCCAGTTGTTCCTCCTGTATATACTATCACTGCGGCATCTTCTAATGGGTTGATTAAAATTTCTTGATAGTCTGGAGACACATTTATAAAATCGTTGAAATCAATAGAGTTTTCGCATTTGACGACTTCTACCTTTCTTGTGAGTCGGGCAAAAAATCTAGTCAGTGGAGAAAAATAATCTGAAATATTTGTGGTTATTATTTTTTCTATTTGTGGTGTTGCTTTGGCTGCCTTTGAAACTTTTTCGTAAAATGAATCTAAACAAAAAACAATTCTTGGTGAGGAATCCTTAAAAAAGTATTCTAGTTCTTCTGAAGTATATAAAGGATTTAAAAGTACTGGCACTGCTCCAGCCTTCATTGTTCCGTAAAAAGCAATTATATTTTGAGTACAATTTGCCGCCAAAATCATTACTTTATCCCCTTTTTGCACTCCTTCTTTTTGAAGAGCACTAGCAAATCTATCTGTTAAATTTTTGTATTCAGAATAATTTATTTCTTTCCCATAAAAACTTAAAGCAATGTTGCTTGGATTTTCTCTAGCAGCTTCATCTAAAAAATAAAACAAAGGTACTTTTGGATAATTGAGATTAGGTGTGACGTTATCAGCATAAAAATTATGCCATTTTCTCTCTCCTTCTAAATTGAATGCTATTTCTCTTTGCATTTTATTTTTTTATTTTTTTAAATCTTGTGATATCAATAGGTTTATCAAATGAAGTAAATGGAGCTGGACCAAAATCCCATTTTTTTGCCCACTCTATTGTTTGAGCAAGATGCTCCATAGTGACAGAGCCTATATAATCTTCTTTTTTATTCTCAAGTGCTTGCATTAGACCTTCGGTCATGCATGCGAAACCGACACCCTCTGGTGCTCCAAAATTAAATCCAAAATCAATATTATCCCATCTCACCCTTCCTCCATCAATTGAGATTATATCTGGTCGTGTTTTTTCTATTTCAGGAGAAACATCTGGCGGCTCGGCAACATCTACAACAATCGCATTTTCTTTAAGTAAATCCGAATTTATTATCGCATCTGGATGAGATGTTGCAGTAATTATTAAATCAGCATTTTTTATTTTTGCTATATCATCAGCTAGTTCATATTTTTCTCCTATGAGCTGAGGTTTAAGCCTTTCAAAACGATCCATTGATCTTTCAATCAAAATTAAACTAATTTCTTTTTTGTTGAAATATTTTGTTATTCCTTCTCCAATTACTCCAGCAGATCCAATTATAGCTAGTTTTATTTCTGAAGGATTTAATTCTGCTAATTCCATTGCCTTCTCAGCTGCCTGTATGGCGATTGCGACCGTATAAGTATTTCCATTTGTAATACTTATCCTAAGTTCTGGCTGTTCCCTGAGCCATGCTCCTGCAGATGTTAGGGGTGCGGTCAATGCTCCAAGCATTACTAAATCACATCCTAGTTTATCTTGTCCATATTTAATAGCATTTAATATTTTTTCCCTTACTTTTTCTTTCGGCATACTCATCATCTGCTGAGCAGTGAGTCTAACGGCAATAAAATACCCGTCCGTTTTTCCCAACACATCAAAATGAGTCATTACTGTAAAGTCTTCCCAAGTTAATGCCCATTTCATAAACCACATCGGAAGATATTTCCCAATATTAAAATTGCCTATTTTAAAAACTTCTTTTAAACTTTTATCTGATATGAGGTGCCCCAGAATAAGCACCCTTGTTTTTTCTTTGTTTTCCATATTTTTAAGATTAATAAAAAAACCCTTTTTAGGGGCTAAAAAACTACTTTATAAAAAAGTAATTGTCTTATTCTTTTTCTTAAATTTTATGTGATTCATTTTTTATTATATTTTATTATAACATATTCTAAAAAAATAAAACATATAGCACAAAAAATGTTATAATATATAATAAACACATAATTAATTAAGAAAAATAAAATGAAAGTAAAAGATCCTATAAGTGGATATTCACATATTGTCGGGGCAATTCTAGCTGTAGTCGGCACATTAGTAATGGTCATTACTTGTGTTAAAAATAATCAATTTGAAAAACTTTTTCCATGCATTATTTTTGGGGCTAGTATGATAATGTTATACAGTTCAAGTGGGTTTTATCATCTATTTGGAAAAAGTGCCGAAGAGGTTGATATTTTTAGAAAAATAGATCATGCAATGATATATGTGCTTATAGCTGGAACCTATACTCCCTTATGTCTAATTGGTCTACATAATTTACTAGGTGTTATTTCAACTATTGCTATTTGGGTTGTTGGTGCTTTTGGAATATCAACTGTTTTTTTCAAAAAATTTTGGACCAAGATGCCAAGATGGGGCTCCACAGGAATATATCTTTTGATGGCATGGATTAGCGTAGGCTTGATATATCCCCTATCAAAAGCTGTGCCAACGGAAGTAATATGGTGGCTACTTATTGGAGGATTCTTTTACACCATCGGAGCCGTTATTTATGCACAAAAAAAACCAAATCCTTTAAAAGGATTTGGCTTTCACGAAATTTTTCATATTTTTGTCTTACTCGGAACTATTTGTCACTTCTGGTGCATTTATGGATATTTGCTTTAAAAAAGAATAAGCCAAATTGAAAAGATTTGGCTAAAATGATACCGGCACATGTGGCGGTATATGGAACACCAATGCTTTCAGGTCTTCTAATCCAAGTTTTTTGCACCACTCTCCGATTGTTTCCCAATCGTTGTCATCTATTTTCTGCATCCTCATTTCTTCCGTAAATTTCTCCATCAATTTCCTGCTGTTTTTTCTTGTGACAAGTAGATATGCCCACGCAAAATCTGGTGGACTCTGAGCCATTTTAATTGCTAAAAATGGATCGTATGTTTTGCTTTCAGCAACAGTTAACATGATTTTCCTCGCATAAAAAAATCCCTCCAAAAAAGTATAGACCTGTTTTAAAGGGACTATTTTATTATAGCGTGTTTTTTACAAAAAGCAAACCTCATCAAAAAAAGAAATCTGCTTTCTTATTCTTCCCTAGTTTCCGCACCCATTCGTTGTAGAGACCGATGTTGTTCCTGTTCCAAATCCTGCCGATGGTGTTTCACTTGAAATATTTTTAGTGCAAGTTTCTGGTGCGATACTAAAGGCGCTGCAGATGGTTTTTAGTAAACTATCACTATCTCTATTTGATTGAACCTGAACTCCGTTGATTATTAGAGTTGGTGATCCCTGTACCCCGTATTTTTCGTTGTCTGCTTTAAAAATATTAAATGAAGGGAAATTTCCGAAATATTCTTTTTGGTTTTTGAAATTACTGATTGTATTAAATTCTTTTTCAGTTGACTCAACGCAAAGATTTAACTTGTCCTTATTTATTTGAACAGTATTTAGACACTCCTCCCCCTTTCCTTCTTTTAAGAAGCATTTTAAATATGGTAGCAATTTATCTTTTTGCTCCTTTTGAATACAGTACTGATTTGTTTGTTCTTTTAATTCTTCTTCTCCATGCATTGCATAACTACAGAATTTTAAATTAAAGTCAATCTTATCTCCAAGTGCCTCAATAGTTGGAATAATTCCTTTTTCTATTTGTGCACTGTATGGACAATGACTCATAACAAATAAATCTACCAATGGCTTGTCTGTCTTTTTAATTTCGGCGGCTGGAGCTGAAGTGTTTATCTGGGCGTTGGCTGGCTCTTTAGTGATATCCACTTCTTGAAAGATTATTTTACTACCGTCTGTAAGGGCATATACTGTTATGGGGCTACCGTTTGACATTGCCTCAAATTTGTAAAATGAGTACGTACTATTTTCTATTTTTCCCAAAGAAACCGTCACGCCTTGCGCTAAGTATTTATTTATATATTCAATTGCTTTATTCGCAATAGCATTTTTATCTGTCGCAACTATCTCAATTATTGGTTTTGAATTTAATACACCATCTTTACATCCATAAATTGAGTTTATTTTAGCTCGCGTAGTTTTTCCAAAGATTCCAGTTGGAGTAGTTATATCATTTGGAATCAAGATGTCTGGTGCGTACTTATTCTGAAAATCCTTTACTGCGACATCCATATACGAATCAAAAGTTGTTGACTTCCAATCGGTTTTATAAACACCCTCTTTAATAAGAGCTGTTCGTAAGGCTGCAACGTCGTCTCCCCTACTTCCCACCCTTAGATCCTTTTTAAAACTATAACACCACTCGTCCGAGCTAGCATTTGCGAATCCCAAAAGGCAAAAAGAGAATAAGACTGCTAATACTGGTATCTTTTTTGTCATTTTTTTATTTTTTATTTTAATATAGTTAAATTGTATATAAAATTAGATATGAGGTCAAACATTATATTTAAGTAGGTATTGATAAATTATAAAGACCGTGTTTGAATTTAAACATATGAATGAAAGGATTTCTAAAATTAAAGATTTTGTTGCGAATATGCCATCTTCATCTGACCATGATTTTGAACATACAATACGTGTTTATAACTTATGTTTACATTTAGCTAGACTAGAAAAAAATGTTGACATGGAAATATTAGAAGCTGCTGCTTTACTCCACGATATTGGCAGAATAGACGAAGATAAAGATTCAAATTTAGATCACGCAATTATTGGAGCCAAGAAAGCGGTTCCAATTCTTCAAGAGCTTAATTTTTCTGTTGATCAAATTGAAAAAATAAAGCATTGCATTTGTGCTCACAGATATAGAAATAAAGTGGATGCTGAATCAATTGAAGCAAAAATATTATTTGATGCCGATAAGCTTGATTCAACGGGAGCAATCGGAGTTGCACGCGCAATGGCTTGGGTGGGAAAAAAGAACAAGCAAATATATACTACTGCCGAAGAGACAGAAAAAGCAGTTGCGAGTAATTGCAAAAATGCCGATAGTCCTCAAACAGAATATGAGATAAAGGTTAAATATATAAGCGAAAAAATGTTTACCTGCGAAGGCAAGAGAATTGCTATTGAACGAACAAAGTTTTATAGGGGTTTTCTTGATAGACTGGAGAAAGAAATATTAGGAGAAAAATAAAAAGATAGAGATTTAATCTCTATTTTTCAGTTAATGCAGCTAAAAGAATTGAGCCACCAATGACTATAAAAGCGATTATTATCAATTTTACACCTGGGTCATAAATAAATATCAAAAAACATATTGATAATATCGTGACATTCACCACTGAAACAAAAAAGAATTTTTTTGTTGATGGTTCTGCATTTTTAATTGCATCTTGAAAGATTTTTTTGCCTTCATTTCCACTTCTAGCTATCTTAACAATAATAAAATAAAGTGTATAAGTAGCTAAGCTCAATAACCTCCCCATAAATATCTAGTAATTCTATATCACATCCAATATAAATATCAAGATGGTTTCTTTAATTCTTTTCTTCTAATTTAACACTTACTGTTTTAATAGTCTTTTTTCGTGCAATTTTGAGTGGCACAGTGTCTCCTACTTGAAATTTGGTGAGTATATGGCTTAAAGGATTTTCTTGTGTAATTTTTTCACCTGCCAATTCAAGAACAATATCATATTCTTTTATTCCCGCTTTTTCGGCTGCCGAAAATTTGGCAACCGGGGACTCTCCAAACATCTCTCTTACAATTAATGCCCCATAGTCATAATCTAGTTTATTAGTTTCAGCTATTTCGTCATTAAGGAGTATGTATTTTATTCCTAAAAATGGTCTTTTTATTTTTCCAGTATTTTTAACTTCCGCAAGATCATCTTTAATATAATTTATTGGAATAGCAAAACCAATGTTTTCTGCTCCAGCTATCATTGCACTATTAACTCCGATAGCTTTTCCGTTCATATCAACTAAAGGACCCCCAGAATTGCCAGGATTAATAGCAGCATCGGTTTGAATTAACCCTCTAAGATTAGTTGCCTTAGAATTTATGCCGCTATAAGCCGTAATTTTACGACTTAAGCCAGAGACTATTCCAAGCGATAACGTGTCTTCAAATTCACCAAGTGGATTCCCAATAGCGAGAACAGATTCCCCCAGCTCTACGTTATCTGAATTTCCCATTTTAATAGACGGCAAATTGTTTGCTTCTATTTTAAGTATCGCGATATCAATCAAGGGATCTCTTGCTAAAATCGTTGCTTGATATTTATGATCTGGATCCAAGATGACAGTATAGTCAGCATCCTTATCATCCACAACGTGATTACAAGTTAATACATATCCATCTGAGGAAATCAAAAAACCAGATCCACCTCCAATTTTCGTTCTTTGTTTCGCTTCTGTTATCTTTTTTGGAAATGCAACCTTCTCCCCTTTTATTGGAAGAAAATAATATTCTTCAATTTGGGGTAAATCACGAGAAGCAACTATAGTAATTACAGCTGGACATGTTTTTTTTGCGATATTCACGATTGGTGATTTGAACATAGTATTTAATTTTTAGAAGTAAATAGAAGAATTTTTATTTAATTTTAGCACAAAATTACCATTGATAACAAATTAATTTCATGATACATTTTTATTGTTGATTTGTCCTCGTAGTTCAGTGGATAGAACAAGAGACTCCTAAGCTCTAGATGAAGGTTCGATTCCTTCCGAGGACACCAGATTATCAGTTTTACTCACAGTGATTGTCGGGCCCTTAGTATAGAGGTAACACGCATCCATGGCATGGATGAGTCCGGGGTTCAATTCCCCGAGGGTCCACAAACAAAAAAGCTATCTCTTTAGAGATAGCTTTTGTTTATAGAAGATCACCTATGAGGGGAATTGAAGGCGGAGGGCTGTCTGAGCCCGAGCCGGGTCGTTAAAATTTTTCAGTAGAAAAATATTTAAGGACAATTCCCCGAGGGTCCACAGAATATTAGACCACCTATAAGGTGGTTTTGTTTTTTGAGATGAGGGGAAATTTGTTTCGTAATTAAAGAATATTCTATAAAAAAAGCGTTATTTGATTATAACGCTATGTCCTTAAATGTATAATTTTAGGAAAAAATTTATTTCTCAGAAATAGAAACTTGCCGAATCCAATACAAGAGGATTCATATTTATAAGGAAGATTCTCTTTATAATCAACGATTAATAGATCGCTAATAATGTCACCATCTAGCTCTAATTGATGGTGATAATCTATGATTATAGTCCCCTCTCCTTTTACTTCCCATTCGCACCATGAATGGAAGATTTTAAGACTTCTTTTCTTTAGCAGCCTTTTTCTTAGTTTACGATTTCTTGAAATGGTTGGCGGTAAGTAGTTTTGAAGTAGGTGTTCAAAGGAATAAGTGACCGTACCATCCTTAATCCTAAAATTACCATAAGGCATTAGAGTTTTTGCAACAACTCTGCTTATCTCAAAGTTTCTTTGCTCTTTTCCAATCTCAATTACGCTTCTAAGTACATCCCTGGCATGTTCAATCATTTCCATTTTTAAGCTCCTGATTTACGTTAGCACATTGTAAATAATTTGCAAACAAAAACCGACCTTTCGGTCGGTAATCTTTATTTGAGAGTAAAGGAAGCCTTTACTGTGACCATCACCTCTTTTTCTACTGTTGATGTGTCGTAATTTCCGTAGTCAGAAATATCTACCGAATTTGGTTGCAATACCTGAACCACCCCTACACTTGCAGCCTTTAGAGTTCCTACTTTTTTGCCAGTTGTGCCAGCAATACTGTCGGCTCTTGATTGAGCATCTTTCATTGCATCTGGCAATAATTCAACCCTTGCTTCTGGAAGTTTTGAATAATAATATTCAGGACTTCCACTAGAGAATATTACACCTTGATCAATAACAGATTGTGTGTTCTTTGAAATATTTGTTATTTTACTAATATCCGAAGACTGGACTAATACTGTTTGAGTTAGTGTATACTCTTGAGGGGCATCCATTTGCTCTTTTGAGTAATTATATTCTTTTTGCAAACTAACTGGAGAAATAGTAATTTCTGCATCTTCAATCTTGTTGTTCTTTAAAAATTTCGTCACTATTGCCTCGTCAGATTTCATCATTGCATAACCATTTTTCAATTCAGCTTCCGTAACTTTTCTTGAAAAACTAGAATTCCATTTTGCAATATCTGAAGTAACAGTCTTTTTCGCTGATCCCGTAACGCTTAATGAGTTGTCTGAAGCTTTAACTTCTAACCATGTATTATTTATCCATGAAATTCCTGTGATAAAGAATATTCCCAATATTAATGCTGCTATAATACCGCCGATGCCTATTTTTTCCATATTTTTTCTTTTTTATTATTATTACCTCAATAATAAATCAAGATTCAAAACAAAGCAAGTTTTTAGGCATGTAACATGCAGGTTTTAGAATTGGTAGTCAAAAATCTATCATTTTCAATAAAAGAGCAGCCTAAGCTGCTCTTTGTTTTAGTTCTTTTCTTTCCAAGTAGGATTAATTTTACTTCCAGTAATAGAACCTCCAAAAGGACAATCGGATCCAGTAATGTTAAGTTTTATTTTGGCTGAAGCTGTTTTTGGTCTAATTACAGGATTCATTGTTTGTCTACCATTTTCTCCTGAATATTTCCACCAGGATTGCTCTGTAGATAATGGAAACATAGTTGTTCCTCCGTCTTGCCAATTAAAAGTAACTGTTGGTTTACTTTGACAAAGAATTGGGCTTCCGTCGGTTGAGTAGCAAACAGAACATTTCCATTTGTCTTTGTTGGTTAGGTCAGACAAGGTGGGAGTACCTGTTCCCTTCCAGCAAGTAGAATAACATGGATCAGTAGGACTAAAAGATGAAGTGGAACAGAATTGGTTATTAGCACCGATGATAATTTCTGATTTTGCTGGTTGGATCGCGACTGTAGGCCACTTGTGGTCTGGAGTTGTAATCTGTTTTCCAGTAGCACTTACCCAGCCACTATCGTCACCATTGGTGTTAGTTACTTTGACAAACCAATAATATGTGTTTCCATTGTATGGAATCTTAATAGTGTTATTAGCAGTATCAAGAGTTAAGGCAGAAACTGTGTTATCTACTTTAACAAATGGAGCTAAGGATTCACCAAAAGAAACCGTATTAGCTGGGTCAGAGTTTTTTGGAACTGTAATCTCTACTCCTCCAGCAATATTATTTACTGTGTTTACGAGTAAGCTAATTGTGTTTAAGCGATAATTAATATTATCTTGATAATAGAAACTAAAACCTAATGTACCTGCCTTTCCTAATCCTGTTTCATTGATACCACTAACTAGTGTACTCTTTTCATACCATTCACACCAGAGACATTGTTCTTCGCTACCCGATTTAGTGTCTGTCGGTAATAAGTCAAAGGCGTTTTTAAATTGACTTAAAGCAATTGAATTGTTAACAACACTAGCTCTGCTTGCAGTACAAGTTGTGGAATCTGCTCCTCCGTATTGCCCACTACATGTCCACGATACCGATGAGCCTGCGGTTGGGAAAGCAGTATTACTTGGTGTTCCGCTAGTACACTGATTTCCTATGTATGCTGTTGCATCAGCAGGGTAATACATTGCCGCAGGTCCACAAGAGCCAGCAATTGGAATTGGAGCAGGATTTCTTCCAGCGGCACAATCCCTATTTGCTCCCCCACCCGATCCTCCACAAGTCCAAATAACGATTGATCCCTGGTTTGGGAAGGCAGTGTTGCTAGATGTTCCACTTGAACATTGAGTATCACTTCCATAGCTAGTCACATCATAGGCATAAGTTTTATTATTCGCTGTTCCACACTCTCCATTTATTGTAGGAGTACAAGATTGAGTCTGAATAAATGATGTATTTCCTGAACAAGGGGTGTTGTTGGCAGTAGCAGTTCTGGTTTGAGTATAGGTTGAAGCACTACAAGTACTCCATGATCCATAAGAATAGGTACAGGATGGAGTGCAACTTGTATTTTCGTTATATGAGGTTGATCCACTACATGGGGTGTTGTTGGCGCTACAGGTTCTAGATTGTGTGTGAGAAGATCCACTACATCCGCTCCAAGATCCGCAAGAGTAGGTACAGGATGGAGTACAACCTGCATATTCGTTATATGAAGTTGATCCACTGCATGGAGTATTGTTGGCACTACAGGTTCTGGATTGTGTGTGAGAAGATCCACTACATCCGCTCCAAGATCCACAAGAGTAGGTACAAGAAGGTAGAGTATAAGTACAGCTTTGACTTGTTGGATATGGGTTACCTCCTGTACAACCGGCTGGAGATGATGAACATGACCTGTATTGGACATTGCCTGGTTGACATGCTCCCCATCCTCCACAAGACCATGAACAAGCTGGAGTGTATTGACACCACTGACTTGTTGCATTTGGATTGCCTCCGGTACAGCCTGCTGGAGATGATGAACATGACCTGTATTGGACATTGCCTGGTTGACATGCTCCCCATCCTCCACAAGACCATGAACAAGCTGGCTGACGAGATTTCCATGAAGTACAATCATAGTCAGCGTTCTTAACACCTCCGTATGTCCCCCAGCAACTCCAAATCCACACTTGTCCTGCATTTCCAGTGGAAACTCTAACGCTGGACGGGGTACCATACCTACATAACTCACTTCCAGTCGGCTGATTTGGGTGGTTAGCATAGTTCCCTGCTTGTACGGATGCACTTCCGCATCGGGCATAGAGCGTATCTCCACAATAATCGACCTGTGCCATGCAAATTGTACAATGATTGTCAATTCCGCAAAATTTCGGGTCCGTCCCCGAATCAACACACCTCCAACTGGCAAAGTGGTCTTTCGAACTGCAAACATACGAAAAGACTGATCCTGAGGCACATCTATTATCTAAAAAATCCAATACGTGATTTTAGGATTCGAAGGGTGGTTTATACTCGCAGATCCACATTTTGCGGCTTGGCTCCAACTAACTGGAACTATTAAGAATGAAAATACAAGCAATACCGAAAAGTAATTTTTCGTAATACGTTTTATTAACATATATAAATAAATTATTAATTATTTGTTTATTATATTATAGATTAAAAACATATTTTTGCAAAGAATGATTATGAAGGAATCAGTTTGTATTAAAAAACACTCCCGAAGGAGTGTTTTTATTTATTTTACAGCGTCTTTAAGAGACTTTCCTGGTTTAAATTTAGGAGATTTACTAGCTGGAATATTAATTTCCTCACCAGTTTTAGGATTTCTTCCTTTTCTAGCGGCTCTCTTGCCTACTCTAAAAGTTCCAAATCCTGTTAATGTTATTTCTCCACCCTTTGATAATACTTTTGTAATCTCGTCCAATATTGCGTTCAAAGCCTCTCCTGAGTCTTTTTTAGTCATACCTGTGGCCTTTACAACAGCCTCGATGATATCTTCTTTTGTCATATTTTTAAAATTGCTTGGATGTTACCATCCTAAGCGTTAAATAAATGGTTTATAAATTTAAATACAAACTAAGTAAATATCGACCTTTATTTTGCATATTCTATTATTCTGGATTCACGAATCAACAAAACTTTAATTTCGCCCGGATACCTCAATTCATCCTGTATCTTTTGGGCTACTTCTTTGGCTAACTTATGAGCCTCTAAATCATCTACGTCTTTCGGATGGACAAATACTCTTAACTCTCTTCCTCCTTGAATGGCATAAGCTTTATCTACGCCTTTGAAGGAAAGAGCAATATCTTCTAAATCTTCCAATCGCTTCAAATAATTTTCTAATGTATCTTTTCTCGCACCGGGTCTTGCTCCAGAAATCTGATCGGCAGCCTGAACAATTCTTGATTCAAGGCTTTCGTAAGGATATTCTTCGTGATGAGCCCTTACGGCTGAGACGATAACTGGATCAACGTCGAATTTCTCTAAAATCTTACCTCCTATGTCTGCATGCGATCCTTCTATCTTATAATCAAGCGCTTTTCCTATATCATGCAGCAATCCTGCTTTTTTGCAAGTTGCTACATTCAATCCTAGTTCGGCAGCAATAGCTGCTGCTAGGTGCGAAACTTCTATTGAGTGATCCAAGACATTTTGTCCATAACTCGTTCTGAATTGAAGTCGTCCTAAAATATGTACCAATTTGTCTGGTAGATCAAGGACTCCTGTTTCGTAGATTGCGGCTTCTCCTGCCTCCTTAATCTTCTTGCTTATTTCTTGTTCTGCCTTTTCTATTTCCTGTTCTATGCGTGATGGCTGTATCCTTCCGTCACGCAATAACTTTTCTAATGCAATTTTTGCTATTTCTCTCCTAACTGGATTAAAACTCGAAATAATAACCAGTCCGGGAGTTTCATCAACAATCAACTCTACTCCTGTCGCTTTTTCAAATGCTCTAATATTTCTTCCTTCTTTACCGATTATTCTTCCTTTTATTTCATCGGAAGGAATCGCTACGGATGAGGTTGTTATTTCTTGTGTTTGTGACAAGGCATAACCCTGAACCGCATGTGTAATTATTTCCCGAGCCTTTTTCTCGTATTGGTCGGTTCCTCTATCTTCTAACTTTCTTATACGTTCCAATGTTTCAGACTCATATTCTTTCTCTATTCTTCCAAGCAATTCGTCTTTTGCTTGGATTCTACTTAATCCAGCTATCTTTTCAAGTTTTTTGAGTTCATCCTCCCTCATTGATTCTATCTCCCTCTTTATTTCCTTAAGCCTCTCAAGCTTATCGGAAATTTCCTTTTCTTTTGTGGTTATTTCCTTCTCCCTTGTCTCAAACTCTTCTTCCTTTTTGAAAAGACGATTTTCAGCCTTTATAACTACTTTTTGCCTTTCCTCTAAATCAGAATAAGATTTTCTTTCCATTTCCTCAACCTTTTCCTTTGTCTTACTCATCATCTCATCAATAGTTTGCTTTGTTTGAGTAATCCTTTTTTGGAGTTCAGCTTCAATAGTTCCAGCCCTTTTCCTTGCTATCGATTGCCTTACGTAATACCCGATCAGCGCACCGATTGCTAGTGATATTATCGCCACGACGATTGGCGTCAATGAATCTGTCATGTTGGCGATTTGAACTTTGGATTTCTAACTAAAATAAATACTTTATTGTTAAGGTTCGTCCAATGAGAATCTTTTTAAAATTTGATTATTTTAAACAGATACCAAATATTCAAAATTATAATTATGTTTACTATGATTAGAGTATAACAAAAAAGCCTTGTAAGTACAAGGTTTTTTGGGTTTTAATATATTTTTAGTTTTACTATTTTTTAAAAATATTCTGAAGATTAAGAACAGGAATTTAAAATTATTTTACCTCAAAGCACCAGTATGTTGGAGTTTTTGAATTATAGCAATAATACCCGTTACAATATCTTGTCCATGCTGTATAGCAATAATTCCCTTTTGTAATATAGGATATAAAGTTTTTCTGATTTCCGTTTGACACTATGTCGTATTGTGGACACCCTTTTCCTTTTGCTAAGCAACTACTTCCAATTACTTGATCGCTACTAGTTAAGGTTGTATCTGGATAATAAGGGGAAATCCCTTTTGTCCTAATAATAACAGTAGAGTACCTATTCGGATGATTCTTTGTATCTTTGTAATCTTCCCAAGAAGCCAAAACAATCGCACCCCCGATATTTATTGGGTACAATTTAACTTCTAAGTTTTTTGGGGCAATTGGGTATTCTTCGGAAAGACTAATGCAATCGGAATAGAATTGCGAAGCGCTACTTAGTTTTCCGTTTTCCCATTCTGGTTTATACCACGCATCAAAACAAAAAGTATCGTTCTTTCCTACTTTTTCTGGCAATATAAAAATACTTGAATCAACCCAATCACCAGATGGCAGTGTTTTCATAAAATCATTATCTTTTGGATTATCGGGTGTTATATTATTTTTGTATGGAGCCTTGCCTTTTTCCACAAAAACTTTAACCCCATAATCCTTTAATGACACCTTGATAGCCAACTGATTACCCACAGTAAGGATCGTTTCTAGTTGCATAAAGTTTTGTGCATCTGGTCTGGGGGTCAAAACCTCAGATGTCTTTGCTGTACATTGAACATCTTTACCTCCAAGGCTACCAAAACATGTCCAATACCATGGTCCAGCTCCCGAAACCGAAGAAGCTTCTCCCGTTAAACAAAGATTAGAGGTAGGAGCGACCGATAATCCTGATTTTGCGGATGATCCACAGCTTCCATTGATAACTGATACTTTTTTGGCACTACAATTTGCAGAATTTCCACCACTAATGCCACTACATGTCCAGTTCCATGGTCCAGTTCCAGTCACTACAGATGGACTTCCTTTTGAGCACAAATTATTCATTGGGGCAGAATTAAACGAACCTCCTGCTGCTGTCCCGCATAGTCCATTTGCTTTTATTAGGTTAGAGGAATAATAGGTTCCGCAATTTTCGCTTGACGCCCCCCCCTTTCCTGAACAAATCCATCTCCATTCTTTTGAATTCTCATCCCATTTAAAGTCTTTGAAATATCCAGATATACAAAAATCAGTTGTTGGTTCTTTCCCCATTACTATTCCACTTGAAGCACCACATTTTCCTTGTTCATATTTTTCGGGAAATGGATAAAAATTAAAATTACCACTACAATCAACACTCACACCTCCATTAATACCACTACATCTCCATTTCCACTGACCATTGGCTACTTTTAATTCTTCTGGATATCCCGACTGACAAATCCTTTCTTGAGAAGTGTAGTTGGTTGAAATACCTGCACATACTCCATTTGCCGAATATCCTTCCCTTGCTGCATAGCAATAGCTTTTCTCTCCCCCGCTACTTCCGTTGCAAGTCCAATACCAAGCATTGCCAGATGATAAACTACTTGATGTCCCGCTTTTGCATAGATCTGTGGATGGTTGGTTTTTAAATACTTTTCCATTACTAGAGCCACAAATACCATTGATAGATCCTTTTTGAGTTGAAAAGCATGGAATTGCCCACGAACCAGTATCGTTTCTACAAGTCCAATACCAAGGACCATTTCCAGAAACTACTGATGGATTTCCATATTTGCAAAGGTTTGCTGAATCTTCAAGTGAATAGCCGTTTTGCTCACTTGCTATACCGCATTTTGCTCCATTATATTTACATTCTCCCTTATATGCCAAACCTCCTCCAAATTTTTTAGCCAAACATTCATTATTATAATCTTTTCCATCTAATCCACAGGCTGGAGCATATGTTGAGTCACAATCTGCCGAGCATCTCTCAGAACACTGCCCCAAATATGGACCACTACTTACAGGACATAAAAATAAACCACCGCAACAAGTTTGAGTTCCACTAACATATTCCCCACTCTTAAAACAATTCTTTGAAGCTGAGCAATACGAAACCAATAATCCATCGTATGATTTGCAACTCCATCCCCATGAACTATTTTTATCTTCAACAACTGATGCGACTGATCCATCTAAACATAAATTATTATTTGGCGGGGCGGCATAAGATTTTCCATTCGCTGATCCACATTTGTTTTCCTTTTTGACATAAAAATTACAAACCGAATTTCCTCCTCCATTTCCCATGCAAGCATATGTACACTTTATACTGTTTACATAACTAACACAGTTTGCTGCCTGAGAATAGATTGATCCAGACGAACAAAAGTTTTTCCCTTTTCCCGAAACCCAGGATCCCTTAAATTCTGTGAATAATATTAGCTTATTACCATAAGAAGAATTACACTTTCCTTTGATTAAAGTGGCTGCAAATGAATTTGTAAGACAGGCAAAAGAAAAGATAATGGTTAAAATTAAAATTTTTTTGTACATAATCCTAAAGATAATAGTATATCGTTATCTTATCATTTATTAGAGAAAAATTAAAACAAAAAATCCGCTTAAGCGGATTTTCTAGACTACTATTATTTTACCAATGTTGCTGAGCATTTTACTTCACCCCCTCCATTAACTCCAACACACGACCAACTGCAAGTGGATTTCCATTCTTTATTTTCGGAGTCATAAATTGGAATTGAGCAATCGCCCTTTACATAATTTCCAATTTCGCAATACTTTGTCTGAGAAGATGGCAAAGATGCAATTTTTGTTCCGTCACTATCTCCACATTTAGCATCAACCTTTTTTGATGTTTCCTTGATGTTAGCAGTAGCTCTGCAAGATGCGGTAATGCCATTATTTATCCCTAAACATTGCCACATATAAAACTTTCCGAGATCATTTTCTTCCAAAATAACAACCGAAGCATTTCCCGTGCTGCAAAGATTTGCAGAAGGAGAAGATTCAAATACTTTTTCGTTTGCGGATCCACATATTCCGTTTACTGGGACGTCGGCTTTCTTTGTTTTTAGAGTTGCTAAACTAGCTGTGGATGCCTGTTGCATGGAACTATTATTCTTGAATACAGAAAATGATGAAATTCCAATGAAAACTGCTCCAATTAAAACCACTACCGACAGAATTACTTTATCAAATCGTGTTTTTTCTTCCATCTTTTTTAGATATTATTTTTATATTCTTAATTATAGATTAAAAATAATTTTTTACAAAATAAAATTGCTGTTTATAAATGATATCTAAAACTTAAGCTATAGCCCGCTCTCTCTCCATGCAGGATTAATTTTACTTCCAGTGATAGAACCTCCAAAAGGACAATCGGATCCAGTAATGTTAAGTTTTATTTTGGCTGAAGCTGTTTTTGGTCTAATTACAGGATTCATTGTTTGTCTACCATTTTCTCCTGAATATTTCCACCAGGATTGCTCTGTAGATAATGGAAACATAGTTGTTCCTCCGTCTTGCCAATTAAAAGTAACTGTTGGTTTACTTTGACAAAGAATTGGGCTTCCGTCGGTTGAGTAGCAAACAGAACATTTCCATTTGTCTTTGTTGGTTAGGTCAGACAAGGTGGGAGTACCTGTTCCCTTCCAGCAAGTAGAATAACATGGATCAGTAGGACTAAAAGATGAAGTGGAACAGAATTGGTTATTAGCACCGATGATAATTTCTGATTTTGCTGGTTGGATCGCGACTGTAGGCCACTTGTGGTCTGGAGTTGTAATCTGTTTTCCAGTAGCACTTACCCAGCCACTATCGTCACCATTGGTGTTAGTTACTTTGACAAACCAATAATATGTGTTTCCATTGTATGGAATCTTAATAGTGTTATTAGCAGTATCAAGAGTTAAGGCAGAAACTGTGTTATCTACTTTAACAAATGGAGCTAAGGATTCACCAAAAGAAACCGTATTAGCTGGGTCAGAGTTTTTTGGAACTGTAATCTCTACTCCTCCAGCAATATTATTTACTGTGTTTACGAGTAAGCTAATTGTGTTTAAGCGATAATTAATATTATCTTGATAATAGAAACTAAAACCTAATGTACCTGCCTTTCCTAATCCTGTTTCATTGATACCACTAACTAGTGTACTCTTTTCATACCATTCACACCAGAGACATTGTTCTTCGCTACCCGATTTAGTGTCTGTCGGTAATAAGTCAAAGGCGTTTTTAAATTGACTTAAAGCAATTGAATTGTTAACAACACTAGCTCTGCTTGCAGTACAAGTTGTGGAATCTGCTCCTCCGTATTGCCCACTACATGTCCACGATACCGATGAGCCTGCGGTTGGGAAAGCAGTATTACTTGGTGTTCCGCTAGTACACTGATTTCCTATGTATGCTGTTGCATCAGCAGGGTAATACATTGCCGCAGGTCCACAAGAGCCAGCAATTGGAATTGGAGCAGGATTTCTTCCAGCGGCACAATCCCTATTTGCTCCCCCACCCGATCCTCCACAAGTCCAAATAACGATTGATCCCTGGTTTGGGAAGGCAGTGTTGCTAGATGTTCCACTTGAACATTGAGTATCACTTCCATAGCTAGTCACATCATAGGCATAAGTTTTATTATTCGCTGTTCCACACTCTCCATTTATTGTAGGAGTACAAGATTGAGTCTGAATAAATGATGTATTTCCTGAACAAGGGGTGTTGTTGGCAGTAGCAGTTCTGGTTTGAGTATAGGTTGAAGCACTACAAGTACTCCATGATCCATAAGAATAGGTACAGGATGGAGTGCAACTTGTATTTTCGTTATATGAGGTTGATCCACTACATGGGGTGTTGTTGGCGCTACAGGTTCTAGATTGTGTGTGAGAAGATCCACTACATCCGCTCCAAGATCCGCAAGAGTAGGTACAGGATGGAGTACAACCTGCATATTCGTTATATGAAGTTGATCCACTGCATGGAGTATTGTTGGCACTACAGGTTCTGGATTGTGTGTGAGAAGATCCACTACATCCGCTCCAAGATCCACAAGAGTAGGTACAAGAAGGTAGAGTATAAGTACAGCTTTGACTTGTGGCATATGGATTACTACCGGTACATCCAGATGGAGATGATGAACATGATCGGTATTGGATATTACCTGATTGACATGCTCCCCAATTACCGCAAGTCCATGTACACGAAGAACCAGCCTTTACGGTACACTTAGCTCCGAAACCCCCATCAGTAACACCACAAAGATAAAACCACACGCTTGTGTTTAAAGTAAGACCATCAACATAGCCAGTACTACATAGCCCTGTAGTAGAACCCCCACTATAGATAGGCCCCTCACATGAATTTGTATGATAAGCGGCACATGCCATTGGTCCACATTTTGCATGTGTTACAGTTTGCGTACAAGAAATTGTCGTTCCTCCATCTGTACAGTTCCATCTAAGAGTATCTCTTGTTCCAGGCGTAAAATTTGTAGTACTTGTAAGATTTGAAATCGTTCCTTTTAGACAATAATATCTTTCGCTTCCTGCTCCTTTATGTCCAGGAGAAGCTCCACATGTTGGAGCGGCAAATGCATCCCCTATTGCTACTAAGAAGCAGAAACAAAATACTAATAAAAAAATACTTCTAAATTTTTTTATATTCATAGAAAATGTAATTAGTAATTATATTAAATTAATTATACTACTAATAAAAATATATACAATTTATTTTTTAGTATTTTGTAAAATTATTTTATACACTCCATCTAAAAAGTCCCCGCCAGCATAACCAACGATAAAGCTTATTGCTGGAGAAAAGTCATTAATGCTTTTTATTATCCCTGCTTCTTTAATTGCCAATGCACTAAGTAGCCCTATTATTCCTGATAAAAATGCCATTCCTAAAAAGTAAACTACATTGAATTCAACTTTCTTATAATCGTATTGGTGTTTTAAGTATCCAATCATACCTCTTACTACTCCCCCACCGAACCCAGCGATTAATATTGAAATGTAAATATTAAAAATCATTTTTAAAGTTAAAAAGCAAGCTTTCGCTTGCTCTTTTTATTTTTTAAATGTAATAACCTCATCAATAACACCATATTCTTTTGCTTCTTCGGCTGTCAAATAAAAATCTCTATCGGTGTCTTTAGTCACCTTTGATAATGGTTGCCCAGTGTGCTTTGCCAATATCTTATTCATTCTGTCTTTTATTTTTAAGATTTGTTTTGCAGCTATTTCTATTTCAGTTGCCTGTCCCCTTGCTCCTCCTAATACTTGGTGTAAAAGAATTTCGGAATTAGGAAGTGCGTATCTTTTTCCTTTTGTGCCCGCAGACAAAAGTAAGGCACCCATTGAAGCCGACAATCCAATTGAAACAGTTGAAACGTCTGGTTTTATGTATTGAATCGTGTCATATATTGCAAGCCCTGCAGTCACTGCCCCTCCAGGACTATTGATATATAGTTGAATATCTTTTTCGGAATCTTTTGAGGCTAAATATAGTAATTGAGCAACTATTGAATTAGCCATATAGTCATCAACTGGACCTGCCATAAATATTATTCGTCTTTCTAAAAGCCTTGAATAAATATCATATGCTCTTTCCCCAGATTGAGTTTTTTCAATAACTGTTGGAATTAAATTCATAGTTTTTATTTTACTTTTTAATTAAGACCTAAGTGTTCAAATATTTTTTCCTTTGTAATATCATCGGCAATAAGTATTGCCAACCTTTGGATATCAATATTTTTTTTATCTTCTTCAGAATATTGTTTTATTACTTCCTCAAGCTTGTTTGAAACTTCTTCGTCCGTCGCCTCAATCTTTTCGTTTTTCGCAACTTGATGAAGTATTAAGAATCTTTTAACTCTGTCTAGTGCAAGCTTTTCAAATTCTTTTTTTACCTCTTCTTCTGTTTTTTTAATCTGCTCAAAATACTCATTAATACCGATTTTCAATTCGTAATTTACTCTATCTTTAAGGTTTTCAAAAAGATTATCCTGCTCTCTTTTCAAAAGAATTGGAGGTATTTCAATTGTAGTTTTTTCTAAAATTTTATCCATTGCCTCTACTCTTAAACGATTTACTTCGGCAACTTTTTTTTCTTCGGTTATTCCTTTTTTAATATCTTCTTTTAGAGCATTTATTGTATCAAACCTTCCAAGCGTCTTAACCCATTCATCGGTCAATTCTGGTTTTTCCATTTTTTGAACACTTGAAATCTTCAGCTTTATTTTTACTGGCATATTTTCTGGCTGAAGTTTATCAATCTGTTGCTTAACCTTTCCTTCAATTTCTTTTTCTTCGCCGCTTTTCATTCCTTTAATTCCAGTTTCTAGCCCTTCAATAAAATGTCCTTTTCCTATTACAAAAGCATCGTGCTGCTCTCCCTTTAGGTGACTAAAAGTTTCTGGTAAATCAGATATGGTATATGTGAAATCTACAAAATCACCATCCTCAGCAACACCATCTTTTTCTGTAAGAACAGCTCTAGCATTTCTAAGCCAATCAATTGCGTCGTCTACTTCTTTGTCAGTAATTTTAACTTCTTCTTTTTTACTACTTTCAACTATTTTTTTGATATCTGGAAGATTAATGTCTGTTAATATTTCAACACTCGCCTTAAAAACCAAAGGGTTTCCTTTTGCAATCTTTATTATTTCAACTTCGGGCGAAGAAACTGCCTCAATTTTTGAGTCTTGAAGATATTTTAGCCAATTTTTATTGATGGCGATATCTGCTGCTTTTGATAAAATATATTCGCTACCGATGTGCTGCTCAATAATATTTGCAGGAGCTTTACCTTTTCTAAAGCCTGGTATTTCTAATGTTTCGGCGATTTCTTTAACAGCTTCCTCAACACAAGCGTCAAACTCTTCGGCAAGTAATTCAATTTCCACATTATGTTTTACTGGAGTTGTTTCTTTGACAGTATATTTCATAAAATATATTTATTATTTCAATTATTCTTTTTTTATTCTTCGGTTTCTTCGTCTTCTTTAGAATCGGTCTCACCTTCTTCTTCTGGGTTATTCTCCCCTTCTGTCTCCGTTTTTAAACCACCATTTTTTTCAATTTGGGCATATTCTTCAACACTTTTAACATCAATTTTCCAACCTGTTAGCCTTGCGGATAATCGTACATTTTGCCCCTCTTTTCCAATAGCTAGTGACAATTGATCTGTCGGAACAACTACCATAGCAGTATTTTTAGGAAGAACTTTAACATCGGTCACTTTAGCTGGTGATAATGCATTTTTTATATATTCAACTGGATCATCTGAATATTCAATAATATCAATTTTTTCTCCACCTAATTCCGAAATTACAGCAGCAACTCTCACACCACGTTGCCCAACCATCGCACCGATTGGATCAACTCCTTCAACTAGAGACTCAACCGCAATTTTTGTTCTTGATCCAGCTTCTCTTGCTAATGATTTTATTTCAATCTGTCCTGTTCCAATTTCGGGAACCTCTAATTCAAATAATTTTGATATAAGTTTTGGGTAAACTCTAGATAGTACGATAATAGGTCCCTTAGAAGTAGTTTCAACTTTAACAACATAAAGTTTTAATCTTTGTCCTTCTTTGTAAAATTCTCCTTTTATCTGTTCTTCTTTCATTAAGACGCCTGATGTTTTTCCGATATCAAAATAAACACTTGATCCTTCTATTCTTTGAACAACACCCGAAACTATCTCACCTTCTTTAGATTTGTATTCTGCCAAGACGGCATCCTTTTCCGCTTCTCTTATTTTTTGTAAAACAACTTGTTTTGCTGTTTGAGCTGCGATACGTCCAAAGTCATCTTTCTGTTCTAGTGGAATTATCTGTTCTTCTCCAACATTTAAACTGATTTTTTCTTTTTTACATTCCTCTATTAGGATATGTCTCTCCGCATTATATCTTACTCTTTTTGGGGTCTCGCCTGCTATTGCATTTACATTATCGTCACCATTTATTTCATTTTCAGCAGGACGATATTCTGACTTTATTTCAAAATCAAAGTTTTCTGGCTCCTCCCCTTCCAAAGGAAAAGGTATATAAACTAGAGTTTCATCAACAACAAGTCGTGATCTCAAAAAATCAACTTTTCCTGTCTTTGGGTTCATTTTTGCTTTTATTATCTGCCCCTTTTTCCCATATTCCTTTTTATATGCTGAAGCAAGTGCGTGTTCAACTGTTTCAATAATTATCTCTTTTGATAATCCTTTTTCATCAGATATTTGAGTGATGGCTGATAAAAATTCTTGGAAGTCCATTTTGTTTTTATTTTTTACTTTTTAATTAATAATTTATTTTAAAATCCGATAAAAAAAGCCGGAAAACATTCCGACCAAGCATTAAGTAAAATCTTTATCTTTCTTTATATTCAGGATATCATTTTCTAAAAAAAAGTCAATGAGATTACAAGTTATGTTTAAAATATTTTGTACATTTGTCAAGTAGATAATTTTAAGCTACAATAATAAGCAAAATAACTTAGATATTCTGCAGAAATGAATTTGAATAAAAAAATTGAAATATCGGCTAATGCGCTTTTATGTATTAAGGCTCTTACTCAAGAGGGCTTTGATGCTTTTATTGTTGGCGGATCTGTTAGAGATTATTTAATGAATAAAGAACCAACTGATTGGGATATTGCTACCAACGCTACGCCCGAGGAAATCCAAAATGTTTTTAATAAGGGCGCGATAAAACTATTGGCTAAATTAGGTTTCAAAGGATCATTAAAAACCTTTTATGAAAATGATTTCGGGACTGTTGGAGTCGCTTTCCCAATTTCTCCTTTATCGCCCGAAGAATACGAGGTAATTGAGATTACCACCTTTAGGTCCGAATCATCCTATTCAAATTATAGACACCCAGATAAAGTTGAGTGGTCAAAAACAATTGAAGAAGACTTAAGACGAAGAGATTTTACAATAAATGCAATTGCGCTCTCCCCTATTGATAGTAAAATTATTGATCCTTTTTTGGGTCAAAACGACATTAAAAATAAGATAATTAGAGCTGTCGGAAGCCCAAACGAACGATTTAATGAAGATGCTTTGAGAATGATGCGAGCTGTAAGATTTGAGGCTGTTTTAGGACAAGGGTGGAAGATTGAAAAGGAAACAAAAGATGCTATAAAAAGGAACTCTTCCCTACTTAAAAATATATCAAAAGAAAGATTAAGAGATGAACTCATAAAAATTATTTCTAGCTCAAAAGCAGCCGAAGGAATTGAATCTTTGCGAGTACACGGATTATTAAAACACATTATCCCTGAGCTAGAATCCGGCTACGGAGTAAAGCAGAACAAACACCATATTTACGATTGTTATTCTCACAATCTTGAAGCTTTGGCATATTCTACAAAGAAAAACTTTAGTCTTGAAATACGCATAGCTTCCCTATTGCACGACATAGGAAAACCACTAACAAAGGCTGGAGATGGTGAAAATGCAACATTTTATAATCACGAAGTAGTTGGAGCAAAAATGACCAAGAATATTCTCACAAGGCTTCATTTTAAGAAAAAAGACATAGAAAAAATAACCTTATTGGTCAGATATCACCTGTTTTATTATAATATAGATGAGGTAAAAGAAGCATCAATTAGGAGGTTAATAAAAAATATTGGTACCGAAAATGTAGAGGATTTGCTAAAGGTTAGAATGGCTGATAGAGTCGGATCCGGGTGCCCAAAAGCCGAGCCTTATAAACTGAGGCATTTAAAATATATGATTGAAAAGGTTTCCAAGGATCCAATCTCGGCAAAGATGCTTAAAATTAATGGAAATGAGATAATGGAGATATTGAATTTAAAGCCCTCTCCAACTATTGGGTGGCTTCTTGAAATAATACTTGAAGAAGTTCTCAATAATCCTCTTAAAAACGATAAGGATGCCATAATTAAGCGTTTAAACGAACTTATTTTACTACCCGAGTCAGAACTTAAAAATCTTTATCTTAAAGCAAAGGGAAAGGTTGAAGAAATGGAAGAAAGAGAAGATCGGAAAACCAAAAAAAAGTATTGGGTAAAATAGAATTTAAAATGCAATTTAAAAAATTGCATTTTTTATTTGCAATAAATTTGAATAAATATATTTTATGCAACTTGACAATTATAATTATTATTTCAAATTATCTGGACAAAATTGTCCTGATTTTTGTCCAGAAAAAATTATCTGGACAAACGCTTCCTAATCTGGACAAAATCAACGAGAATCATCTCTTGAAAAACTGTGTTTTTGGTCTTTTTTAGGGTATTTTTACAAAAATATCTAATGTTTCACGTGAAACATTCACCTTTTTTAGACTATTTTTTAATTTTGAAAAAAATAATTTATAAATTTTAACTTTTTTTTCGTAAAAAATAAAAACAAAAGTTATTTTAATGTAATTGGTCTGTTTTTGTTGATAAATCAAGTCTTTTTACTAAAATATTTAAAATATTGTAATGCTTTTATTGTGTTTTTTCTTCAAATGTTTCACGTGAAACACTTTTTTCTTTCAAAAAAAGTTTGAAAATAAAATTTTATTTTTTATTTTTCCATTTTATTTTTTATGATGTTTCACGTGCTGGACAAATTCTCCGTATTTTCCATGAAAAATATTTTTTCTGGACAAGAAATTACCTATTTTGTCCAGATAATTTTTTTCTGGACAAAATAGACAATAAAGAGGTTTTTTGTCACTTTCAAAATGTTTCACGTGAAACATTTCCTAGATCAGATTACATCAGTTGAAGTTCGTAGGAACCATCATTAATTCTTAAAAAATAATTATCTCGTTGTTTTTTTTCCTTTTAAAATCAACGTTTCTAATCTCATTTTAAGAAATGTTTCACGTGAAACATTCTTAAAAAGGGCAGAATTGCCAGGCTTTTTTATTAATTGATGGCTTTAAAAATTGTTTAAAAATGATTAATTTTCTATTTTTATCATAGATATATTTGACAAAATGATTGTTTTATTTTACTATTCTGGACAGTTTTCTGGACAAGCTTTCTGTCCAGAAAAAATCTAAAATCTAGATTTATTTTAGAGAAAATTGTTGTTTATACTCAAAACAATATTTACACTATTATTTTTTTATCAACAAAAATTATAAAAACTAAACCTTCAGAAACGTTGTATTATAGCGAAAAAAACTGATTTTTGGACTTAGCAAGAATCTTCTTATGTTTTATTTTCGGAGTGTAATTAGGGGTTAGGATTTGCTTTTGTCCAGATAATTTTTCTGGTCATTATGTGGACAAAATAGGGGATAATCTGGTCATTATGTGGACAAAATAGAAAATAATCTGGACAAAACTAAAACTCTAGTAATTTATTTTCATTAGGTCTTGCTTTTTTTACTGAAAAGAATTAGTATTGAATTGTAAACGACATTCGGGCTTAAGGTTCCTGATTCCTATCTACAATCCGGCTAATCGCCGGATTTAGACACTAAATATCCGGGGTGTCATATAAGGGCATTATGCGGGCTTCGGGAGTCCGTAATCTGGGTTCAAGTCCCAGCATCCCGACCAAGTAGAATTACATGGTAGGGCAGTTAGGGGACTTGAAATAAACCGAATTTTAAAAGAAAAAAAGACTCAAACAACCAGAAGCCTAAGCTCTGGTTGTTTTTTTAAATAATACACATATGGAATCAAGTGAAATAGGGAAGAGAGGTGAATACCTTGCTAAAAATTATTTGATAAAGAATAATTATAAAATCCTTGATCAAAACTTCTTTTTAAAAACATCTAATAATAAAGTAATCGCGGAAATAGATATAATAGCGAAGAATAAATCTACATATTGCTTTATTGAGGTTAAATCCTCATATGCCAATTCTAGTAGTCCATATTTTTGTTTAGAAAAAAGAGTCCATAGAAAAAAAGCTAGAAAAATAATTCTCGCTGCAAAATATTGGTTAAAAAATCAAAAAATAGATAATGTGAAATGGCAGATTGATATTTTAGGAGTCTTATTTTACAACAATAATATTGATTTTATTCACTTAACAAATGTTTTTGAGGATAACCAATTTTAAAATTAGCTTCTTTCTGATATAATTGTATTGATATGAATCAAGACACAATCTTTATACTATTAGCTTTGTTCTCATATATTTGTGCTTCAACTCCTTTTGGGTTTTTAATAGCTAAGGCAAAGGGTGTTGATATTAGAAAGACAGGAAGTGGAAATGTAGGAGGTACAAATATATTGCGAACTTTTGGTTTCTCTTTTTTTCTGCTTGTTGTTATCCTTGATATTGCTAAGGTTGCCACCCCCGTTCTATTGGGGAAATATTTACTCTTGACAGATTGGCAAATTGTTTTAATTTCTTTATTAGCGATTTTTGGAAATATGTTTAGTTTTTGGTTAGGATTTAAGGGGGGAAAGGCTGTTTCTGCCGTTTTTGCGATATTTGCTTGTCTAGTTGGATTCCAGAATGCATTAATGTTTCTGTTCGTTTGGGGTATTATGTTGTATGTCTTAAAAATAATGAGTCTTACGAACCTTATAATGTGCCTAATTATTCCTATCGCGATATGGCAGGTGACTCAATCAATACCTTTTGTTATTTTGGGAATTATATTTGTACCAGTTATATGGTGGGCTCATAGAGAGAACATAAAACGATTATTAAAAGGAAGCGAACCAAAGATTATTAGATTTTAATTCTTTATTAATGGACTTTTTTCTATACATAGTTGCTTGCATATATTTTTTTGCCCCGGCATATATGGCAAACGCTGCGCCACCGCTTGTTGCAAACCAATCAAAGCTGTTTTTGAGTCTTGCAAAACCTATTGATAACAATAGGAAATTTTTTGGAAAACCTATTCTAGGGGATCATAAAACTTGGAGGGGATTATTCGCTGAATTAATCGTAGGTACCGGCTATTTTCAAATTTTATTTTTAATCCACAATTTCTTCTCTCTTAATCTTTACCAAGTGATTGGGTTTGATCAGTATCTTCTTCATCCTATTATTGTTGGGTTTTTAATTTCGGTTGGTGCAATAGTTGGAGATCTTTTTTTTGCTTTTATAAAACGCCGTTTAAATTTGAAGCCAGGAAAACCTTTTATTCCTTTTGATCAGATTAATTATTGTTTGGGATGTTTTATTTTCTTACAGCCAATATTTAATTTTAATCTACTTTTTTGGCTTGTGCTCTTACCACTGACATTTGTAATTCACATCGCTTTCAATAGACTTGGGTATAATTTGGGCTTGCACAAAGCAAAGTGGTGATATAAGGTTAAACATATAATAATTGTATTTAATAAAGAATATGCAAGAAATCATAAATGCATTTATGCAAAGTTTTTCAACAAGCTTTCCTTCAGTAATATGGGGAATAGTAGTTTTTTTTGTAGGTTGGTTTATTGCCGAAAAAATTAAAAAAATTGTTAAGACAGTCCTTGACCGAATAAGAATAAATCAAATGCTCAAAACACTCGGGTGGGAAGACTTTTTTGACAGGTACGATACAAAGCTTGATATGTCTGGTTTTATAGGCTCTATAATTGGATTCTTCTTTATAATTGTTTTTTTAAGTATTTCTTTTGAAATTATCGGATTAGTACAAATTAATGTTTTGCTGCAAGAAGTAATAAATTATTTTCCAAATATTTTTATTTCTATCCTTATATTTATTTTAGCTGTTTTTTTGGCAGATTTTTCCAAGAAAATAGTCTTAGTAAAAATGGAGAAAAGGAGAATGAGCTATTCAAATATAGTAGGGAACGTCGTTGCTACAAGCACATGGATATTCTGCATTCTAGCTATTCTATACCAACTTCAAATTGTGCGAACACTTATTTTAGCAATTTTTATTGGCTTCATGGCTTTAATTGTCATTGTTTTTGGTTTGGCTTTTGGACTAGGAGGAAAGGATATGGCAGCTCGTATGCTTAAAGACCTTGAGGATAAAGTAAAGTAATCTTTAAATACTGAAACTCTAAAATTATACTTATGGAAGAATTATCTCATATAGAACTACAAAAAATGATAGTCTCGTCTTGCGAGAGAATAAACAGAGACAAAGAACATATAAATAAGATCAATGTTTTCCCGGTTCCAGATCAGGACACAGGAAGTAATCTTGCTGCAACCCTAGTCGGAATTGAAGAAGCTATTAAAGATAAGGAATTCGTTAATATTGGTGAATTGGGCGATAGCGCTCTTGACGGTGCGTTGATTGCCGCACAAGGAAATACAGGAATTATTTATACTGGATGGCTTGCTGGTTTTTTTAGTGAAATTCCTCGCGAAGAAAACCTTGATGTAAAAAAACTTGGAAAAGGTTTTGAGGCTGGATATATACGGGCAAAAGATTCTGTTCAGAATCCAAAAAATGGAACAATACTAGATGTTATGGGAGCATTCGCTCAAGCATTTACAGAAAATTCAGAAGAAAAAGATATTGTAAAAGCTTTTCATTTGGCTCTTAAAAAAGCAAATACAGCTTTACTAGAAACTCCTAATCATATGGAAATATTAAGAACCGCTGGGGTAGTAGATGCTGGAGGTCTGGGCTTTTTAATGATTGTAGAATCTTATTTTGATGTTATAAAACTATATTCTGATATTGATTTTGATATTATTCTTACGACCAGTAAAGAAGAAGAGGAAATGGTGACAAAAAGATTTATTCAAATACTTTCCAATAGATTTGAGGTAGTTGCACTATTAACAAATACCGATTACAAGCTTGATAAAATCCGATCTAAGCTTCACCATCTAGGAAATTGCTTAGATGTTATCCAGATAGGAACAAAAACTAAGATTCACATTCATACCGACAGTCCCTATGAAATAAGAGATATTATTAAGGAAATGGGGGATATTGAGAGTCTTAAAATCCAAGATATGGCTAAAGAGGTTGCTGGAGAACAATCAATTGAAAAAGTATCAATTGGTATTGTAATTGACGAAAGGGCTGGATTAGGTCAAAAAATCATCCAACATTACAATATTGAAATAATACCATTTAGAATTGACTGGCCAGAAGGGGAAACACTTAGTGGAAGTAGTGTTTGTGAAAAAATAAAGGAAGCTAAGAAACAAGGAATAACAAATAAGCCTAAGATAAATCCGATTTCTCCTGAATTCTTTTTTGAATCCTATAAAAATCAATTGGCACGCTTTGAAAAAGTACTATGTATTGTATCTAGCTCAAAACTTTCTAGTAATTATGATTCTGCTCTAAAGGCAAAAGAAATGTTGCCTTTTAGCGACAGAGGAAAGGTTTTTGTTATTGACTCAAAGAATATCAGCTCGGGTCAATCGTTAGTTGTTTTAAGAGCCCTTGAACTTATAAAAGAACTTCGCAATGTTGATGAAATCATAAAGAGACTTGCCGAATTCGTTCCAAAAGTCAATTTATATGGAGTTTTAGAAAATACTAACTGGTGGAAAAAAGAGGCAAAGCCTTTCTGGTTTTCCCAGAAAAAAGAAACCTATTATTCATTAGTGGAAATGAGAGATGGGAAAATGATACCAGTTGATAAAATAAAATCAAAAGATCTTGCCGAAATATTATTTAAAAGAATTGAGAAAAGCTCTAATAAGGAAATAAAAAGGGGAGCAAGAATGAGGGCAGTAATCGCTCACGGAGATAATCCCGAAGACGCACAAGAGTTGAGAAAAAAATTAAAAACTATTACAAAAACTGAGGTTCCCTTTGTGACTATAACTGACCCCGTGACAAGCATTAATGCTTGTCCCGAAAGCTTAATTGTGGGATGGGTAATTAAATAAATGTTATTAAATTAATGTCTATCTAGTAAAGCACAACTGCAATACTTAGTTTAAAAATTATCAAATTTATGGAAGAAGAAAAGAAGAAAAAGCGTATTGGAATTATATCCGATGAAACATTGGATTTGCCAGAAGAAATGATAAAGGATTTGGATATTTCTGTTGTACACTATAAAATGGACTTTCAAGAGCTCTCTAATCTAGAAGGAGATATATATCAAAGGCTCAGAAAAGCGGAGGAGATGGGAATAAACAGCTTAATCAAGACATCTCAACCCTCAATAAGTGATTTTTTGAAAGCGTATAAGGAAAAGATGGAAGAATTTGAGGAGATAATCTGCTTTACCGTATCATCAAAAGTATCTGGAGCGTATAATTCTGCGCTGCAGGCAGTAAAATTTATCCAGAGTGAAGCTCAAAAAAAAATCACAGTTTTTGATTCTGAAGGAGGAACTGGTGAGCTGGGTTTATTAATAATTCGCGCCGCAAAAATGATAAACGAGGCTAAATTAGGACTATCAGAAATAAATGAAAGATTAAAAAAAGAGGTTAAGAATATAAAATTGATTGCCTTTTATGATAAAGCCAAATGGCTTGAGGCGAGCGGAAGGGTTCCAAAGTTTATTCCAATGAGTGGAATGGAAAAAATAACTGGAATAAAACCACTATTGGGACTAAAGGGAGAAAAGCTAACTATTATAGGAATAAAACGAAACGTAAAGAATATTGCTGACTCACTGGCTGATGAATTTTCAAAAAGAACTGAAATAATAAGACAAAGGGGGCAAAAAATACTAGTGGCAATCACACATGCCGATAGTATTGAAAATGCCGAAAGACTAAAAAATACTATTGAACTATTAAATAATGTGAGGGTTGTTTATATCAACAAACTTTGTCCAACTATCGGTGGTCATACTGGTCCTGGTGCAATAGCTCTTTCTTGGGACGAAAACGAAAACTAGTTCCCATTGAAACTTTTTTATTCTTAATTTAAAATTAATCTTATGAAAGCTTTAAATATACTCATTGGAACGAGCGCTTCAATCACTGACGATATCATAAAAAAATATGGCTTTTTGGTTGTTGAATTTAAATTTAGTTGGCCAGAAGGAGATACAATAAAGGGGGACAATATTTATGACAAGATGAGGACAGTGGAAAGAGTAAAACTAGGAAGTGGACCTAAAACATCTCAACCATCTATAGGAATATATAAAAAAGCTTTTGAAGATGCCCTAAAGGATGCGGAGAAAGTACTTTATATATCAATAAGCTCAAAGTTGTCTGGTGCTTATAATTCAGCAATGCAGGCAATAAAAATGATGCCAGCCGCAGATCAAGAAAAAATTTTTGTTTTTGATTCATTAAATGCAGATGCCGCAGAATCATACTTTGCAATAAGAGCCACCGAATTACTAAATGAAGGATTAAGTATTGAAAGTATTTTGGAAAAACTTAATGAAATTAAGGGAAGCGTTAAGTTGTTTGGAGCATTAGAGAGTGCTAATTGGCTTGAAGCTGGAGGAAGAATAAACCACGCAACTGCGGTCCTTATGAACAAAATGCAAGATCTGGGAATGCGACCCATATTAATTATGAAGGAAGGAGAAATAAAACCAGCGACATTAAAAATGCAGGCAAAAGATATTCCAGTTGCAATGTTAAAAGAGCTTGAAGCACAGATTAAAGATGACATTGAGAAAGGCAAGGTCTGCAGGATTATAATAAGCCATGCAGGGAGTCCCGAAAATGCTGAAAAAATTATTGAAGAAGCCAAACTCAAATACGGCGATAAAATAAAAATTGAATTCGTTAGTTTGACGGGTCAAGTTATAGGAGCTCATGTTGGACCAGGAGCATTAATATGCTGTGCTTGCGAACAATAAATAATAAACAATAAACATGGAAGATATTCTAATATATTTTTTAGTTTCTATTTTTTCTTTTTGTCTTGGATCAATTCCTTTTGCATATTTCTATGGAAAATATGTTTTAAAAGAGGATTTGAGAAAAACTGGTTCAAAAAATACTGGTGCTTTAAATACTCTGAGATCTTCGGGTAAAAAATATGGGGCTGTAATCGGAGTTTTTTCTTTTCTTATAGTATTCCTACTAGATGCATCAAAGGCAGTAATTGCATGTTTAATTGCAGGGCAATTAATTCAAGATCAAGTAATTGCGTTTACTATTGCATCTTTTTTCTCTGTACTTGGGCATAATTATTCTCCGATACTAGACTTCAAAGGGGGAAGGGGAGCTGCTTCATTTTTTGGAATAATTCTCTTTTTTAATCCGAAAGCTTTCTTGGGATATATTATTATATTGTTATCCTGTATGTTTATTGGGGATATTTTTGCAAAAAGACCAATTAATAAGAACTTTCTCAAAAAATCTGTTTCGGAACAAATTATTGGCAGGCTCATTGGTGAAGTCATTGGCATATCTTATATTGGATTGGCTGCACCAGAATTATTTTGGCCAGCATTGTTTACAACACCTCTAATACTAATTGCTCATAAAACACGTGCTGAAGATCAATTAAAAAAAATAAAAAATAATACATATCTAAATGACTAACGATATTTTTATTTATTTCCTCTTAATTACTAATAGCTATATTTTTGGTCTTTTGCCAATTGAATGTATTGCCGCAAGATTAAAAATAGACAATGGACAGTCTTCTACTTTAAAAGAGATGGCTGTGTTTTCTCTTGGTTTTTTAAAAGGATTTTTGGCTGTTTTTATAGCCACATTATTTAATGTCCCATTACAGGTATTAGCATTATGCGGTATTGCGGCTATTATAGGGCATAGCTGGTCTCCCTTCTTTAACTTTAAGGACACCAAAGGATTTTCTGTTCTACTTGGAGCATTGTTGCCCCTTTATTTCCCATTAGTTCTAATAATGTTACTCATTTGTATAATATTTTCAATACTATGGACAATTCCAGTGGCA
Source organism: bacterium (assembly GCA_023228085.1). Classification (GTDB taxonomy): domain Bacteria; phylum Patescibacteriota; class Minisyncoccia; order Minisyncoccales; family Minisyncoccaceae; genus Minisyncoccus. Next base: position 39,776 of record JALOBW010000001.1, read on the forward strand.
ATAATGATTTCAATTCTTCTTGGGGTGACAATGTCATTTGCGAGTGTTAATTTGTGGAATGTTTTCTTTTTACTAATTTTTGCACTATTTGTTTTTACAATAAAAAGGATACTTCCGCTAAACGATATTCTTCCATTAGAAAAAAATAGGGATTTACTAGAAAATAGGATACTTTTTGCTTCTGATAATATTCCCGACTTTAGAAGGAAAACGAATAAACAAAAGGTGAAAGAATCTGAAGTTAAGCCCAAGAAAACAACTAGAAAAGGGAAATCCACGATAAAAGAAAATAAAAAGAAAGTTGCGAAAAAAAATTCTACGAAACCAAAAAACACAAATAAAAAACTAGCACCAGAAAAAACTGTGAAAGATGCCAAAAAACCAAAACAAGGCATTAAAAAATCTCAAAAAAAATCCCAAAAAAAAGCTAGAGGAACAAAAAAGAACTTGAAAAAATAAAGTAAATACTATTATAGTATTTATGTTGTCCCCGTAGCTCAACGGATAGAGTATCGGTCTTCGAAACCGCTGATGGGGGTTCGATTCCTCCCGGGGACACACATAAAACAAGAAGAGGGTAAATACCTCTTTTTGTTATTATTCGTAGTATTGTTTTGAGGAAGCGAAGGCGGAAGCGCGGCTGGCGCTGAGCCAGGACTTGAGGCGCTTTCAGCAGAAAGCGACCGAGAGGCGATTCCTCCCGGGGACACACATAAAACAAGAAGAGGGTAAATACCTCTTTTTGTTATTATTCGTAGTATTGTTTTGAGGAAGCGAAGGCGGAAGTGCGGCTGGCGCTGAGCCAGGACTTGAGGCGCTTTCAGCAGAAAGCGACCGAGAGGCGATTCCTCCCGGGGACACACATAAAACAAGAAAAGGGGTAAATACCTCTTTTTGTTATTATTCGTAGTATTGTTTTGAGGAAGCGAAGGCGGAAGCGCGGCTGGCGCTGAGCCAGGACTTGAGGCGCTTTCAGCAGAAAGCGACCGAGAGGCGATTCCTCCGGGGACACACATAAAACAAGAAAAGGGGTAAACACCTCTTTTTGTTATTAATATTGGTGTTAGAAAAAGCTAAACTCGGAGAGGATCTGAAATTATTAACCTTTTTGTAAAATAAAAAGCTATTTATTTGGAAATAGCTTTATTTTCGCCTTCCTCACAAAAAGGACAGCATGGCTCACCATCTATTGGATGGCAATTTTTACAGTTACGACCACTACCGTCGCAATCAGCTTTTGCATTCATGTTTGTATTATTAAAATTATTAATTTTTTTGTCAATAAAAATAAAGCTAATAAATAGAACTTGGTCTTGATTTTTAAAGAAAAAATGCTATACTTCAATAAGGTAATTTTAATATATACCTTATGATACATAAAGCTAAAATAAAACTACTTAAGGTGTTTTTTTGTTTGTTTTTTTTAGTTTTAGTATTTGCCCCAACCTTTAGTATCTATGCCGCAGGATTGGTAAACTGTGGTAATGAAGGTCAACAACCATGTACACTTGCCGATTTACTTGGTCTAATACCAAGTGTAATTGATTTTTTTATATATAGCATAGCTACTCCTTTAGCATTAATATGGTTTGCCCTTGCTGGATATAAAATGATTACATCTGGAGGAAGTCCTCAGAAATACGCCGAGGGAAAAAATATGTTAATTTATGGAGCAGTAGGAGTTTTGTTAATACTTGGTGCTTACATGATAGTTGAAGAGTTCTTAACGCTAATTGGTGCAAAGGGGTGGGTGTTTGAGTTTATGAAATAGAATAGAAATATTTTGCCCCGTTAGCTCAGTTGGCAGAGCAGGAAGCTCTTAACTTCAAGGTCGAGGGTTCAAATCCCCCACGGGGCACAAGTACGATTGACATTTAAAAATGAATTATAGAGAGTCCCAGAATGGCGAATTGGTAATTGGGGGATTTGAAGCCGGAGTCGCGACTGGCGACGAGGCAGGTCTTTAAAATTTTTCAGCAGAAAAATATTTAAAGACGAATCCCAAAATTATATTTTCTTTATTAATTACACAGGGCACAAAGTACGATTGACATTTAAAAATGAATTATAGAGAGTCCCAGAATGGCGAATTGGTAATTGGGGGATTAGAAGCCGGAGTCGCGACTGGCGACGAGGCAGGTCTCTAAAATTTTTCAGCAGAAAAATATTTAAAGACGAATCCCAAAATTATATTTTCTTCATTAATTACACGGGGGCACAAACGAGATCTAAGAAAGGAGGATTCAAATGAGTCCTTGCAGAACTCATAGTAATTAAATTTGAGTAAAAAAATTTTAAAGTAATTTAAAACTAAAAATATGATTTCAACAGAAGAAAAAGCAAAAATCATTAATGATTTTAAAATTCATGACAATGATACTGGTTCGGCTGAGGTACAAGTAGCAATACTTTCCGAAGAAATTGAAAGATTGCTAGAACACTTAAAAGTTCACAAAAAAGATGTACACTCTAAAAAGGGTTTACTAAAGATGGTTTCAAAGCGAAGAAAACTTTTGAAATATCTTCAAAAAACCAACGAGGCTAAGTACGTTGAGGTGGCTAAGAAAGTTGGACTTAAGGTACAATCAATCTAAAAATAAACGCAGAGAACTATATGAAAACTGAATCATTTGAGCTAAAGCTAGACGAAAATAAGACAATAATAGTTGAATTCAGGGACCTAGCCGAAAGAGCAAATGGTTCTGTTTTTGTAAAATATGGTGATACTTGTGTTATGGCAAACTGTGTCATGTCCCCAAAAGAAATTGAGGGGCTTGATTTTTTTCCTCTAACAACTCTTTATGAAGAAAAATTTTATGCTGTTGGAAAAATGTTTGGATCTCGTTTTCAGAAGCGAGAGGGGAGACCAACCGAGCAGTGCATCTTAAATTCACGATTAATTGATCGTGCCATAAGACCTTTGTTTCCTGCCGGACTACACAGAGAAGTTCAAGTTGTTGTCACTTGTCTCTCTTGGGATAAAACTATAGACCCAGCTGTTTTGGGTCTTTTTGCGGCTTCTTTAGTTCTTTCAGCTTCTGATATTCCATGGAATGGTCCCCTTACTCCAATAAAATTTGGTGAAAGGGATGGGAGAATTTTACTTTTCCCACCAGTTGAAGAAAATCGTGATTCTACAAAGTTAGATATGACTGTTTCTTTTTTGCGATCTGAGTCTGGAAAAGAAATTCTAGTTAATATGATTGAGGCGGGAATGAAAGAAATTTCCGAAGAAATCGTAGCCAAGGTTATGTTTTCTGGAAGGGAATACGCAGAAAAAATGATTAGTTTCCAAGAAGAAATTGTTAAAAAAATAGGAAAAACCAAAGTACTATTGCCTCAAATAGAAAATGATGAAAATCTTGAATCTCAGGTAAAGCAGTTCTTAAGTGGAAAACTAGAAAAAGCAATTTTTGAAGAAGGTTCACTTACAGAAATAAAAGAAGAATTCTCTGATTTTTTAAAGCAATTTGAAGATGAATCAAAAATAAAACCAGCCCATCATATTTTTGAATTTGAAGCAGAAAAAACTATGCATGATGGAGTTATCAAGAAAGACATTCGTATTGATGGACGAAATTCAAAACAAATTAGAAATATAGAATGTGACGCTGGAATTCTTAGAAGAATACATGGAACGGGGGTGTTTTGCAGGGGACAGACAAAGGTTATATCATTTTTAACTTTAGGAGCCCCGGGAGATCAGAAATTAATGGAAGAAATGGAAATGGTTGGTAAAAAAAGATTCATGCATCACTATAACTTTCCTCCATATTGTGTAGGAGAGACTGGTGCAATGAGGGGACCAGGAAGAAGAGAAATAGGTCACGGAATGCTAGGCGAAAAGGCACTTAGAGGTGTTCTTCCAGATCCATCGGATTTTCCATATACAATAAGGGTTGTCTCTGAGGTTTTGTGTTCAAATGGTTCAAGCTCTATGGCTTCCACATGTGGGGCTTGTTTAGCGTTGATGGATGGAGGAGTGCCAATTAAATCTCCTGTTTCAGGAATTGCCATGGGACTTATGTTGGATATGGATAAGAACAAAAGTACAGAGGAAAAGGAATATAGAATCATAACCGACGTTCAAGGCGAAGAAGATCATTTTGGAGATATGGATTTTAAAGTAGCGGGTTCAAAAAATGGAATTACTGCTGTTCAAATGGATATCAAAGTAAGAGGAATTACTGAAAGAATTGTTATTGAAGCTTTAAATCAGGCAAAGATTGCTAGAATGGAAATACTAGAAAAAATGCTTAGTGTATTACCTGAACCGAGAAAAGATATTTCGCAATTTGCTCCTAGAATCTATATCTTAAAAATTAATCCTTTGAAAATAGGGGACGTTATCGGACCTGGAGGAAAAATAATTAATGAAATAATTGATGCGTGTGCCGTCACTATTGATATTGAAGACTCAGGTGAAGTTTATGTGACTGCTGACAAGAAGGAAAATGGCGAAAGAGCAATTGAATGGATTAAAAACCTTACTCACGAGGTAAGTGTCGGAGAAGTATTTCATAATGCAACTGTAAAAAGGATTCTTGACTTTGGAGCATTTGTAGAATTTCTACCAGGACAAGAAGGAATGGTCCACATATCCGAGCTTGACGAAAAGAGAGTTGCAAAAGTCACAGATGTTTTAAAAATCGGAAGCGTTATTCCAGTAAAAGTTATATCTATTGACGAACAGGGCCGTATTAATTTATCATTAAAACAAGCTAAAAAATAAATTAATTAAACTACTCTTATTTTTTCTATGGATAAAAACCTTAGAATAGAAAAAGCTCAAATCCGAACGATGAAAAAGGATTTAGCTAATGTAGGGAAAAAACTTTCGGAAACACCCTCACTTCAAACAAAGATTGAACCTTTAATTCCGACTACATCATTCCAATCAATAAAAAAGGATAATCCTAATCCGGTTGTTTTGAATACTGAAAAAAATTATACAGCACAAAAACCGGTATTTAAAACCAGTACAGTTTCAATTGCTCCACAAAAACCTAGTCCGGTTGTAAAAGACGAACTCAACAAAGAAGAAAAAGAAAGGATTGCCAAAGAAGCTCACGAAAAATTTACTCAAGCAAAGGAGAAGGAAAAATTAGAAAAAGCTTTGGCTACTGAAAAAGCAGAGAAAGAAAAACTTGCTAAAGAAAAACTAGAGAAGGAAAGATTAGAAAAGGAAAAGATTGAGAAGGAAAAATTAGAAAAAGCTTTGGCTACTGAAAAAGCAGAGAAAGAAAAACTTGCTAAAGAAAAACTAGAGAAGGAAAGATTAGAAAAGGAAAAGATTGAGAAGGAAAAATTAGAAAAAGCTTTGGCTACTGAAAAAGCAGAGAAAGAAAAACTTGCTAAAACTTTAGCCGACGAAAAAGCAAAAAAGGAAGCAATAGAAATACAAGACCCTGCCTCTGAACAAAAAGAGGAAATAAAATCACTTGAAAAAGAAAAGATTTCTTCAAAGCCCGAAGAACTAAATGAAATCACAAGCATTGCTGATGCTATATCTGGAAGACAGGTAAAAGAAAAAATCCCAAAAACTAAGGGCGACGTTGTTATTGCGGAGATTCCCTCAATTGAACAGCTTACCGAAAGAGCAGAAATGGATTCTTTTGCTGAACATGCCAAGAAAAAAATTGAAGAAAATAAGAAAGAAGCTGAAATAGAAAAAGAGAAAGAAAGGATAAGACTAGCGAAACAAGCTGAAGAAAAACTAATTGAAATTAAAAAGAAAAAAGAAGAAACCGACGAAGAAAAACTTAGAAGAATTACTGATGCTACCTTTGATACAGAGGAAGCTATTAGTAAGCTTTTGGAAGAAAAGGCTCCATTTGAACAACGAATGAACGAACTTAAACTAGAAATAGAAAGAGCCCAAAAGAAGCTTGATCTAATAATTGAAAGAAAGGAAAGAATTGAAGAAGTAAAAAAGACTATTGAGGGACAAGAAAATACTTCGCAATCAGTTGATGAAAAGAGAGCATTTGAAAAAGAAAGATGGAGAGTTGAGGACCAACGTAATGATATAGTATTAGAACAAGAAGAAAAAGAAGACGAATTAAAGTCTCTTGCAGCTCAGTTAGGTGAATGTGAATATAACTATGAAAAGATTTCTTCAAAAGAACGTGAGCTTAATTTAGAAATTGAAATACTTAGAAGAGATAGGGAAGACATTCTTTTGGAACAACAAAAAAAATCTATTCAAACTAATCTAGAAAAAATTGAGGCAGAAGCATTTGCAATTAAAGATCAAATGTTTGAAAATACAAAGCTAAAAAATGAACTAGAAAAAAATCTTGACTTAATAAAAAATAAGGAAAAACTATCAGAAGAAGAAATCAGGATAATTGAAAAAAGAACTGCTGCGGCTGGAACAGAAAATGAGACAAGACTGCTCCAACAACAAAGAAAAGAAGCAGAAAAAACGCGAAGAGATATTGAGACAGAAAGATGGAAAATAGAAGATTCGCTTGCAAAAGCTGAAAAAGAAAGAGAGAGACTGAAAGAGCGATATCAAGCTGTCTCTGGAGAAGTAAAGGCTTATAGGGATAAAATATCTGAGATAAACCAAAAAAAAGAACAGAATATAAAAATTCAGATTTCCCAGATTTCTAATAGAATAAAAAACAAGGATGATGTGATTGCAAGTAAGGATAACGAGGACGAAGATGAAGAAATAAAATAAGATAAAAATATGAACCCAGAATTACAAAAAGAATTGAAACAAAAATTAGAAGAAAGAAAGACTAATATTGAAAAAGAGTTGCAGTATTTTGCAACAAAAAATAAAACGGGGGATAATTGGGATACTAATTTTCCCGTTGAAGAGAATTGTGACGATATAGAATGCGAAGAAGATGAGGTAGAGGAATACGAAAACCTTCTTCCAGTTGAGCATTCGCTTGAATTGCAGCTCAAAGATATAAATATTGCACTAGAAAAAATAGCTAATAGTAAATATGGAAAATGTGAGGTTTGCGATGCCGATATTGATGAAGAAAGACTACGAGCTATTCCAGAAGCAAGAACCTGCACAAAGCATAAATAAAAAAATAATAGGCCTTAAAGAGCCCACTTCTGGTGGGTTTTTTCTTTTTTATGTCATCAAAAATATTTTCAGCAAATATATCGGGATTACAAGCTAATATAATTGAGGTAGAAGCAGAATGTACAAAAGGACTAAGATCATTCAATATAGTTGGGCTCCCATCAAAATCTATTGAAGAGGCGAGAGAGCGAATTGATCTTGCGATTAAAAATAGCTTATTGAAAAAACCATCTAGCGAAAACCTAAAAACTATAATTAATCTTGCGCCGGCAGATACAAAAAAAGATGGCGCAATTCTTGATCTTCCAATTGCCTTGTCTTATCTACTTGTTTCCAAACAAGCAAGATTCAATTCTGATAAGGTCTTGATCTTCGGCGAGTTATCTCTCAATGGAGAACTTAGAAAGGCTAGGGGGGCTATTATAATCGCAATAAGAGCAAAGGAAAACGGCTTTGAAGAATTAATACTTCCTAAGGAGAATGCTCTTGAAGCAGCAGTAATTTCTGGAATAAAAATTATTGGAGTCAAAAACCTTAACGAGTGCCTAGCTTATCTAGAAAAAAGAATTTTAATTGATCCAGAAAAGCAACCCGAAAGATTAAAATCTAATAACAATCAAAATTACTTTTCTTGGATACAAGGACAAGAATATGCAAAACGAGCTATAGAAATTGCTGTTTCTGGAGGACATAATTTAATGATGGAAGGACCGCCAGGCACTGGAAAAACCATGTTAGCAAAATCAATGGCAGAATTAGCTCCAGAATTAACTCTTGAAGAATCTCTTGAAGTCACAAAAATATATAGTCTGGTTGGGGATCTAAAAAATAATAATCCCTTGATAACAACTCCTCCTTTTAGAAATCCTCATCATACTTCTTCTGAGGCAGCGATATTAGGAGGAGGAGTACCTCCAATGCCAGGAGAAATAACACTAGCCCATAGAGGAATATTATTTTTAGATGAGTTCCCAGAATTTCATCGCAACGTTTTGGAAGCTTTAAGGCAGCCGATAGAAGAAGGCGAGATAACAATACTGAGAAATAAGTATAAAATACGTCTTCCGGCAAGGTTTTCTCTTGTTATTGCAGCTAATCCTTGCCCCTGTGGTTTTTACGGCGACAGCGATAGAGATTGTATTTGTAGTAGCTCCCAAATCCAAATGTATAGAAGAAAATTATCTGGACCAATAATAGACAGGGTTGATATGTTAATAACTGTTCCTAGAATAAAGTTTGACAAATTAAATGGAAAAAGTAATCCAGAAAGTTTCATAAAAGCAAAAGAAAATATTCTTAAGGCAAGGCAAATTCAAACAAAAAGATTTGTAGGGCAGGGGATAAAACTTAACGCAGAAATGAATATTGCGCAAATAAAAAAATATTGTTCCTTTGGTGAAGATTCAATGTATTTATTAAAAAAGGCTGTAGATTCTGGTAAATTATCTCCTAGAAGTTATCACCGATTACTTAAAGTTGCCAGAACTATTGCCGATTTAGACAATAGTGAAGAAATTTTATTTTCCCATATATCTGAAGCAATTGCCTATAGAAAATAAAAAAAAGAGGATAATTCCTCTTTTAAGTTTAATAACTAATTTTTGACCCTACTGCTTTTTTAGTTAAAGGATTTGCGCCCCCTCTTGTCTCAAAATGAAGATGACTTCCATTTCCACCCTTAAAAGCAATAATGTGCCCAGTATTTCCCATAAAACCTATTGTCTGCCCCTGAGAAACTCTTTGACCTGGCAATATCCCTTCGGCAAATCCACTTAAGTGGGAATACAGCGTAGTCACACCATTGTCATGAAGAATAGTAATATAATTACCATATGGCCAAACCTTTTTAACGATTTGGATAGTTCCCCCCGCTGCTGCAACAATCGGTGTTCCGATATCATTAGCTATATCAACTGCAGTATAATAGTTTTTCCCTCCACTAGTATAAGAATAATGAGCACCTTGAGTAATCAAACCTTTAGTTGGCATAATAAAATATGCTGTATTGACCTGAATGTCAACTTCTGTGGTAGGAATATAATCTTCGGTTTGTACTTTTGCTGGCTTCTTCCCATTAACCTTAGAAGGAGTTTCAATAGGTTTTCCGTCTGGAATAATCAAAACATCTCCCAAGAAAACTTCTCTTTTTTCATTCAAATTATTAAACTCTGCGATTTTGTTTGGATTAGAATTATATTGCTTGGCAATAGACTCAATAGTTTCACCTTTTTCAACCATATGCATTAAACCACTAATGGGTAAAATGACTAGTTCTTGCCCTTCTTTAATTTTCATACTTTGGAGCTCATTGGCAAGCAATATAGTTTCAACTGATATGCTGAATTTTTCAGCAATCTCAGAAATAGTTTCTCCTTTTTGTACTGTATATTTGATAATAGAATTATCACCTTCTTGTCCATTCGTATCAGATTGCATAAACGTAGCTAAGTTTTCCGAAGAAACAAACAGGGGAGAGGAGATTGGAGAGGCAACTCCATTTTCACTTACGAGCATTGTGCTGTTTACTGGAAGAATTCCTTGATCCAAATTAATAAATTCTGATACTTGATCTGCCCAAACATTATTATTTTTGTTCTTTCCAAAGGGATTAATAGTTAGAGCCAAAAGAAAAATAAAACACAAAACAATAATACAAAAACGACCTTTTTTGGTCTTTAAAAAATTTATTAATTTGTGCTTACCGGGAACATGTTTACTCAAAATTGTGTTTTTGTTCATTCTTCGTAAAGTACCTCTTGAAAATTAATAGTTTCTATTCCAATATCAGATATATAATCCTATTTTAATCTTTTTAACCTCAATGTCAATTGAATTCTCCCCAAGCGGAAACATTAAAAAAACCCTTGAAAATGCAGGGATTTCAGCAAAAAAAACACTCGGACAAAACTTTTTGCATGATAATAATATTATTCAAAAAATGATTTCTTTTGGTGGTATCAATAAAAAAGATACTGTTTTAGAAATTGGACCAGGATTGGGCACAATAACAAAGCCCCTTTCCGAAAAAGCGAAAAAAGTAATAGCTATTGAAATAGATAAAGGAGTTGCCTGTTGGCTATCAGAAACAATGAAAGAAAAAGGAATTAATAATGTTGAAGTAATAGCTGGAGATGCTATTGAGCAGTTAAAAAGCGAAAATAGTGAATTAAAAAGAATACTTCCAAAAAATTACAAAGTAGTTGCTAATATTCCATATTATTTAACATCTCATTTAATCAGGCTTCTTTTAGAGTCTGATTACAAACCAGAGACAATAACACTTATGATACAAAAGGAGGTTGCCGAAAGAATATGCAACAAAAAAAACGGCTCCTTGTTATCAATAAGTGTCGCATTTTATGCTGATGCGAAGATTAATTTTACTGTTTCTAAAAATTGCTTTCACCCTAAACCTAAAATTGATAGTTCTATTATTTCTCTATTTCCTAGAAAAATTAATTACTCAAAAGAATTTTCTAAGCTTTTCTTTATAATATTAAAAGCAGGTTTTTCTTCTCCCCGAAAACAACTATTAAAAAATCTAACAATGATAGGGGATAGAGAAAGAATTGAAGCTATTTTAAAAAATTCTGATATTGAGGGCAGTAGAAGAGCAGAAACATTGTCACTAGACAACTGGATAACAATTACCAAAAATTATCAAAAATTATTTACTTAGTTGAAAAAGAGTAATATATCCTGGCTTAAGAGATATAACACTGTCAGGATTGTAAGTGAAATCATATTTTAAAGGATAACAAGTTTCGTTTTCCGAGGTTTTCTTTATTATTTGACAATTAGGACATTTTGGAATCTCATCTTCCTCTTCCTCTTCTTCTCCATCTTCTCCTTCTTCTTTCCCTTTTTCTTTCTCATCTTCTTCTCCTTCGTCATCCTCTTCTTCCTCATCTTTTGGACAGAACTCCTTGTCCCTTGTTTCCATTAAAACTAAAACATCATCACTTATTTTTATAGAGGCACTTTCAAGCCAGTGCTCATTTTTATCAACTAATTTATAAGGGGATCCATACGACGATACTTCTTCTATTTCAGGATAAAATGCTTTTTTAGTTTCTGGCAACTCAGCACATTCTCCATTATCATTATTATAAACTTTAACAGGACTTCCTCCTCCTCCATTGGTTCTAAAAATATATATAGAATTAATAGCAAAAGGAGTGCTACCGCTACCCGTGGCATCTCCTATAAAATAACACTTTCCCTTATAATCAACATCGCTAAAAAATATTGCTCCATATTTTGCTCCCTTTTCTGGCTGCTGAATATTAACAATGTTTGATTTTCCTGCAAAATTATTTGTAAATAGATTTGGCGTACTTACGGTAAGCTTTATTTTTTTCCCATTAGAATCCTCCAAATAAACACCGTTAGGTCCATCATCTGAAATAGGTTCTCTAGGTTTAACTTCATTGAACTTTAAAGCTTCCGAATTTATTATAGAAATTATTGCAAATGTTCCAGTTAGTATAAAAAGACCCAGTAATGCTCCGAATAATCTTTTTTTTGCTTCACTTACTTTACTAGGATTTCCTTTTGAAATCATAATCGTAAATCCCGAACCAATAATAAAAACAACTGCAATCAAGCTTCCAACGGCAACGCTTAAATCAAAAAAATAACTCACCATTCCTGCGATTCCACCACTAGGTTTATTTAAAAATGCAAAAGCATTTCCAATCCAAAAGAATGAAAAAAAGGTTATTAAAAATAGTATGATGTTTTTTTTATGATTTTCCATTAATCTTTTGGTATAATTATTATGTTTTTGGGTCGTGCGGCAGTTCCTATCACATTTGAAATAATACTCGTATCAAATATATCTGACCCCCTAAGTTCACTTACACAAGACCCTGTCTTTTCAATGGATGCACTATTCCAATACAAGCAATTATCATTACTGCCTCTTATTGCTACTATTGCGGGTCCTCCAAATTTAAAAGAAATAATATCGTAGGTTTTTCCATCTGCTGTTTTTTTGAATAACCCCTCACACTCTTTGGCTATACTCTTTTCAAAATCTCCCAAACTTGTTTTAGCTCCTATTTTTGGTATTTCAATTTTACAAACGTCATATAATCCTCCGACTCCAAAAATAGGATCAGTGTTTATATCTGGGAGAGGTTCGGCAGGGGATATCTGTTCTGTATTTTCTTTTTCACTAATTTCAAAACTTTCTTTTTTTTCATTATAAGAAGTAGAAGTTATATCCTTTGCATATGCTGTACCGATATCGGTCTTTATATTAAATGTTTTCTTAATATCTTTAGAAGCTAACGAAATAATACTATTGGGAGTCGGCAATTTATTTAAACTATAAGTAAATTTCTGAGATATCACCTGAATGGGATTTAAAAAGAAAGAAAGAAAATTCTCGCTGCTTTCTTTTTTTTCTTCTTCCTCCTCTTTTAATTCTTTTTCTTTTTCAACTTCGTCATCTTGATTTTTATTTTCGCCACAGTTAGGAACAGCATACAAGTAAACATAACTTTTTGTATCGCTTTCTTTTTTGTGTACTTTTTTATTAAAAACAACCGCAGATGATATTCCTGCGCTTCCATCCTCGCCACTTAAATCCATTTCATTATTAATTTCTGTTTTTTCTGTCTTCAGTGCATTGTTAGTTGCGTCTATTGTTAAGCATTTTCCTCTATATCCAGGGTGTTCAAATAAAAGGGCACCATAATAATTATAAATAATTGAATCATCAGGATCGTCAGGATTTTTAAGAGGATTTTTTGAATAATCAAGACTTATAACATTTATTGATCTTGATTTATTATCAAACCCATATTGACTTAAATCCTCAGATCCATTTCCTAAATAAACTGGAGCTTCGGGACTACCTACTTTATATCCACCTTGATCATACAAATAAATTCCGGCTAATTTTGGAACTATTTTTACTGACTTTCCACTTACCCCGTTGACTGTATATTTACACCCTACTGTTCTACTAGTCGTGTCATTAAACAGCGTTGTTGCCACCCCTTCGTAATTTTTATTAGAATAAGAAATAACCGATTTTACTGCACAAGAAGTAAAACTTGATGGCTTAACTTCTTTAATTTTTCCTATCTCTGGTAAACTGCTTTTAATACAAAGTTTGTGTATATCTTTTTCATCATTTTCACTTACAGTTTCCATTGAAATTCCGTCTACACATGGTTTATCAATATCGCTAGGGGAGAGAATAGAACTGTTAATGGTGTTTATTATTAAATATGTACAAAGTAATAGAAAAAGCCCTATAGCAGATCTAAAAAGTTCGCGCTTGGCAGTTGCTCCATTTCCAGCCCCAGTAGCCATTACAAAGCCAGCTCTAAGCAAAACAGCAAACATAATTACGCCACCGATAGCAATGCAGGCTACAAATCCATAAGCTACAAAATCTAAAAACCCAGAGGTTTCATTTATTGTTTTTCCTGCTATTGTTGGATAAGAATTCTCAAGAGCAAAAACTATTTCTCCAAAAAAGAGGAGAAGTGTAAATAATGGTATTAATATTCTTCTATACTTCATATAATTCTAATTACTAATTCTCTAAAGGAATAATCATTATGGTTTTAATTTTTTCTTGACCCAATGAGGTTTTAAAAGTATCTTGCAGATTAGTAAAACAGTTTCCTCTTCTATCATTTGTTTTTACATCAAAATAATGGCAGTTTCCTGCATCGCTTTTTAACACCACTCCAGCAGCTCCATTGATTCTAAAAGATTGAATAGGATAGCGTCCGTCTTTTTTATCTTTAAAATCATCTAAACATGCACTATTGTTTACTTTTTCAAAAAATATTTTCTCTAAGTTCTGAAACCCGTTAGAACCAGGGCTTATATTTATGTGGCAAATATCATATTTACCATCATCAACACTAGGATCTTTGCTTATGTCTCCACAATTAGGAACAGCATAAATATCCACACTTCCTACCGCCTTATCTTCATTTAAGGTAAGGGGAGATTTAAAAACTATCATTGATGAAAGACTACCTCTTAAATCAACTTTTTCCCCTGTGGCAAAGTCTTTCTGAAAAACCAAACTAGCCCAACCATCATCATCTTCTTTAGATTGATCTATATTTCTGCTCGTTTTCGCAAAACATTTTCCTCTATAATTTGCCTCGGAAAATAATATCGCTCCATAAAAATTTCCATAACTAATATTACCGTCTCCAAAAGGATTACCATTTGCTAATAATCCTTTATTTACTATTTCTATTCTTTGGGCTTTATCGTTAAAATTAGTTGAAGATAAATCTTCCACGCCCTTTGAAAAATGAATTGGACCGATTTCTTCATCTGCAGAGTCACTGCCAGACAAAGAATTACCATATAAATAAACCCCATCTTTTTTCATAAATATTTTTACAGACTTTGCACTCCCAAATTTTATCTTATTTGCTGGAGGACAATCGTCATCATTTGATCCATCGTCTTTAAAAATAACCGTTCTTTTTCCTTGATAATCTTTTTCGGAAAAAGTAATCACCTCCCTAAGCACGCAAGGGGGATAGCTAGAGCCCAAATCTTCATAACTAGTATTTTCGCTAAAATCTTTTTCTAGATCTGGTTGGTCAGTATTATAACAAAGTTCGGACACTCTTTTTTCTTGTTTTCCATTTTCTTTTTCATATACTTGGGTGATTTTTCTTTTTATCCCTATTACACATTCGGTTTTTACATTTTTAGGTGAAACAAGCTCCGAATTAATAGTATTCAAAATAATAAATACCCCCAATAAAATAAGCATTCCTATGGCAGAACCTATGATTTGATTTTTTGCACGAGATATTTTTCCAAGATTTCCTCCAGCATTCATAAAATCAAAACCTCCTTTCATTATCATAATTGCCATTATTACCGAACCAGCTGCAGTTGCTAAAGTCAAAAAATACACAGCGACCTCTGCAGTTCCAGACTCACTGGAAATAGAAGACTTGCCAATGGTTGGCCAGTCAGCCCCAAATACTTCATTAGAAACAAATAAGAACAAAAATAACGAGAAAAGAAAGATGAAAAAGTTTTTATAGTTCATAATTTTACTCTATTATTAATAGGGAATAACATAAAATTTTTTTGCTCTAAAATCAGCATTAGGGTTTAAGGCTTGCGAATTAACTTGATTACAATCTCCTTCTCCTCGTGATATTCTTTTAATATCCCACATACTACAAATATCATATTTATTTAACATCACTATCGCTGCGGTTGAATCAATCCTAAATGATAGTATGTCTTCTCCCAGTCCTTGATTATAAAGATTTGGTGCAAAATTAGGACAAGCATCTTCTATTATCTGTGGAGAAATTATTGTCTCTAGTGACTTTAATGTGACTTTACAATTATAATTATCCTTATCGCACTCTGGTTTTACTTCTTCATCAGGTGCTTTTCCAATATTACCTTCGTTTTCTATTAAAATGATTTCACATTTCTTATTTTCATTCATTATTAAGTCCTTGCTATCCAAATTTTCGGAACCTCTACTGGCACAAGAAGTATTATTATAAAGAGTTAAAACAATTTTTGACCCTTTTAATTTATTTCTATCTCTTTTAAATATTTTTACTGAACCCTCCCCAGAAAAAAAGTTAACTTTTCCAAGTAATGGATCAGAACTTATAGAGGGAACATCTTTAAAAAAGGGTGCGCAATTTTGCTTGTAATCATTTTTATTAAATAAAAGCCCTACATGATCAATTCCTTTATCTTTACTTGCATTAATAATATCAATTGAATTTATTTTTTTTGCATCAAAGCTTGAAAATCCTGTATCTGTAAAAAGAGGAAAATCACGTGCTGAATTATAAGCTTCGGTGTCATAAAAAAATACTCCTTCTTTTTTATCTATTATTTTAAATGATCTCGCATTACTTATAGTAAGTCCGGAAACAAGAAGATTAAGATTGTCATTATCGGGGTTGTCTGAATATATTTCTATTATTCCTCCTTGATAGTTTGGACTATAACTTTTATATAAGTTTTGCAATCCATGGTATCTTTTTATTGTGATAGTTTCACTTTCCCCCTCTTTATTAATATTTGGCTGTGATTGAATAGTACTTTCCACGTAGGTTTTTACCTCAGCGTTTTCTGAATTTAATGTTTTCACCTCTCTGACAATACACACTCTAAGATTTTCACATGACAATTTTTTGACAGTTGTATTAAGAATTTCTGGGTTTAACGTAATTAGTAAAGAGTAGGGTATCAATAAAACAACAAGCCCAATAAGAGCTCCGATAACTTTTGTTTTAATTCTTGAAACATCGTGACTTGTAATAAAGTCTATTCCAGCCCATACCAAAACTCCAACTGCGATGAAGCTTCCGACTGAAACAATAAGTCCATAAGCATAGGCGGTAAATCCTTCAATTGAATCCATCTCTTTTGGAAGACCAGGAATGTCGGGCCAACTTAATTCTAATGCAAAAGTTATTTCACCCCAAAGAGATAAAATAAAGATTACTAATATAGAAAGTAATAACTTATTAACTTTTTTCATAATTAATTTCCCGTAGTTTGTCTTCCAGAACCACAATAAAAATCATCTAAATAAGTTTTAAATATTGAATCGCTCGCATAGGGCAAACTAGGATTTGCGAGGATAGATTGACATCCACCCGAACGATCTTTGTTTCTTGCACATTGTTCTTTTTCTATTCTGGTAATGTAGTCCGCATTAAAAGGAAAACAATTCAAATCAAAACTATGAGTAGGGTAGGGAAAGTCAGGAGTTATTCTATAACTATTTGCACTATTTACTGTGACCCCCTCTTGGCAAGTAAATAATCTCATTATTGCAGAATTGTCGCTGTAAGCCATATTGTATCCAGTGACACATTCTTCTAGCTTATCTCTTGTGTCTGAAAGCAAATCCAACAAAGCCATTCTATTTTCATCATATCTATCATATATTGGATTCTTGGGAGCTATTTGAGAATCATAATATGGACGAAGATTTTTGCTTTCTAAATAAGTCTTTAGCCTTTGTCTCCATAAGTCAATTTTTTGAACTATTCCAGGGTTTTCAAGAGATCTTCCTCCAGTATTGTCACATACTTGTTTTCCAATACTATTAAGACAATATGTACTTTTAGCAGCAACTGGATCTGGAATTTCTCCGTTTCCTCCAATCTTTTCAATAGATATCCAGTGAACGTTTTCCATTGATTTATACAATGCCGTTTGTTCAATTATCAATTTTGAATAAGGGCAAACAAACCATTGTTCATTTAATGAAGTAGGAATAATATCATACTCAAAATTTAATATCTGGTTTTCGCAAACAGCAGCAAAAGACACCCCTCCAATAAATATGGATGTTGCTATAATTAAAATTGATATCTTTTTGCTTATCATATTATTTTGATTAAATTATTCAGACTCTGGGTAGTCAGTGACACAATTTTTAACAATGCTTCCGTTAACACAAGCACAATCCCATGATATTTTGTTTTCTCCATCTATAGTACCATATCTCACGTTTATTGTGCTTCCGTTAACACAGGTTTGACCAAATGATCCACACTTACAAGTCTTATCAATTTTTGTTGTCGCTCTTATATAAACAACAATATCTCCCTTATAATCAACATATGGTCTCTCTTCTTTTAGGTTACTATCCCAAGCATTGCATTCTACTAACTCAAAACCTAGAGGAGCAGAAAAGAAATCCCCACTAGTTTTACCTTTATTAGGACATTCTTTTCCCTTAACAATATACTTCAAACTGTTAGGCAAATCATCATCAATTATATATTCCACAAAAGGTTCTTCTCTGTTATTTTTAGTAAGCACGCCCTCAAAAAATGCTTGATATCTTTTTACTCTACTACACGAAGAGCAAATAGAAGTTGTCATTGTTTGACAGGTGCTACAAGTGTTAGTACAGTCCCAGTAAACACATTCATCTTCAGAGTTCCATTGTACACAATGACAATCACTATGATTAGCACAAGCCCTACAATCACATCCTATACTTTCTGATCCTTGCCCATCTCTTCTTGGAGTATCTCCTTCTACGTAATCATTTGCAATATTATCTAAGGTTGTAATTGCGGCTTCTACTTGTTCTATTGTTCTATTAAGATTTCTGATCATTTGCTTAGCATATATTTTCGTGTGATACGAAAGTTGTCCAACAGGAATCAAAGAGGGGAGTAAATTTTCTCTTGCCGCTATTATTTCTGTATCAATAGCAGAATTTTCTGAATATTGAGTAAAATCTATAAACCCTTTTTGAAAATAATATGGCATTTGATCTCTTCCAGTATAAAATGGATCAACTGTTGAGTTCGGATTTTCTAAAACATAAAAAGTCATTGGATCTCCATCGGTCGCCATTTCTTCTCCAGTATAATATTTTTGGGCTTCTCCTTCGTCATTTCTTTCAGAACTTGAAAGATACGAAATGCCTCCGTTTTCGTATAATCTGTCATTCCATGCAACGAGTCTCTTGCTGTCTATAGCCGGTTCTCTTCTTACTATTCCTCCAGATCCTTCACCATTACAGTCCAAATCAATATCATAAAAATATGCATGATCTTTGTCTTTGGAGCCTATATCAAGCAATCCTCCCTTAGAACACATCATTATTTTTCTTTCATCTTCGGTCGCATCATAATAATTCTTTCCTTCTAACTCCATGCTTTTATCAACATGCAAATTAGAAATAAAATTTCCTGTTCTTAGTCTTATGAGGCGATTACTTTTTTGAGCATCAATATACATTTCGTTAATATCTGTTTCCTTCCAATCTTCCGAAAAATCTTGCACTCTATCCGAATCATCTTCGTAAACATTTTTTTGTGCTAATTTTGCAGTGTCTTCATATTGAGAACAATAGAATTTTCGTCTATATGCAGTAGTATCGTATTTTTTTGAAAATCCTAATTCCGATTGACTAAAACTATACGTCTCTTTTGATTTTTGCTGTATTTTTTGCATCTCGGCTCGGGAATATATTTCTAATCTTTTATCATTCATCAAATACTTTTCCGCCTTTACAAGGTCGGATAATCTTTGTTCGTAATATGTTCTAAATGATATCAACCTTTCACGAGCCATTTTTAATGATAAAACTTCAGCACCTCCACTTATTTCAGGGCTTCTAGATTCTGGAAAATCACTGCATAAAAAATTAGTATTTAATGGATGATTGGGAGGTGCTTCTTGAGCAGTGCATCCCCCCTTTTTTGCCTTTTCTTCATTTCCATAAATGATTGTATTAATAAATTTTCGCATACAATCCATAGGTCTTCTTGTTTTGCATGGATCTCTAAGTATAAAAGGATTTGTTTTATCATAAATATGATTAAATAAAGAAGTCTGACAGTTTTGATCCCTTCCTCTTGGACCTCCGCAGCACTTACTTCCAGCTCCATGTGTACCATCGCCATTACTGCTACACCAAACATCACAATATTCCGCTCCACCTTTACAATAAAAATCTGTCAAAGGTTTATTACCCCCTAATGCTGCTAGGGAACAATCTTCACAAATACATCCATCTCTAATATATTTCTTTAATTTATTTATAATTCCTTCTCTTCCATCATTATCGCATGTTTGAGATCCAGGATATCCTGTGTATTTACATCTTGCTTCTGGTGGTACGTCTTTGTATTCTTCAGTGTCTGGGACATCCCAATCATGATAATTAATCCCCATAGTGGTTTCGCCTGGTTGTCCATCTTTTCCATTTGGAGAATCCTTATCACTATAACCCGGTGTCCCGCACCTATACTCGCCTCCATTTAAAAATAATAATTTGTGCTCTGTCGCTTTTAATAATTCATTTATACAAATTGAGAAATCCAATCCCTGATATTCATCAAGTTCCGTCACGTAGCCATCACCATTTTTATCTATTGCATTTCCGTAGCTGTCATATAAATAACATCTTTCCTCGGTATCGCCATTATCAACGTCAACTGAAGAGTAATTGTATGCTTGGCTTTTAGAAGTAGAAACAGAGTTTAATATTGATTCAATAATGGCTCCAATTGGAACTTCTGAATAAGCAACTTGTGGATTTTCACTATTTTCTGGGTTTGGACCGCCCTCACTAGGAATTTTTATATCTGGGAATTCTGGAAGTTTTACTTTTAATAATTCTGGATTAATAGCCGAAAGTAATGCATACGACGAAAGTAATACCCCCAAACCAAAAACAATACTTCCGAATCTTTGTTTTGAATCCGAAACCTTTCCCGCATTTTCTCCTGCGGTCATAATATTAAAACCTTCTTTTAGCAAAGCTCCCATTCCTATGAGAGCTCCGGTAGCAATTGCAACATTATATAAATAAACAAAAAATGTTGCTCCAGCCTCAGGAGAAACTCCTCCAATTGAAGGGTAGTCCTGTGAAAGATTAACAGCAAAAACATTTCCCGATATAAAGAGTAGGGGAATAGTTAATAGTATTATTCTGATTATTTTTTTTTGATACACTTTTTTGCTATTATCCTTTTATCAATTTTTTCTGACTTGAGTGATTATTTTAATTTTCTTGGTTCCTCTATTTTTTATTCGCTTTCTTCAGATATTATCTCCTCTTTTAAGGTTATATAAACCGAATACGACCACAGAGGCAAAATCGTTCCCACTACAGGAATTAACTCTATAAGGCTACATGCCATCTGTCTTCCCACTGCTTTCTTCATTACAAACCCTCCTTTTCTATCAGGTCTACTGGTTGTTCCTTTTATTAAAAGCCATGGCCACACAATAACGGTAAATGCTGCGTCAAGAAGCCAAAAGTCATCAACAATGCCTAGTAGGGCAAGAACGATTCCAAATAATTCTAAGCTTAAAACCGGCAATAATATAAATATGGTCTGCGGACTAGTAAAGTTTAGCCTTATTGGAAAGATGTCAAAGGGAAACATTCTTTTATCAAAAAAGTAATTATGTTATAATTATATCATCACAAACTAAACATTGTAAATATGAAGCTTTTTAGCACTTTACATACTCCTTCACTCAAATATTTTTTGGTATTTTTAGGTCTTTCATTTTTGCTTTTCCCAATCGTCACATATGCTGGTGATGATATTCTAGGAGAATTTTCGTCAACTATTATGAATACTGTTGGTGGAGCAGTAAGCGGAGAAGTGGCAAAAGGTATTGCTGGTTTTATAATCGGTGGACTTCAAGCTATTTCAGTCACACTTCTCAATTATGGGTTGTCTTTCCTAAACTGGACAGCTAGTGGCGATTTTATACAAGGTGGTATGGGGAGTAGTATAAGTAATCCAATAATAGAAGCTGGTTGGGGAGCAATGAGAAATCTTGCCAACATCCTTTTGATTTTTGGCTTGGTTGCAATAGCAATAAGTATAATGGTTGGATACGAAGAAAATAAAGCGAAAAAAATGCTTATTCGATTTGTAATCACTGCTTTGCTTATTAATTTTACCCCTGTTCTGTGTGGGGTTGTAATAGATCTGGCAAATATAATAATGGCTTCCTTTTTAAAAGGAGGGGTATCTAGTGCTTTAATCACCGCACTTGAAAATGCAAAAACCGTAGATAGTATTAATAGTTTAGGGATAGTATTTATTTTTACTTTGATATCCTTTGTCACTTTCTTTATATATATTTTATACGGACTCCTTTTTATGGTGAGATATATATGGTTATGGCTATTGATAGTTTTGTCTCCCATAGCTCTTGCAACTAGAGCATTTCCAGATAACGAATATCTTTCTTATATGCTTCCAGATTTATGTCAATGGAAAGAATGGAAAAGAAATTTTTTACAGTGGGCTTTTATTGGGGTTCCAGCCGCTTTTTCAATATATCTTTCCGAAACAATGATGGCAGCAGTTATTGCAAATCCTACGCTTGTGACGAGTGCTCCATCTGGAGAATTGTCAGGAGTGTTTAGTAAAGTGTTTTCCTATATAATTCCTTTGGCAGTTTTAGTTATGGGTTTTGTAATGACGGTAAGTAAGGGGGGCTATGCTGGTAAAAAGATAGAAGGACTTGCGGGGGGATTATGGAATAGGTCTGGTGCAAAAGTTGGTAGTTTTGTTAGAGATCAAACTACTGGAAGACTTGATAAGCTTGGAAGGGGAGCTGCCGAAGGATATTCTCGTGGAGCTGCCACCACTCGCTCAGATGCAGCAGCTAGAGGAGAGAAAGCTTCTTTGACTCGCCAATTAACTGGAGGTCTAAGACAGGCGGGAAGGGGAGCTGCCGAATCTCAATACACCACCGGAGGTCAAAAATTGAATGCAGATAAAGCGATAGCAACCGAAACAAGAAAAAGCTACGTCACCGAAATGACTAATTGGACTGATGGACAAAAAGACGCTGTTCTAAGCTCTGGAAGCAATTCCATAAAAGCGCTTGCTCAGAAAGATGCGATTATAAAAGAAAGAGCTGACAAGGGTAAATTAAAAGACGCAGAAATAAATGTCATTCTTTCAAATCCAGAAAAATACGAAAAGGATACTAGAGAAGCTGTTATGAAACGAATGCCTCATTTGGTCCCTGCACTTTCAGACCAAAAGGATAGAAAGATGAGTACAAACGCAAATCCAATATTAAGACAACAAGAACAAGAACAACTTGACAATATAATGATTAAAGACTTTATGAATGGAAAAATGACAGCCCAAGACAAACATAAAATTCAGGTAGACAGTGCGTTAAATTATGGCTCAGTGTCAAGCAACCTTGAAGCAAAACATATAAAATCAATTTTTAATTCAGCGAATACAGATAAGCTCAAAAAATTAAAAGAAAATCAATTAAAACTAGAAGTGGCATACGACATTAAAAGAACTGGAACAATTCCTCCGAATAGTATGGGTATTGCATCTGTTGCTCAAGCCAGAGTATTTATTGACAACGAAGAACAAAAAACAAAACTTCTTTCTGACCGATTAATTAAACTGCAAAGTATAAAAACTTCTATATCTAGAACAAATCCGAATTATAAAAACGATTCAATTTTTAAAAGCGCGGACGAAGAACAAAAAAGGCTAAGAGATGTTATTAATGAAAGAGAAAGACTAATAAAAGGCATTATTTTATAGAATAAACTAGCGAATGGAACAAAGTCTTTTTAAAAATCCTTCATCTTTAGACTTGGATACTATTGAAGAAATAATCACAAAATACAAACTTGAGGATCAGTTTTATGTTTATCTAAATGAGGATATTAGAGACTTAATAACATCGGCTGAAAGTACTCAAGACAGACGAGCTATAAAGTCACTTTTTAAAATGAATTTTCCGTATAGCCAAAAGCTATGGGAAGAAGTATTCCTTATTATAAACAATAAAATTCCTCTTGACTTAGTTGCAGCAGATCTTGAAAAACGTTCTGGTCTTCCAAAAAATATCTGCGAAGCTATCGCCAAAGATTTAATAGAAAACAAAACTATTCAAAAAGAAATAAAAGCGATTCAGATAGAAGAAGACATACCTAATTATGAGGATTTCAATGCTTTCCCAGAAACGCAATCAGACCTACAAGAGATACAAGACGAAATAACTGTTGCTAATATTGAAAAAAACATAGAAGAAAATGAAACTCCTCAAATTGATAAAGGTACTGGCTTAGGTCAAGAATTATTAAAATAAAAAAGAGTTGAAATATTCAACTCATTTAAATAGATTTTTCTCTTCTTCAATTTCAATCCCTGCTCTAATAAGAGCCTTCGTACCTTCTTCGGTAAACTCATCGTTTGTTTTGTAATGTTCTAATTCTTCCTCTGGATTGCAACCCATTATTTCAAAAGCTGCGATTACTTCATCTTTTAATCCATTACTTGGAGACGGATTTGAAGATTCTTTTTTCGGACTCTTGTCCACTTTTGGCTTTTCAGTTTTTGGAGAAGGGGAGTTTGTCGGTGTTGCAGGACTCTGGGATTGGTAGTTTCCAAGCACATCCTTGATCATTCCAGCAGCGTATGTTCCCCCGACAATCGTGTTTAAGAGATTTCCCATTCCCTCGTTTCCTCCATCTGTCTGAAGATGGAAAAGAGCCTTTCTGTTTGCCTTGAGGAGCATAATTACACCCTCATAGCACTTGTAGAAAATTTGTCCATATTTTTCCATGAATTCTTCTGGTGAAAACTTGATAAGGAAATTGACTTCTTCCTCAGAGAGGTGAGTCATGCGACAGAAAGTTTGCATAGAGCTACTTATCTCTATTGACATGGCATTGGCGTTCCCCGTGGCAATTGTTTCTGTAGCAATCCTTTGACCCTCGGCTCTCGTAATCATGGTATCCTTGTCTGTGTTGGCCTCAATGATTCGTGCTTCTCTAGTTCTTTCGGCTTCAAATTTTCTCTTGTTAGCCTCTCTGTCTTTAGGGTCTAGGTCCAATACTCCAATAGAGTAAGTAGTTAATCCAAATTCATCCTCATAGTTTTTTATGATGCTGTCTTCTGGATTATCTTTTAACCCATCAAAAACTTCTTGCCCAAATTCAATCATTGATTGTTGCTTTTTCTTACCATCAACCTCTGTTTCAATTTCGGTGTGAAACAGATCATCGTACCGAGTATGCAAAACTTTGTTTCTCAATCCTACTTCTATCTTGCTAGTCACAGTGCTAATGGGATTTTTAACGCCAAAAGCAAATTTGATCGCATTTTCTGGTTTTACCTGAGCCACTACAATGAACGGTATTCTAACGAACGCCCGACTCACTGCAGTGTCGGCATCTGGAACTTCGCTTGCATAACTATACTTCTTTGTTGATATAAAATTAACAACTTTTTCTGGGTGCTCAATTAACCTAAATCCGTCTTTGGTTTTTTCCATTGAGTGCCATTTTTCAAAAGTTATTGGTAATATTTGATGGAATGGGTATATTCCAACAATATTCCAACCACCCATAAATCCTTTTTCATCTAATATCTTTATGGGTCGTCCATTGTACCCTACGATCATTACAGTTGATGGCTGTACAATAACCGTAAATATTCCTTTGGGAGCCCAAAGAATATAGAACGAGTAAAACAATGCAACAAAAAAAGCAATGAAACACAAACCGAATACCAAGAAATTCAGGTTTCCAATTCCTGCAATAGTAAAGATATTACTTATCAATATCCACACTACGATAGGGAAGAAAATAACTCCAAACCCTTTCATCAGAATCTTTTTGTTTCCTTCTTCTTTAGCCATTTAAAACATCTCCTTCTTTGTAAAAGAACAGTTCAATCCTAAACCTTAGGATATTTATATTATAAAATAATAATAATATTAAGTCAATAGTAGATATTTCTTTTTGGGGTAAAAAAAATAGGCTTCAAGGATTATCGTGTCCTTTCAGCCTTTACCAGAGGTTGTCCTCCAGATACTTTGCCAGCAACACTTTCTTTATACCGAGCCTTTGCTAGCTTTTTGTCTTTTATGATGACTTGGACAAATATGTCCGCGTCCTCATAGATTTTGTATCCTCTCTTTACCTTGTCAGCAGAAACCTGATCTGGCGTCTGTTGTACTAAATAAGAAGTCACTTTCCTGAAAATATCCTGCGGATCACTTTCGGGATCATCCACTTCAAACTCAATTTGAGGTTTGCGAGAGCTTTCTTGAGCAACTTTTTGAGCTTGCTCAACAACACCACCAACGGAGTTTAATAAAGTTCCAACGACTTCATCAAAATTACCTCCGCTTTGCAGGAAAAACAGTGCACCCCTTGCGATTGCAAGAACAATTATGATGTTTTGTTCCATTCCCATTACAACTATCGGGAATTTGAGAAACATCACCTGTACTGCTGAAATTCCTAGCCATCCCCATAAATTGGCAGCATCCATATAGCTACCAATAAGGGAAAGAATTGCAACCCCTCCCATAATCTTCAAGAGTAAACTCTTGGCGTTCGGGGTGGTTTTGTAGTAAACAAGACCCGCAATGATGTAGAACATCACTGCCATGATGATCAAGTTCGTTATTGCTCTTTCAGAACTCTCATTGGGATAAAATACTCCCAATAAAATTATTCCGATGAAGAACGCTGCAGAAAGAGCCGTTGAGACTCTCCATTTCTCTACCATTCTTTTTACCTCCAAAGAAACTGTTGTAATTATAAACTATGCAGTGTGGGAAGTCAACCCCTTTTTCCTCATTTGCTCTTTTTGGTCTTTTGGAATAAAAATCCTGAAACAACTAAGAGCATAAATGATCCCAGAACGGAGAAGGCAATAATTCCTCCGATAGTCGTTCCAATGTCCATTGCCATTGCGTGCGAAATAAAATAATTCGTACTGTAGGTGCTTCCCGCAGTACCAGCTTTTCCTTCGGCAAATTGAACAATAAAAAACCCAACTGTCGTGCAAATTGCGACTGCAAGCACAGAAAGCATTATCTTTTTGATATAGCAAAGCATTAGAGCGAATAATGTAAACATAATTGCTCCGATTAGCAATGGAACTTCAAAAAAGATAAATGTCACTGATGTCATTATCGCGATAAACAATAAGGCAGTCTTAAAAACTTTTGAACTTGTTTTTCCTCTAATGATAACGAGTAAGCATAGTAGGGCAATAGCCGTTGCAATATGATTCAAGTCGTGATTTTCCTTGAAAATTAACGACTGCAGAATCACTACAATAAAGATAACTACTGCAATAACAACTATGTTTTCCTTAATCCAAGTACCAATAGACTTAATTACTTTTCCCATTTTTTCTACCTCTCTTTTAAAAGAACATCCAAATACTAGGATGTTTATATTATAAAATATTAATAATATTTCGTCAATATCTAGACACACCTCTCAACACTTGTTAAAATAGTATTAATGAATCAAGAATACTCTAAAGATTTTTTTTGGGATACTTACAAAAAACTTCCTGAAGACTTAAAAGAAGCTTTGTTTTCTGATAAAAACAATGAAATAATAAATCATATTTGCATTCAGTCTGGATTAAACGAAGAACAAGTTGCAAGTGTGGCAAAGTTTACTGGTAGGGTACTTATGGGATTATTACCTTTAGATGAACTGCCTGTTGTAATTGAATTAGAACTCAATATATCTCAAGATTTAGCAAATCAAATAAACCGTCAGATATATATTTCTATTTTTAAACATCTAAGAGTTTCGTTAAACAAAATAAACGATAAAAACTTTAGCTATAAAGATCAATTTACTTCTGAGAATGATGGAAAAGAAGAAGATTTAAAACGACGAGAAGGTGCTGCTCCTAAGGTTTTTTCTAAGCCATTTCCTGAAACTTCCACTGATGGATTGGTTAAAATATCTTCGGAAAAAAATACTTCATCAATACCACCAAACTCTCCGTCAATTGAAAAACCAATAAAAGTTTCGGAAAATATCGCCCCGCAAATGTCTCAAACAAAAGAGCCTCCTTTTTCGTATAACGAACTACCTACAATCAAAGAACCTTTAAACAAAACTGAAACAGGGAATAGTGAAGAGAAAAAAATAGAAAAAATAGAACTACCAACCCCGAACTCTGCCCCAAAACCTCCGATAAATACTCCGAGTCGTAGTGCCTTTGAACAAGAATTAGAAAAAGAATCTTTTCCTAATATTCCTGTATCCTTTTCTTCTGGCACAATTCCTTCTGTTGCACTGGGTAATGATGGTTCCTCAAAAGCCAATGAAAATTTTGAACCAAAGCCAGCAGAAAAAAGTTCTTCTACTTTAGACCCAAAACCTACTGATAAGCCCGTTGATACTACTTCGCAAATAATTGTTCCTGATATTCCTCAAGCACCACAAAAAGAAGAAATAGTAAAAGATTCACAAGCAAACAATAAAGACGACCCATATAAAGAGTCGCTCATATAACACAATGCAAGTAAGAGTACCACAATTTATTGAACACGACCCAAAGCTTCTTGGTCCTTTTACCCTTAGTCAAACTCTTTATGTAGGTTCGGCTTTATTTGGAACATTTATTCTTTATTTGTTTATTGGACAAAAGCAGTTTTTCTTGTTTCTTTTTTTAGCTGGATTATTGTTTGCAATAGCTATTTTTTTAGCATTCTACAAAGTAGAAGGATTATCTATTCCATACGTTATCAAAAACTCTTTGGATTATAATATGAAAACGAAATTATACATCTGGAAGAGAAAAGAAATTCCTGTTTATATATCTTTGGAAAAGAAAAAAGAAGAGAAAGAAGATCCCTCAAGAAAGTCTCCGCTAAAAATGACACAAGGAGGAAGTATGGATAAATTAATGAAAAAAATAGATTTTGAAAAATAATTAAAACTGACATGGCAACTCCAACACAAGAGTTTATCCAAATAGAACAAATAAGAGAAGGTACTGCTGTAATGAAAGACGGCTCAATGAAGGGCGTGCTAGCAGTATCGTCTCTTAATTTTGCCCTAAAAGCCGAGGAAGAACAAGAAGCCATTATTTATAATTTCCAAAATTTTTTGAACTCGCTTGATTTTTCTTGCCAAATATTAGCAACTTCAAGAAAAGTAAATATTACTGGCTACATAGAAAAAATAAAAGAACTGGAAGCAAAGCAACCAAATGAACTACTAAGAATGCAAACAGTAGATTATAGAAAATTTATTGAAGAACTAGTTTTGGGAGGATCAATTATGAATAAAAATTTTTATGTAATTATTCCTTACTATCCTCTTGTTGAAATAAATATGGCTTCCGAACAATACAGAGCGGCCGCAGCAGCTGAAGAAGCTGCGCAAGGAGATTTGCTAGGGAATATAGGAAAAACAAAAGAAAAGCCTAGTAAAGAGGGGGTTGTTGAGCCTCCAAAGCCAGAAAATCCTAGTCTTCGCCAAGCCAAAACGATCAATGCAAAATTAACTGAAAAACAATTTCAAACGGGCAAATATCAGTTAAAACAACGAATGGAATATGTTGCGCTTGGACTCCGAAGATCTGGATTAAAAGCAGCATCTCTTGGGAGCGAAGAATTAATTGAGCTTTTTTGGGCGTTTCACCACCCAAAACAAGCCGAACAAGGATATTATCCTCAAATACCACCAGAGATTATTACTTAAAACAAATATATGGGTTTTTTTGGAAATAAAAAAGTACAAAAGCTATACGATCAGGAGGTAATGGATATTAAGGATATTATTGCTCCTGCCTCTATAGAAATAGAACAAAATCATATTCTTTTAGAAGAGAAATATACAAAAACATATTTTGTTTTTTCTTATCCGCGATATCTAAATATGGGCTGGCTTTCGTCAATTATAAATATGGATATTCCTTTTGATTTATCCTTCTTTTTCCATCCCGTTGATACTGGCACCGTTCTAAAGCAATTAAGTAAAAGTGTGACCGAAGTTCAATCCGAAATAATAGAGAGACAAGAAAAAGGACTTATCCGTGATCCATCGCTGGAAACTGCATTTCAAGATTTGGAAGAATTACGTGACAAACTACAAACTGCTCAAGAAAAAATGTTTAAATTTGGTCTTTATATAAATATTTATGCCGAAGATAAAAAAAATCTGGAACTAATAGAAACAAACCTTCGTTCACTTCTAGAGTCTCGCCTCATTTATATAAAGCCGGCTTTATTCCAGCAACAGAATGGATTAGTTTCGTGCATGCCATATTGTAATGATTTATTAAAAATCCACAACACATTAAATACAGGGGCGCTAGCCAGTCTTTTTCCTTTTATTTCTTTTGATTTAAGTTCTAATGAAGGAATTCTCTATGGAATAAATAAACACAATAGTTCGCTTATATTGTTTGATAGGTTTAGTATGGAAAACGCTAATATGGTAATCTTTGCTAAATCCGGATCTGGAAAATCATACACAGTTAAATTAGAAATTCTTCGGTCTCTAATGATGGGTACTGATTGTATAATCATTGACCCTGAAAATGAGTATAAACCACTTGTAGAGGCCGTAGGGGGATCTTTCTTCCATGTTTCAGTAAGTTCCGAAAATCACCTTAATGCTTTTGATCTTCCTACGCCAATGGAAGACGAATCTCCAGAAGACGTACTGCGAAACAATGTTATTAATTTGGTAGGATTAATGCGTATCATGCTCGGAGGGCTAACCCCAGAAGAAGATGCTATTATGGATCGTGCCTTAACTGAGACTTATGCGGCAAAAGATATTACTCCAGACTCTGATCCAACAAACTGGAATAGAGACATTCCTGTTTTGTCTGATTTGGAAGCAGTTTTAGAAGGAATGCAAGGGGCAGAATCACTAGCCGAAAGATTAAGAAAATTCACAAAAGGAACATTTTCATCTTTTTTTAATAGCAAATCAAATATTCAAATGGATACTCCTTTAATGGTTTTTGGAATTAGAGATATGGAGGATGAACTTCGCCCAATCGCTATGTTTATTGTGATGAGGCATATTTGGAATGCAGTAAGAACAACTTTTAAGCGCCGTATAATGGTTGTTGATGAGGCGTGGTGGATGATGAAAGAAGACAATGGTGCATCGTTTCTTTTTGGGATGTGTAAGAGGGCTCGTAAGTATTGGTTGGGAGTCACTACTATTACGCAGGACGTTTCTGATTTTATGAGATCGGAATACGGAAAACCAATTATTACGAATTCGTCAATACAATTATTATTAAAACAAAGCCCCGCTACAATTGATTTAATCCAAGAGACTTTTAATCTTACCGATCAAGAAAAGTATTTGCTTTTAGAGACTCCTGTGGGAGAGGGAATATTCTTTGCGGGACAAAAGCACGTCGCTATAAGTATTGTTGCCTCATATGCAGAGCATCAAATAATCACCACAAATCCCGAAGAAATAGCAAAAATAAGAGCACAGAAAAAAATGATTGTTCAACGCGAATAAATCAAAAACCATCTTTTCTCCAAGATGGTTTTTGATTGCTTTAATTTTATTTATATTATAAAATATAGTTAATAATTATCTAAAAAAGGAGATATTTAATTAGTAATATCAAAAAAAATGGAGAATTTTAGTGGCTCAAAGTATGAAGAAAATAAAACAAATAATCTTACTGGAGAAAAAGTAAATTTTGATTGGGATGAAATCAGAAAAGGTATCCTAGAGGTTGGCGAAGAAGGTTCTTTACAAAAAACTCAAAAAACTGAATCAAGCGTTAATAATTCTAAAAACGAAGATTCTCTTGATCAGGAGAGTTTTTCTCGTCCGTCTTTTTCTGAAATCGCTGAATCAAAAAAACTTAATGATGCAAAAAAAGAACTAGAAGAAATGTTCCCGAGTTTTTCTGGAATAGTAGAAAAACCAAAAAATCTAATAGAACAAGAAGAAAGAGAGACTGAAATGTTTGATAGATTTTCGGGCACAGAAACAAAACCAGAAGAAAAAGAAGAGATTGAGCCATTTTTTAATCCTGTTGTAAATCAAATAAATATTGATGATTTATCAATAAAACAAACAGGGCCTGTTTATAATAAATGGCAGGCTGATTCTGTTGAAAAACTGGGCGAAGTTGAAGAAAAATTAAATCAAGAACCGAATACGCTTGAAATAAAAAGTGAGAAAAAGCCCCCCATCCCAGAGCCTCCAAAAGAAATAGAGCAAGTAGTTGAAACAAATGAGACTGAAACTAAAGAAGAGAGAGATGATGAAGAAATCCAAAAAATTAAAACAGAAAAAGAAATAATCGTACTTAAAGAGAAGTTAGGAATTCCTTCCGAAAAAAAAGAGGGGACTCCAAGCACAGAAAGAGAACAATCACTAATTGAAAAACAGAAGGAAAAAATACTTGGTTTTATCAGAGGCAAAAAAGAACAAACTGAAACCGAATTTGAGAATCTATCCTCTCAGAAAAAGACTCTTTTTACCAAATTTGTTTCTTTGGCTAAAAATAGAAAGGTTCAAGCAGCAGTTATTGGATCGGCTTTGGTCGGTGTTTCAATAATGGTCCCACCTGTTGGAGGAGCAGCATGGCTAACACAAGGAATTGTTTCGGGTTTTTTGCCGGTTGAATTTGGTATTCCTCTTAAGGTAGCAGGAGGTGTTGTTGGTGGGGCGATTTTGCGAAAAGCTATTGAATTCAAAAATAAGAAAAATGGGATAGTTCCTTCTAAGGAAGTCGCGAGTCAAGAAACTATAGATCAAAAAAATCTGGAGACTCCAATAATAGTTGGACAAAACGAAGAAGGGGAAAAAGATACTGAGATAGAAATAGACAAACAAAAAGAAGAAATTAGATCGGCAAACGAAAGAGTTAATAACGCTAGAGCGCAATTACTGCTAGCTCAAAACTCTCTTGACTTACCAGAGAAGGAAGCGCAGCTTTTTCAGGCAAAAAAAGAATTTGATGAAGCTTTTGTTGATTTTGCTAGAGAAATGTATTTACTTGCAGAAAAAACTGGAAAAACTCCAGCTGAAATATTAAATGAAATGTATGTCGGAAAGAAAGCAAAGTTAAATATAAAAGAAGTCTTGCCAGATATAAAAATTTCTCCAGAAGAAAATTTTGAAAACGAAACCACTGACACGAATGAGCAAAAGAATTTACTGGATAATTCTATGCCAAAGCCAAAGATTTCGGACAGAATACGAGATGTCATTTCTCGCGCAAAGGAAAAAGGCGCAAATGAAGTGGATGCAGTTGCATTAAAAGATAAAGAAGAAAAGGAAGATCCTCTTACAACCGAACAAAAAATAAATTTGATAAAAAAATCAGAGGATTTTTCGCAAATATATAAAGCCATTGAAGAAATAGGGGAAACCGAAAAAAACTTTCATTCGGATTTGATTATTAGTGAAATAGAAAGAATAAGAAGTCTTATAAATGACCCTGATCAATCAATAAAAGAGAAGAAATTTATTGCCGATCTTTTTACAGGAAATATTAAAGATGAAGGTGATAAAAACGCTTTATATAAACCAAAAACAGATATTCCAGAGTTATATGAAATAAACGACCAAATTAATTTCTTACTTAAAAAAGAAATTGATAATTCAATTTCTAAAGAAAAGACTTCTGATTTAGAAAAGAAAAAACCACAAGAACAGATAATAGATACCGAAAAAAATAAAGATGAGAAAGAAAAAGCTTTGGCAATAAACAAAACAAACAGCATAGAAGATCTATCGCTTGAAATAGAAAAAATGGGAATAGAAAACGCAAAAGAAATTAGCGCTGCCATACAAGAATTAGACCAAAAAATTACAGCGGGTGAGGGTGGCATTTTGCCTGTTCTAGCAAAAATACCCGAAGAATATGGTATTAAAAAAAGAGTCACGAGTTTGATAGAATTACAAAAAAGTAAAAAAACAAAAGATTATTCTAGTATAAGTAGCTTTGATAATTTATTTAAGAATCTTTCAGAAGCTGAAAAATCAGAAGTACAGATGATAAGAATTGGATACAAAGAGCCCCGAGAACTAGAATCTCCACTCAGAGAAGCTGTTATGTTCTTAATGGCAAAGGATGCCAAAAGAGTCAAAGGAACAACCAATCTTTTGGATTTTTATGATACTTTAACAGACATATTTAGCACAGTGGGAACATTAAACAGTTTTAGTGCAAATAAGATAATAAATAGTATGCACTTGTATATAAACCCGAACAAGAAAAATGGTCGTGCTGAAATGTTAGAAGAGATTCCCGAAATATATGGAATTAGATCCAAGTTTTTGGAATTAATACAAAAAGAAAACATTCTAGTAGCTAAGGGTGTGTCAAATGAACCAGCTTTACCAAAGAAAACTATAGAAGAAAATCCCCAAATAATTACGGAAAAACCAACTCCATCTATAACCGAAAGGATCCGCTCTGTTGCTATGAAGGATGTTGAGAGGGAAATAGAAAAAGTTTCAACTCAAGAAGAGTTTTTAGAAACAATTTCAAAAGTACAGGGATTAGATATTCCTAGCGAAAGTGAATTATTAACAATTATTTATAACGGAATTGCTGGTAAAGATATTTCCGATGAATTAGATATGATACCTAATGAATATGGTATTAGGGATGCACTAGAAAGAGTAATAGAAAACGAAAAAACCAATTAATCATAAAAAAGGCGGACCTTAGGGTCCGTTTTTTTATTATTCAATTATTGGAGTTATAACAATTTTTCTGTCTTCTCTTATACCGATACTTTCTACTTTTACATCAAGCCTATTGGCAAGCTCTGTGTGAACAACCCTTCTGTCAAACGGGGAAGAGAGAAGTAATTCTTTGGCTAATCCAGTTGCGAGAACTTTATCGGCAGCTTCTTGTGCTATTTCTCTTAAGTAGTTTTCTTTGTTTTTTTTGTAATTATCTATATCCAAATTCAAAAAAATATCTTGCCCGACACTCTTCTTAATTAACTTCCTTAATAATAACTGTATGTCTGCGAGAACAAGCCCCTGTTTGCCAATAAGCATTTGTGCTTCACTAGTTTTTATATTGACCGCTAAAATAGGAGCTTCATCTTCCTTTTCTTTTTCTTTCAAAGAAATATGCTTAATCTCTGCTGGAAATCCAGCGCGAGAAAAAAAGCCAATTATTATATCTTCAATAGTTTTAATTTCCTCTTTCATATCTTTTCTTTTAGTTACGGCGTCAAGCCAATTACAAGAATTATTTTTTATAAATCATTTTCTGTTCTATAACACTTAAAAGACTGCTTACCATCCAATATAGAGCTACAGCAGAAGGTAAATTGAAAAGCACTACAAATGTAATAATGGGAACAAGAAATGTCATTTGCTTTTGCATAATATCTTGAATTTCTGGTTCTTTTCCTTTTCCCTCTGGAGTTAATTCTTTTTTAGGAGCAGGGGCATTTGTCTTTATTTGATAATATTGTACCAAAGCTGTAAGGATTGTTAAAGGGATACTTGGGTGAGACAAGTCTGCTATTGCAAAAAAATTTGGATTTATTGAAGACGCCACAGAAACAAAAGGATAAAATGAGGCTTTTATTTTTTCAAGATCAAAACCTACCAAAAATACTTGAAACAAAGCCCAAATAATAGGCAATTGAATAAATAACATCCCTATCCCAGCAAAAGGATTGAATTTATGAAGCTTATACAGACTCATTACCTCAATCGCCATTCTTTGCTGATCATCCTTGTACTTTTCTTGCAATTCTTTTATTTTGGGCTGAATCTCAAGCATTTTCTTTTGAGACTCTATGGCTTTTTTGTTTATCGGATGAGTTAATATCTTGATTAATATAGTCAAAAGAATAACAGCCAAACCAAAATCCTTTGCAAACAAATATAGCAATATCAAAATATTAAGCATTGGCTGATAAAGAGCGACATGAAAAAAAGTTCCGATAAATTCAAACATATTTTTAGTTTATATTAAGAGCCCATATTTTCCCAAAATAAATTCTACTTCTTTTTTTATTTCGGTTAATTCCTTTTCCTTTACTGAGTTTAAAACAATAAAAACCAAGTCATAGCCTGGTTTTATCCTGGCTATATCAAGCCGGACTGCTTCACGGAATAAACGTTTTACTCTATTCCTCTCAACTGCCTTCTTTGATACTTTTTTACTGACTATAAAACCTATTCTACTATCAATACTATTAGTTTTTAGTGTCTTTAAAAAGAAATATCTAGACTTGGCTGTTTTCCCCTCAGTAAAAACGTTCTCAAAATCCTTTTTCTTTTTGAGACGGTTCTTTAAGGGCAACATTTTATTTATAAAATAAATAAGATTGTACTAAAACAATCTTAAACAGTTAATTCTTTCCTTCCTTTTTGTCTTCTTCTATTCAAGAGCTTTCTTCCACTAACACTACTCTTTCTTGCTAGAAAGCCGTGTGTTCTTGCTCTTTTCTTTTTCTTTGGTTGATAAGTTATACTCATAGCAATCAGTTATTTTTTGATAATTAAACGTATAGTTAATATACCAAAAATATAATAAAAGTCAATAAAAAGATTAAGAACAGGGAAATAACAAAAATTTTAATGTTAAAAAATATTTTCCTTTAACAATCAAGAGTTGTCCACATTTATCCACAATTTTATCCACACCTTTGAAAAATCAATAAAATCGCAAAAAACTCACACTGATTTCTACTTGATTTATCCACTTTTTAAACATTTTATCAACACCCTTTTCACATCTTCAAAATGTTTTATTATTATAAAAAACCTTTCCAAGAAGGTGTTTTTGCTTTATAATATAGGAAATCAAAAAAAAATATGGATGCAGAACAATTATGGCAGGAAGTCCTGTCCCAAATAAAACCAAATATCTCGCAAGCTAATTTCGCTACATGGTTTAACAACACAAGAATAGAATCAATTGAAGATGAAGGGGTTATTGTAGCTGTGCCAAATTCTTTTGCAAAAGAATGGTTAGAGCAAAAATATCATAAAGACATACTAAAAATTCTTTATTCTTTGGATTCTAATATAAAAAATATTAGTTATACAGTAGTTCCGGTTTCTGCTACAAAAAAAATTCAAAAAAAAGAGGAAAAGAAAACCGACGTACTTGCAGAACAATTGGGATTCTCCGAATTAGATGTGGATAAGGATACCAATCTAAACCCAAAATATACTTTTGATAACTTTATCACTGGTCCTTTTAACGAAATGGCATACGCAGCCTCTATGGCAATAATAGAAGAGCCTGGTAAAAGCTACAATCCATTATTTATATACGGGGGAGTGGGTTTAGGAAAAACACATTTAATCCAAGCAACTGGAAATAAAATAAAAGAAAAATTTCCCGACAAGAAAATAAAATACATTCCTGCCGAAAAACTAATATCTACTATTGTTAATGCAATAAGAAATCAAAATATTGAAGAATTAAAAAGAAGACTCCGAGAAATAGACTTATTAATAGTAGACGATATTCAATTTATAGCTGGAAAAGACAAAACACAGGAAGAGTTTTTCCACACTTTTAATTCTTTGTACCAAAAAAATAAACAAATAATCCTTTCTTCTGATAGACATCCAAACAACATTCCTGCCATCACCGAAAGATTAAAATCCCGCTTTGAGGGAGGAATGATTGCCGATATCAACATGCCCGATTTTGAAACTCGTTTGGCTATACTAAAACAAAAAAGCGAAGAAAAAGGGGTTATTATTCAAGAAGATATATTAGAGTTTGTAGCAAATAATATTCAAAAAAATATACGAGAACTAGAAAGCGCTTTAAATAGATTAGTAATCTACAAAAAAGCAAACAAAGAATTATTACTAGAAGATGCAAAAAAAATACTAAAAAGTATTATTTCTCCTGTAATGAAAGTGACTAGCCACAAAAAAATCATTGATACAATTACTAGTTTTTACGATATCCAAGGCGGTAATATGTTTACGACATCCAGAAAAAAAGAATTCAGTAAGCCGCGTCAGATCGCAATGTATTTAATCAAAAAAGAATTAAAAATGTCTTATTCTGAAATCGGTAGAAAGTTTGGAGGAAAAGATCACACAACCGTAATTCACGCCTGCCAATTAGTAGAAAAATCGTACCAAGAAGACGAACAAACACGACAAGAAATAGATTTAATTTTACAAAGAATTTACAGCGAATAAAAAATAATGCGTGTGGATAACGTGTTGAGGGTAGGTGATATTTCAAAGAAACAATTAATGAACAATTCGTTAATAAAAAAGCTGGATTAGAAATATCCACAAAAAAAAGAATACTCCCCAAAAGAATCTTTAGTTTCTTAGCTAGATTTCCACAATAATATCCACAGTAAAAAAATTTTTTATCCTTTATTTTTCAATCTTTTTTACTATTAATTCTATTTAATCCACATTTTTACCTTTAGTAATATATAGTAGTAATAAAAGAAAACTAATTAATTATTTATAAATAAAAAGAAAAGATATGAATTTCACCATTCAGACCAAAGAATTCAAAAGGGGATTAGGAATCGCCGAGAGGATCACTGGGAAAAACATGACATTACCTATATTGGATAATGTACTCATAGAAACAGAAGAAAAATATTTAAAAATTTCGGCTACAGATTTAGAATTAGGTGTTCAGTGGTGGGGAGCTTGTAATACTGAAAAAGAAGGAAAAATTGCCGTTCCTGCTAGATTATTAAATCAAGTTATTGGTTCTATTTCTACATCTGGAGAAAACATTAATATAAAGGAAAAAAATTTATCTTTAATTGTTGAATCCGAAAAAAAATTCAAAACCAATGTAAAAGGATTTTCTAGTGATGATTTTCCTATAATACCATCTTTTTTAAAAGATATTTTTGTTGAAATAAACGGAAATATAATGAAAGAAGCGTTGTCTAGTGTTGTGGATGTTTCTAGTGTTTCTAGTATCAGACCCGAAATTTCTGGTATTTTTATGTATTTTGGGAAAAACTCTATACGATTTGTTGCAACCGATAGTTTTAGATTAGCAGAGAAGCAAATTAATTTTTCTAAAGAATCTGGATACAAAAATACTTTTGATAAAGAGTTAGAATTTATAATCCCTCAAAAAGCAGTAAAAGAATTAATAAACATAATTCCAGATGATAATCGCAGTGTAAAAATCTATGTTTCCGAATCGCAAATATTATTTGAAATTGTTTATAAAGACGGACATCCTGAGGTAAGTCTTGTTTCAAGGCAAATTGAAGGGCAGTATCCAAATTATCAAGAAATAATACCCAAAAGTTTTAAAACAAAAATAATTGCAAATAGGGAGGAATTAATAAGAGAAGTAAAAACTGCAGGTATTTTTGGAGGAAAAATAAACGAAATTTCTTTAAATATTGAAAAAGGGGGTAATGAAATGGAAATAAATAGTAGGGATATTGAATCTGGGGAAAGCAGTCAGATATTACCAGTAAAAAACGAAGGGAACGACCTGAAGGTATCTTTTAATTGGAAGTTCGTTTTAGATGGCTTACAAAATATTAAAACTCAAGATATTTCTTTTGAGTTTCAGGGAGGAGAAGGACCAGCTATTATAAGACCAATAGGCGATGACACTTATTTATATGTAGTCATGCCAATAAAACTTTAAATCAAAAAAATTATTAGTGCTAAAAAACAGGGTTTTTGTATCCTGTTTTTAATTTGCCTGTAAAACAATATTAAAGTATTATTAATCTATGCAAACAATAACAACAAAAAACTCTAAAGAAACAGAAAATTTAGGGTTTTTGGTGGCTCAAGAAGTATTAAATGAGAATAGCTTCAAGAAAGCATCACTAATAACTCTAGAAGGAGAATTAGGTGCAGGGAAGACAACTTTTTTAAAAGGGTTTGCTAGAGGCATGGGACTAAAAAAAAATATTCAAAGTCCGACTTTTATAATAATGAATAAATATTTATTAAAAAGCAAAAAGTTTAAAAAATTTTTTCATTTTGATTGCTATAGAATAGAAAACGAAAAAGAAATGAATGTTTTAGATTTTGAAAACATATTAAACGATAAAGAAAACCTAGTTTGTATTGAGTGGGCTAGTAAGATAAAAAAAATACTACCAAAAGAAAGGTGTGATATTATTTTTACAGTAAAAAAGGAAGACAAAAGAACGATTAAGATAAAAAAATATGAAAGATGAAGAAAAATATTTTGTAATTATAGACGCAAATTCTATTATTCATCGTGCTTTTCATGCACTTCCTCCACTAAAAAGAGGCGATGGAACGATTGTTAACGCTGTTTATGGGTTTTTACTAATTTTATTTAAAATAATAAAAGATTTTAATCCAGATTATTTGGTTGCTTGTTTTGATAGACCAGAACCAACTTTTAGAAAGCAAGAATTTGAAGAATATAAAGCAAAAAGAGTAAAGGCTCCCCAAGAGCTTTACGATCAAATACCACTAGTAAAAGAAGTTTTGGATGCGTTTAATGTTCCAATTTTTGAAATGGCTGGATACGAGGGTGATGATTTAATCGGAACACTATCAAGGTTGTCGGTAAAAGAAAACAGAAAAATTAAAAATATAATAGTATCTGGAGATAATGATGTTTTTCAATTGGTAAATGAGAACACTTTGATATATTTTTTAAAAAAAGGAGTTAAAGATGCATCTCTATGTAATGAGAAAGATGTATTTGAACGTTTTGGTGGGCTTAATCCAAAACAAATTATAGATTATAAAGCATTACGAGGAGATGCTTCAGACAATATTCCGGGTGTTGCTGGAATTGGAGAAAAAACGGCAACTGATTTAATTTTGAAATTTGGAAGCATAGAGAATATTTTTAATGCAATAGATAATAATAATATTGAAATAAAAGAAAGTGTGAAAGAAAAATTAAAAACTGGAAAAAATAATGCCTTATTGAGCTTAAGGCTGGCAGAAATAAAAGTAGATGTTCCTATAAAAATAGAAAAAATTGAGAATTGTGAATGGAAAAATTACAATAAAGATAAAGTAATAGAAAAAATGACATCGTTCGGTTTTAGAAGTTTGCTTGCAAAAATACCAAACGAAAATGGAATGGATGAATTTATGCCAAAAAAAGAAGACAATAAAAAAAAGAAAGAAGCAACAATGAAGTTGTTTTAGTTTTAAAAAAGATTTAATATATAGAAAAGGTTTTTAAAATGACCAAAAAAGAAACTAAAAAAACAAAAAATTCCTCAAGTGAATTCTCAAAGGATCTTATCTCTATAGAGTCGTGTAATGTTTCTAGGGGAGAGGACTTAAGGCGAATAAGATCTGCATTTTTAAACATCTTTGAGGATGTTGAAGAAGCAAGAAATATTGCCGTAAGAGAAAAAAATAAAACAATGCTTATTATTGAAAATCTTGATGATGGGCTTTTTGTGTTAGATAAAAATAGTAAAATTGAGATCGTAAATTCCTATGCATTAGAATTTTTGCAAAAAGCAAAAGACGAAATAATACAAAAAAATATATTTAAAATAAAATCCGAAAAAGTTGATTTAAAAATATTTTTTGAGGTAATTGGAGGGAAAAATAAAAAAATTAAAGAGGTCTCTAGAGAAGAAGTTTGTTTTGGAAATAAATTATTTTTTCAAGTAAGCGTGTTGTCTATTGCTGGTAGTGGGGGAGAGTATTTAGTTATTTTACACGACATTTCAAAAGATAAATTAATAGACCAGATGAAAACAGAGTTTGTGTCGGTGGCTGCTCATCAATTGAGGACCCCTCTGTCGGCTATAAAATGGACACTAAAAATGATGCTTGATGGAGATGTTGGAAAATTAACCGAAGAACAAATAGAATTTTTGAATAAAAGTTATGAAAGCAATGAAAGAATGATAATGTTGGTAAACGACCTATTAAATGTTTCAAGGATTGATGAGGGAAGGTTTATATACAAACCAGAAGCATTACAAATTGAAGACGTAATAAAAGAAATATCAATGAGCGAAGAAACATCTCTCAAGAAAAAGAAATTAAAATTATTGCTAAATATTCCCAAGAAAAAATTACCGCCAGTTTTTATAGACAAAGAAAAAATGGGAATAGTTATGCAGAATTTTATAGAGAATTCAATAAAATATACTCCATCAGGAGGTAAAATTACTATTTCTGTAGAAGACCTAAAGGACGATATTTTAGTAAAGATAAAAGATACTGGAGTTGGAATACCTCTTGATCAGCAAGACAGAATATTTACAAAATTTTTTAGAGGAGAAAATGTAATAAGACTGGAAACCGAAGGATCTGGATTAGGATTATATACTGTAAAAAACATTATAGAATCTCATACCGGGAAAGTGTGGTTTCAATCAGAAGAAAACAAGGGAAGCACTTTTTTCTTTACTCTACCAAAAGCTGGTCAAAATTAATTTATTAGTATTTAGTAATCCGCAATTAGTGTTTCGCAGCTTTCTTAATAGAAAGCTTTTTTATTATTGTTTGTTGTTTCCGCCATCCTTTGTCATTCCCGTTTACCCGCCTATGGAGGGCTTGTCTCGCCGTAGGAGGACGAAGGTGATTAATTTCTTTGCTTGTCATTCCCGCGAAGGCGGGAATCTCAAAGAAATTAATGGCGGAGCCGCGACAGGCGGCGAGTCCCGCCCTGAGGGGGTTTCATTAGAAACCCACCAAAGGGAATCTAATAAGATGCCTTCAAGTTTGCCAAAGGCAAACTACCAAGTACTAACTGTGTCATTCCGAAGCTTTCTGTTTTCAGGAGAAAGCGTAGGATGATTACGAATTATTTATCTCGCAGAAGCCCGAAGGGCGTAGGCAGACGAAGGTGATTAATTTCTTTGCTTGTCATTCCCGCGAAGGCGGGAATCTCATAAAATGCCTTCAAGTTTGCCAAAGGCAAACTACCAAGTACTAATTACGAATTACTAATTACTAATCCCAAGTTTAGGGGTGTTCTTGACTTTTAATTAGAAAAGACTAAAATATTAAATATATTAGCAGTCTTACTTTCAAACTGCTAAAATTGATAAGAATAAATTTTCAAAAGAACATGAAATTAAAACCTTTATCAGATAATATTATTGTTGAAGCAATAAAAGAAGAAGAAAAAACTAAGGGTGGCATTCTTTTGCCACAAAATTCCGAAAAAGATAAGCCAAATCACGGGATAGTCATAGAGGTTGGTCCAGGCAAAATGACTTCATCTGGAAAGGTTATTCCTATGGAGTTAAAAAAAGGAGATAAAATTATTTTTAGTAAATACGGACATCACGAAGTGAAAATAGATGGAAAGGATTATCTTGTTTTAAGGCAAGAAGATGTTCTTGCTGTAATTGGTTAGTAAAAATAATTAAATAAGAATTAAGGAAATATGGCAAAAGATATTTATTATGGAGAGGATGCGAGAGCAAAACTAAAATCTGGAGTAGATAAATTGGCTAGTGCAGTGACAATTACTTTAGGACCAAAAGGAAGAAATGTTGTTTTGGGAGAAAGTTATGGCTCTCCAACTATTACAAATGACGGGGTTTCTATTGCAAAAGAAATAGATCTAACAGATAAGGCAGAAAACGTAGGAGCTAGTATAATAAAACAGGTTGCAGAAAAAGCAAATGATGTAGCGGGAGACGGAACAACAACAGCAACTCTTTTGGCACAATCATTAATTAGAGAAGGGTTAAAGAATGTGACTGCTGGAGCAAATCCGCTTGCAATAAAAAGGGGGATGGAGAAAGCTTGTAATATAGTAGTTGACGAGCTTGGGAAAATTGCAAAACCAATATCAACCGAACAAGACTATGCTCGGGTTGCTACCATTTCGGCTGAAGATAAAGAGTTGGGTTCCTTGATTGCAAAAACTATTTTTGAGGTAGGAAAAGATGGTGTCGTCACAATAGAAGAATCAAAAACACTTGGAATAGAAAGAGAACTGGTAAAAGGTTTACAGTTTAATCAAGGATACATTTC
This sequence comes from bacterium, assembly GCA_023228085.1. Lineage (GTDB taxonomy): Bacteria > Patescibacteriota > Minisyncoccia > Minisyncoccales > Minisyncoccaceae > Minisyncoccus. The sequence goes on from JALOBW010000001.1 coordinate 83,032, forward strand.
TCCTTATATGGTAAGCGATGTAGAAAGAATGGAAGCAGTATTAGACGATCCCTATGTTTTAATTACTGATAGAAAAATAGCTTCGGTTCAAGAACTTGTTCCTGTGCTAGAAAAAGTTATCCAAACGGGACAGAGAAATATGCTAATTATTGCTGAAGATATAGAGGGCGAAGCTTTAACAACTATTATTGTTAACAAACTAAAAGGAGTTTTTAATGTTCTTGCAGTCAAAGCTCCTGGCTACGGCGACAGAAAAAAAGAAATGCTACAAGATATCGCTATTGTGACAGGAGGACAAGTAATATCCGAAGAAATTGGATTAAAATTGGAAGATATTTCTTTGGATGCACTTGGAAAGGCAAGAAAAATTGTAGCCACAAAAGAAAATACTACTATTGTAGAAGGAAAAGGAAACAAAAAAGATATTGATGCAAGAGTTTCTCAAATAAAAGCTCAGATCAATAATACTGAATCAGATTTTGATAAAGAAAAACTACAAGAGAGATTAGCGAAATTGGCTGGTGGAGTGGCAGTATTAAAAATAGGAGCTGCTACCGAAATAGAACAAAAAGCTAGAAAGCATAAAGTAGAAGATGCTCTATCGGCAACAAGAGCTGCGATAGAGGAGGGAGTTGTGCCTGGTGGTGGAGTAGCATTGTTGTCTTGTCAAAAAGCTTTGGATGATTCCAAAGTGAAGGGCGAAGAAAAAGTTGGATTTGAAATCTTAAAAAGAGCTTTAGAAGACCCAATAAGAAAAATTGCTGAAAATGCTGGCAAGGATGGAGCGGTAATTGCCAGTGAAGTAAAAAAATTGCCTGCAAATCATGGATATAATGCAGCCGAAGATAAATACGAAGATTTTATGGACGCTGGAATATTTGATCCCAAGAAAGTGACAAGATCGTGTATTCAAAATGCTGTTTCAGCTGCCGCAATGCTTCTCACAACAGAATGTTTGGTTGTAGAAAAGCCAGAAGAAAAAGACAATTGCAATTGCAATCACAATGCAGCACCAGGAATGGGGTACTAAAAAAGGAAATCAAAAAAACGGAGCAATCCGTTTTTTGGTTATAATAGGGGCTAGTAATTAGTAAAACTTTAGGGATTAGTAATTAGCAATTCGTAATCAGTACCTTGTAGTTTTCTTGCAGAAAACTTTTTAATATATTTCTTTTTTTGTCATTCCCGCGAAGGCGGGAATCTCATAAGATGCCTTTTAGTTTGCTTTTGGCAAACTACCAAATACTAGTTACTAATTATTTATCTCGCAGAAGCCCGAAGGGCGTAGGCGGACGAAGGCGATTAATTTCTTTTTGTTTGTCATTCCCGCGAAGGCGGGAATCTTATAAGATGCCTTTTAGTTTGCTTTTGGCAAACTACCAAGTACTAGTTACTAATTATTTATCTCGCAGAAGCCCGAAGGGCGTAGGCGGACGAGTTACTAGCCCCTAATATTAATTAATATTAATAATTTGTACCATTGATATTTACTTGCTATAATTAATTTAATATTTAAGTTAAATCAAATTAACACAAATAATTATGCAAGACTCTATTATTTTTTTTGCTTTATTAATACTTATTCTTATAGTTTTTAATTCTTGGTATACTGCATATAAAGTATGCGGGCAAACCAAACAAGCCTTTGACGAATTTGACTTGCAACTTCGCAGGAGATTGGATTTAATAGCCGAGCTTATTAAAGAAATAAGTAAACATATAAAGAAAAATCCTTTGCAAAAGGCATTCAACGACGTAGTACAAAAAATAAACGAGGCTTCTTGGTCCGAAGTTGGCGAGATGGTCACAAAAGAAATGAATGCTATTTTATCTTCTGCTTTATTAATGGTAAAAAAATATCCAAAAATAATTCCTAAGGCAAAACTTGAATCAATAAAACGAGAAATAGAAAAGGTAGATTCTGCGATTGAGTCTGCAAAAGATGCTTATTTAAAGAATTCTGAATTTTTGCAAAAATGGATGGGAAAGTTTCCTTTTAATAAGTTTAAAGAATGGCATTTTGACATTGACAAGGTAGAAAAAAAGATGGAAAGTAAAAAGGTATTAGATGACGATGAAGAAAAAATAGTTGAAAAAGAAATAGAAGATTTTGTAGCTTCTTTTAAGAAAAAGAAGGTTGCCAAAAAAAGAAAAACAACCCCTGCAAAAGGAAAAGCTGGAAAAAGGGAAGGGGTTAAAAAAAATAACAAAACTTCTGCTAAAAAACCTAGTACCAAAAAAACGAAAAAGTAATATTATTAGTTTAAAAAAGAAAATATGGATTTATTTATAATTATAGCAGCCGTAGTAGTATTTATTGCCTTTGGGGTAATTGCTATTTTTAATGGCTTAGTAGTATTAAAAAACAGAGTAAAAGAAGCTTGGTCTGACATAGATGTTCAATTAAAAAGGAGATATGATCTTATCCCTAATTTAATTGAAACAGTAAAAGGATATGCTTCTCACGAGAGTGGCACTTTTGAAAGAGTGACCGAAGCTAGAAATATGGCTATGTCTGCCAATGGTCCAGAGGCAAAAGCTCAGGCTGAAAATGTTTTATCTGGTGCACTAAAAACCTTGTTTGCTGTAGCAGAAAGCTATCCAGACTTAAAAGCTTCTCAAAACTTTATGGAATTACAAAGAGAATTGAGTGATACAGAAAACAAAATACAAGCTGCCAGAAGATTCTACAATGGAAATGTTCTAGAATTGAACAATAAAATAGATGTATTTCCTTCTAATATGATTGCAGCTATGTTTGGATTTGCAAAAGAAAAATTCTTTGAAATAGCAGAAGAGGAAAAAGCTGTTCCTCAGGTAAAGTTTTAGTTTGTAATTGGCTCGCCATAAAAAGGCGAGTTTTTTGTTTGACAAAAAGAAATGTATTGTGATACAGTTGTATTACATAATACCTAAAAATATGAGGAAAGTATTAACAATCTCTATAACTCCGGAAATAGAAAAAGAAATAAGAGAAAATTCTAAAAAAAGAGGATTTGATTCTATTAGCTCTTATTTTAAATATTTAATTTCCCTTGACGAAGATTTAATTTCAAAAGAAGATCTTATTTGTGATTCAAAGGATTCCATTGAGGAGTATAAAAAAGGAGATTCTATAAGGGCTAATTCTATAAAAGATCTTTTATGAAGGTGGGGAATATTCTGTATTCTAGTAAGTTTATAAAAAGATTAAAAATTTTACCTGTAAAAATAATTGATTTGGCTATTGAAAAAGAAGCTATTTTTAAAGAAAATCCTCTCCATCCATCTTTGAGATTGCACGAATTAAAAGGAGAATTGTCTGGTCTTTGGTCAATTAGCCTTAATAGAAGTTATAGAATAATTTTTACAAGAATGGATAATGGTGATATTTTGTTTGTTTCTATTGGGAAACATGATTTGTATGGAAATTTGTAGTCACTTATTTTGACTTTTTGGCAAAATCTGTTAGAGTATAAAACTGTAATTGATTAATTAAGATCAAGAAAATGAAAAACATAAAGAAAGTGATAATGGGACAGAGAAATAAATTGAGGAAGAAGTTAGGCAAAAAACTTTCCGAAAGAGACCAGAGAAGAAAGGGAATGCTTATCAAAGGCCGCAAATACGTTTCTTAAACAAAAAAAGAGATGATAATTAATTTTTATCAATAGCTAAATGGCTACTCTTTATTCTGAACAACAAAATAATATTTGGAAAACTCGCTTTTTAATGGTCGGGTTTTTCTTGTTGGTAATACTAATAGGATGGATATTTTCCTATGTTTTTGATAATACAGCCATACTTTATATAGCTGTTATTCTGAGTGTTTTGTCTAGTGTAGGGTCTTATTGGTTTTCTGATAGTTTGGTACTAGCTATGTCTAATGCGCAGGAGATTGACCCCAAAGAAGAGCCAGAATTATATAGAGTAGTTGAAAATTTATGTATAACTGTAGGGTTGCCGACTCCAAGAATATATATCATTGATGAGGAACAACCCAATGCCTTTGCAACAGGAAGAGACGAAAAACACGCTGTTGTAGCTGTGACGAAGGGGCTATTAAGAAGACTTGAAAGATCCGAATTAGAAGGAGTTTTGGCTCATGAATTGGCTCATATTAAAAATAAGGATATGCTTTTGCAAACAATAGTAGTGGTTATGGCTGGATTAATTTCAATTGCATCGGATTTCTTTTTGCGAAGCATGTTTTGGGGAGGAAACGACAATGATCGGGGTAAGAATCCTTTAATACTTGCATTGGGAATTTTAGCGATAGTTTTGGCTCCAATAGCAGCAACAATAATCCAATTATCAATATCTAGAAAAAGAGAATTCTTAGCAGATGCAACCGGAGCCCTTATAACCAGATATCCAGATGGTCTAGCGAATGCTCTTCAAAAGATAGCCGCGGATCCTCACGAGATTGAAGGAGTAAGTACGGCAACTGCCCATTTATATATAGAATCTCCATTAAGAGGAGAGAGAGCTACGAGCTGGTTTACAAAACTATTCATGACTCATCCACCAGTAGAAGAAAGAATTGCCGCTTTGAAAAATATGAGAGTAGAGGAAGTGGAGAAGGAATTGTACGGGAAATAATTAGGGCTAGCTTTTGCTAGTTTTAGAATGGAGAGGTGCAAGAGTGGTTTAACTGGCAGTCCTGGAAAGACTGTGTGCGGCAACGCACCGAGGGTTCGAATCCCTCCTTCTCCGCCAGATTACCAAGTTTGAACCTGCTTAAAATAAGGGGTTTTGGACAATAAAAAGCCGGTTTCGTTAGGAAGTCGGTTTTTTTGTGTAAATTTTTATGTAGTGGTATAATATAGTCAATGTATTTCAATCAAAGATAATTTTATGTCCACAATCGGAAAAAATATAAAAAAACTACGCGAACAAAAAGGAATATCACAAGATCGGCTATCAAAACTTGCTGATATTTCTTCAAATACTATTGCTAAGTTAGAATTAGACGACAGTCCAAACCCTACCATTGATACTTTAAAAAAGATAGCTGATGCATTAAATGTTAAAATAGAACAATTAATTCAATAAAAATATGTCAAACGAAAAATTAGATAAAAAAGAGGCAATTAAATCTATAGTAAGAACAGCAGTGGAGGCCTATGCTACGGGATTTAAAGCTAGGCATGAGGGAGAAGTTGATAATCCAAATGGAGTTATTAATATGAAAATCCATAACGTGTTTATTGCTGCGCTCGGATCAGATATTCAATATTACTCAGCTCTAGTTCGTTCACTCGATAGCTCTCTCGGAAATATGCTTGAAGGTATGGCAATAAATATTGCAAAATTGTTTTATGAAGTAAGTAAAAGTGTTGAAGGAAATTTATATCCCGAACAAACATCAAAAATTGCTGAGTTATTAGAGGGGTATAAAAATACTAAAAATCCTTTAGTTCCCCAACTTTCCCATTATGAAGAAATCAGAAACATTAAACCGAATCCGAACGCTAAACTAAAATCTAAAGTCCATGTTAGCGATTATTATCTTGTTGACAAAGAGACAAACACCCACCATTTAATTGAGTTAAAAATTGGCGGTGATTTGGATAACAAAAAAGCAAGATCGGAAAAAGAAGCAATTTTTGAACAATATGCCATCCTTTCTAACTCCCTAGGTAAAGGTGCAAAAATCACTGCACATTTTGCGACAGCTTATAATAGATTTGGTGAAGACAAAGAATGGAAACAAGGGCGTGTTTTGCAATTTTTCTCAAAAGACGAGCTTTTGATTGGTAAAGATTTTTGGAATTTTGTTTGTAAATCAAATGACGGGTATGAATTAGTCTTAAATACCTATAAAGAGAACGCATATTTGATTACTAAGGCGTTAGAATCTATAAAAAAGACTTATTTAGATTAATTATGCAAACACTTATTAAGTGGCCGGGTGGCAAAACAAAAGAATATCCATATATCAAGGATTTAATTCCAGCTTTTGATCGTTACATTGAGCCATTTTTTGGTGGTGGGGCAATTTTTTTCCAGCTTAAACCTAAAAAGGCTGTTATCAATGATATTTGTTCGGAGCTTACAAATTTTTATTCCTTGCTTAAAGAAGGAAAACAAAGAGAACTGTTCAAAAAAGAATTATACGACTATGTAAATAATTGGGAAAAGATCCCAAGATATATTAGTGTATTCGAAAATAAAATTGTAACACTTTACGACCTATATAAGCACGATAAAATTTCAAAATTAGAACTATCCACAAAAGTAAATTCAATTCTTAAAAAAGAAGAGGATCGTTTTAATGGACTTTTCCATAAAGAATTTTGCCTAGATGAACAGAATTTACTTAAACAAATTACTTCAAATTTAATTTCAAAGATTTCTAGAACCAAAGAGATAGAAAAACAAAGAGGTAAATTGCCTGATGGCGATTTACAAAAAAATATCGAAACAGCATTTAGGAGCGGTTTTTATATGCACTTTCGTGACGTTATGAATTACAATGGTAGCAAATTTCCGACTAATCTTCCCAAAAAAATTGCAAATTATTATTTCATTCGTGAGTTTTGTTACGCCTCGATGTTTCGCTTTAATAGCAATGGTCATTTTAACATTCCTTATGGTGGAATTGCTTACAATAAAAAAGATTTTCGAAGTAAAGTTAATCATATTTTTAGCGAGGAGGTAAAAAATATTTTTAAAAATACAATTATCAAAAATCAAGACTTTGAAAAGATTTTTAGTGAATATAAATTCACCAAGAAAGATTTTATATTTCTAGATCCGCCATATGATACAGATTTTAGTGATTATGAAAAAGCATCTTTTGATAAAAAAGATCAAGAACGTTTAGCGAAATGTCTTTACAAAACAAAAGCTAATTTTATTCTTATAATTAAAAAAACTCCTTTTATTTATAGTTTATATAAAAATAAAAAAGGAATAAAAATTGATAAATTTGATAAAACCTATCTCTATAATGTAAAGGGACGAAACGACAGAGATGTTGAACATCTCGTTATTTACAATTTTTAGTTATGCAAAAATTACTTAACACAATTATACATGGTGATTGTCTTGTTGAAATGAAAAATATTCCAGATAATTCTGTTGATTTAATTTTTGCTGACCCGCCATATTATTTACAGCTTCCGAAAGGGAAAAGGCTTAAACGATCCAATGGCACAGAAATTATCCCAGTTGATAATGAATGGGATAGCTTTGAGAGCTATGATCATTATGACAGTTTTACTCATACTTGGATTAGCGAGTGCCAGAGAATTTTAAAACCAACAGGAACTTTTTGGGTTATTGGCATGTACCATAATATTTTTCGTGTTGGGACGATTATGCAAAATCTTGGTATGTGGTTTTTAAATGATGTTATTTGGGTAAAAACCGATGCTTTACCAAATTTGAATGGCCGTAGATTTACTAATAACCACGAAACATTAATTTGGTCAGTGAAAAACAAGGATTGTAAAAGATATACTTTTAACTATGAATTAATGAAAAAGCTAAATGGTGGAAAACAAATGAAAGACACGGATTGGATTTTTGGTTTATGCAAAGGCAATGAACGGCTCAAAGATGAAAATGGAATAAAAGCCCACCCAACGCAAAAACCTCTCAAACTAATACAGCAAATAGTTTTAGCCGCCAGCAACAAGGGTGATATTGTTTTTGATCCATTTATGGGAAGTGGAACAACCGCAATTGTCGCTGAAGCTTTGGGTCGAAAATGGTTTGGGATTGAAAAGGATGCAAAATATATACAACTTGCAATAAATAGAGTAAGGGATTTTGCAAAAAAGAAAGTATGAAAATTAAAAAGATACAATCCATTAATTTTGGAACATTTAAAAACTTTCAATGGAATGGGACTGTTCCAGAATTTCATGACAAAGTAAATATTTTATTGGGTTGGAACGGATGTGGAAAGACAATTATTTCACGACTCTTACGGTCTTACGAAAAAGGGGTTATCGAAACTGGTAGTAGGATAGATGGAGCTATCTTTACAGTTGGATTTGATACTGGCTCGAAAAAACAAGATGAACTTTCTGGCTACGAAAACAAGATTCGAGTTTTTAATGAGGATTATATAAAAGAGATTATTGATCAAACCCATTTGAAATATGTTGTTGCTATAGGTACACCAGAAGTGGATTTTTCAAAGAAACAGAAAGAATTAGATGACGCTAAGGGTGAATTAGGTAAACTTCCGCAATGCAAAAATGAATATGATGATATCTCCGAAAAAGTCTCAAAACATATTAGGACAATAAGTGGTATAGGTCATATCAAAAAAGATCCTGTGGTTGAAAGCAACGGAGTATTTAACTCATATTTCAAATCTTCTTTCGAAAAAAGAGTGGATTGGTTAACAAAGCAAATTGAACAAGGAAAACAGTTAGAAAATTTTATACAAAGTGAAGATGAATTGAAAAATCTTCTAGCAACACTTTCAAATTTATCTGAAAAAGAAAGAGAATATAAGATTCTTAAAAAATGGAATGACTGGATAATTGAAAAACTCGAAAAAATAAATAGATACTTGAAATTTAGTCCAGTTTACGAAAAATCTGCTAGGTTGAGTGGTTATCCTGACGGAGGAAAGGAGGAAGACTGGATCAGGGGCGGTTTAGATTTACACAAACTCTCGAATAAGAGTGAACAACTTAGCACATGTCTTTTTTGTGGCTCAAAAATTCAAAATAGAGATGAGCTATTAAAGCACTTTTCTAATGATGTTATCGAATTAAATAACACCCTAGAAGCCATGGGTAAAAGTGCCGAAGATGCTTTAAGAGAAATTACCACCTGCGAAACTTTCTATACTTCAGAAAAGACAACGATGGAAACCTTTTTCGCTTCGTTACAAGAGAAGATAAAATCTAAAAAAGAGAATAAAATCAAAGAAGTTGATTCATGTGCATTTGATAATCTTTTCATTAACGAAGAAGTCTTTGAGGTTGATAAAACCGCATGGACTGTTGAGATACATCATGTTGCGACCGAATATCAAAAGTATCTTGATAAAAAGAAAGTTTATGAAGATTGCTTAAAAAGTCGATTGGATAAAAATAATGAAATTAAAAATATAGAACAGGAACTGAAAGAGCTTAAAAGGAAAGCAAAAAATGTTCAAATTCCTGCTGATAGAATAAATAAACTATTGGCATCAACTTTTCCTTATAAAAAAATTGAGCTCGATGATTCGACTGAAGAAATTGGGTATGTTTTGAAAAGAGATGGCGTTGAGTGTAGTTTAGATAGTTTAAGTGAGGGTGAAAGGAACTTTCTAGCGCTTGCCTATTTTTTGCTTTCAATTAACGACGAAGAGAATAAGCTAGACAACGATGCCGTTATTGTTATAGACGATCCTGTTTCTAGTCTTGATTCTGATTCTCTTTTTCAAGTTTATGCAATTTTAGCTGGTGAGATTGAACGAAATAATAACCGTCAATATTTTGTCTTTACTCATAATTTAGATTTCTTCGGGCATCTGCTTCAAAATTACAAGAAATCAGACGGAAAAATAAAAGATGATTTAGTTAGTTTTTATCAGATCAGCATGAATAGTTCAGGCTCGGTAATAAAAATACTTAATGAAAGTTTTAAAAACTATAGGTCTGATTATCTGTACGCAATTACTAAATTGAATGAGATTAAAGACAGCACAAATTTAGATGATGCGATATTAGCCGCCAATTTACTTCGACGATCCATTGAAACTTTTTTACATTTTAAATATGGACATGGGGATTTAAAAAGCAAACTAACGCAATTATATGCACACTACAAGAAGGTTAAATTGGGAAACTCAAACCCTACAGAAAAAGACGGAATTGAACAAGAAGTGAGCCAAGAAGAAAAAGTAATGTATCGTTTTATCAATCACGGCTCACATGAATTTTTAGGGCTTGAAAAGTATGACATAACAGTATTACAAGGTAGTAAACAGAGAATTGAAAATTATCTGAATGTAATTAAGAGTGTCGATAAAGATCATTATGATACCTTCGGTGTCTGAATAATAAAATAACAAGATTAAATTGAATAATCCACCTCATTTTTACTCTTAATCGACTTCGGTTTAGGCGTCTCAAACCATTCTGGGTGAACTTTGAATATTTTCCTTAATTCCGTTATACTTTTATCAATATCCTTGAATTTTAGCCACTTTTTCGGTTCAAACTTCGGGACATCGTCACCGCCTTCGCCTCGCCGAAGCTCGGCTTCGGCGGACATAGGTCCGCTGAAAACGAGCGAAAGCAGGCAATAAAAAGAGTATCTAAAATATTTTTGTTGAACAACATAGTTGGTGGGATTTGAAGGCACAGGGCTGACTGAGCCCGAGCCAGGATTGCGAAGCAATGGCGAAAGATTGACTGAATCTTGAGGCGGGTTTTTAGTGAAACCAGTAGGATTTACTAAAAATTAGAATTTTCAGCAGGAAAATATTTAAGGACGAATCCCTCCTTCTCCGCAGTGCAAAGGACGGGAAGGTTTAAAAAAGCAAAAAACCGCCATAGAGGCGGCTTTTGTTTTTAATCGGTCTAAATGGTATAATCCTAATTAATATAAGAATAAAAATAAGTTTATGCAAATACCTTTCACTAGTAAAAAACAGGGAGGATTCTTTTCTTTTAATAAACAGATCAAGATATTACTTATGACGAATGGGACAATACTTGCTGCTACCGCAATGCTTGGACCTATTTATGCTCTTTTTGTGGAAAAAATTGGAGGAAGTATTTTGGATACCAGTTATGCCTTCTGTACTTATGCCTTTGCTGCCGCTGTCACAACTCTTATTTCTGGTAGATATGTAGATAAATTAAAAGAAAACGAACTAGTTCTTGTGTGTGGATACCTGATTATTGGGATGGCTTTTTTTGGATATCTTTTTGTTAATTCAATATGGGGACTACTAATCGTTCAGGTTTTGATTGGTTTTGGAGAAGCAATTTATGCTCCAGCATTTGATGCTCTGTATTCAAAACACCTTGATGGAAGGCAGGCGGGAAGAGAGTGGGGAGCGTGGGAATCCATATATTATTTTATGATTTCATTCGGAGCAATCACAGGCGGATTCTTAGTTGTGACTTTTGGATTTAGTACAATGTTTATAATAATGGGCTGCCTTTGTTTCTTGAGCGCATTGTATATTTTTAGGTTGCCACGAAAAGTACTATAATTAAAACAGAAAGTAAAATTAACCAAAAATATGAATAAAGCAATATTGGTAGTACTAGTAATCCTGGTTGTTGGCGGTGGGATTGCTTATTGGAGCAATGTATCAAATAAAAATGAAAACCCAACTCTTCAAACTAACGATAATAATACATCAAAGAATAATGATGAAAAAAGATAGAAGATAATTATTGTGAAAAAAATGGAGGAACAGTAAAAATAGAAAAAAGACCAAGTGGTTCCGAATATAGATTGTGCTATTTTGATGATAATCGTGCATGCGAAGAAGAGGCTATGAAAAGTGGCGAATGTCCAATTGGAGGAGTTAAAACAACTGGATATGATAATATCTACCAAAGGTTTTGCGCTTGGTCTGGTGGAAGTACTATTGCCGAAACAAATGCACGTTGTACTTTTAAGGATGGTTCATATTGTAGCACAGAGGAATATTATTTTGAAACTTGCCATAAAGGAGCAATAAAGGTGAAATAAAAGCAAAAGTGTAGAAAAAATAAATTGTGTTATAATAAGAAAATAAGTAATAAAACAAAAAACAATGAGATTAAATGGTAAAGTAGCTATAGTCACAGGAGCTTCTTCTGGTTTAGGAAAAGCAATCGCTGAGATGTTTGTAAAAGAAGGAGCTAAGGTTATTTTTTCTGATATAAATCCATACGATGGAATTTTGGATAAGAATGCAATATTTAAAAAAGCAGATACCTCAAAAGACAAAGATGTAAGAAAACTAGTAGACTTGGCTGTGTCTAAATTTGGCAGACTAGATATTATGGTAAATAACGCAGGGATTGGGCTAACGGGCGAAATTAGTAATATGTCTGATGATGTTTGGAACAAGGTAATCGCTGTTAATCTAAATGGAGTATTTTATGGAGTTCGCAGCGCAGCTGCCTATATGAAAGAGAATAAAATAAAGGGGTCTATTATAAATATGGCTTCTATTTTGGGGCAAGTTGGATTTAGGGGAGCAGGAGCTTACTGCAGCACAAAAGGAGCTGTAAATCAATTAACTAAAACAGCGTCATTAGAATTAGCCCCTTACGGAATAAGGGTAAATTCTATTGCTCCGGGTTTTATTGAAACTGGAATGACAAAAGGAATAAAAAAGGACAAAAAAGCAAACGCAGCCATCATTGGGGCTACTCCTTTGGGGCATATGGGAGAACCGAATGATATTGCTTATGCTGCTTTATATCTAGCCTCCGAAGAATCAAAATTTGTCACAGGGTCTGTTTTGTATGTTGATGGAGGATGGACAGCCCAGTAATTTTTTTAAATAATTAATAATAAAAAAAGAATATGCAAAAAAATTTTTTTAACTTTATACTTTCTTTTTTTGTAGCCGTATTCTTAATGACTGGTTTTGTTGTATATGCAGCAGTTCCAACCCTTTCTGTCTCAAGTACTGGCAGTGGGGATTCGGTAAGGATCACTGTGCAGGGAGATCAAAATGCAACAGTTTTGCTTTCTTATACAAAAACGGGTTCAGGGCTACAATTAAATAGTTTGGGAACAACAGATTCTACTGGATATTTTTCAACTACAATTAGTTCAGGAACTTATGGCGTTGCTTCTAGTTCTGCTGTCTATGTATTAGTAAATGGGCAACAATCAACAAGTGTTGCTTGGCCACAAGTTGCAACCTCCTCTAGTCTTACTTTAAGTCAGACGGGAGTTGTTTTGTCGGTAGGGCAGTCTTCAACCATTACCGCTGGAAGTAGTTCATTATACCTATCAAATAATTCTAATCCACCAATTGCTAACGTAAGCATTAGTGGTTCAGGAATTACTATTACTGCTAATAGTTATGGATCTACAGTGGTCACGGTTTGTAGTCAGGGAAGTACTACAAATTGTGGAAGTATCTATGTGACAGTCCAAAGTGCAGGATATAGTGCTCTTACATTTAGTCAAACAAACGTCACTATCGCAGCTGGACAAACTGTTCCAGTTTCTATTTCTGGTGGAAATGGGAATTATAGTATCTTAAATAATTCTAATGCTGGAGTGATTCAGGCTAGTATCAATGGAACTATTCTTAATTTAAGTACTTTAGCTTCAAGCGGATCGTCCTCAATTACAGTATGTTCTTCTGGGCAAAGTTATTGCGGAATTGTTAATGTCACTATTGGAACCGCTAGCTATACAACTCTTACTTTTAGTCCATCTGCTCCTTCTGTTGCAATAGGACAAACTACTACAGTTTCTGTCTCTGGTGGGGCAAGTAGTGTTTATTATGTTTCTTCTAATTCTAATTCTAGTTATGTCCAGGCAACAATTAGTGGAAGCACTTTAAGCTTATATGGAATTTCTAGTGGAGTTTCGGTAGTCACTGTCTGTAGTTCTGTTGGAAATTGTAGTTCATTGTCTATAACAGTAAATTATGTTGCAAGTGGCGGAAACATTGCTTTAAGCCAAAACAATTTATCATTGCTTACTGGACAGGCTTTGAGTATTACTGTTTCAGGAGGAACAGCTCCTTATTCATTAGCTTCTCATTCAAGTAGTATTTTCTCAGCTACTGTTAATGGAAACCTAGTCACTATTACTGGCGTTGCAGCTGGAACAGGATCAATTGCTGTATGTTCGGCAGAGGGAGGATGTATTAACTTAAATGTCACAGTTAGTGGGAGCGGTAGCACTAGTACCTCAATCACACTAAGTCAAAATAATCTTTCTTTATCATCTGGGCAAAGTTCAAGTGTGTACATAACAGGCTCAGGAAGTTATTATATTTCTAGTAATTCAAATTCTGGAGTAGCTTCGGCTGTTATTAATGGAAATAATATAAATGTTTCAGCGTTAAATACTGGCAGTTCAAATATATATATATGTCAGACAGGAGGGCAGTGTGCAACATTGATTGTAAATGTTAATTCCACTTCTTCAACTGCATCGGCAACATCATTTTTAACTGTAAGCCAAGGCTCAGTGTCAATTTTACCTTCTCAGAGCGCTACTATTTCTTTGTCGGGAGGCATAAGTAATGTTTATTCAGTAGCATATAATTCTAGTTCAAATACCGCATCAGCGACTATTTCTGGTAGTAATCTAATTATAAATGGAATTAATAACGGAACGGCAGTTATTGTAGTTTGTTCAACAAATAATTCTTGTGCTCCAGTTTCTGTTTCGGTAGGAAGCAATTCATCTACAACGAGTTCTATCGTCTTAAATCCAAGCAGTATTTCTCTAAAGAGTGGTACAGGAACAGTTGTCACTATATCTGGTGGAAGTAGTTATTATGTTTCTTCTAATTCTAATCCAAGCATTGTTTCATTGGCTATTGTTGGCAACAAAGCAATTATTGCTGGGCTTGGCACAGGAACTTCAAATATTAAGATATGTCAAACAGGAGGGCAGTGCGCAACATTAATAGCAACAGTCACATCTGGTACTTCTCCAAACTCAAGTACAATAAGCGGCAAGTACAAATTCAAAAGCTTATTATATATAGGAATAACAAGTGACGAGGTTTTAGAATTACAAAAAAGACTAACCGAAGAAGGGTATTATGACGGACCACTTACAGGAAAATTTGGTGGCTTAACTTATGCCGCTGTAATAGAATACCAAAAAGCTCACGGAATAAGACAAACAGGAAATGTTGGGGATGCAACTAGGGGCTCTCTTAATGGTGACTAAAATTTATGAAACCAAAATTTAATCTTGCTTTCAAAATATTACCAGTAATAGCACTAATCGTTATTGTTAAAATATTTGTGCATAATAATGGAATGGAAGTTTTTTCCTTGAATGCATTATTTACGGCAATAATATCAGCAAATATATTTTTAATAGGATTTTTGGTTTCTGGGGTCTTATCTGATTATAAAGAGAGTGAAAAAATTCCAACTGATATATCTTCAATTATTGAAAGTATTGCCGATGAAGGTAAAATAATATATAAAACCAAAGACAAAAAAATTGGCAGAGCAATGGTTGAAAGGTGTTCTACTATTTGCAATGATATTTCGTCTTGGTTTGAGAACAAAAAGAAAACATCGGCAGTAATGAAAGATTTGGAAGAGCTAAACGATAATTTTATTCTTCTTGAAGGTTTGTCCCAGCCTCCTTATCTTGCTCGGTTAAAAAATGAGCAAAATTTAATAAGGAAAAATATAAACCGGGCTCATACCATAAAAGATACAAATTTTATAGGAACAGGCTATGCTATTGTTGAAATCATTACAATTCTGCTTGTAGTCGGGTTTATTTTTATAAAAATAGAACCGTTCTATGAAGGAATGTTTTTTGTGTCTTTCGTAAGCTTTATGCTCATATATATGATTTATTTTTTAAAAGGGCTTGATGATCCTTTTGGCTATGGCAAGGGGAGTGCAGTAGAAAATGTTTCATTAAAGCCTTTTTTACAAACAAAAATGAGACTAGAAAATTGGTTGAAAGAAAACAAATAATACGGCTTTGCCGTGTTTTTTGCATATTATGAGATAATATAATAAAATTGTAGTATGAACTTACAGGACAAAAGAATTTATGTTTATGGAGGGTTCGCCTTGGCACTGATTTTACTTGTAGTGACATTGTTTTCTTTTTTTGAAAAACCAAAATACCAAAGATCCAATATTGATAATACCCAAAACAATCCAGCAGTTGCGAACAATCAAAATGAAAACACCTCAAAGACTTATCCAAGTCCAAAAATATCGTTTATTTCCGATACTCTAACAAAAGACAACTACTCAATAAAAATATCCAAAGTACAAGGGATGCCAGAATCTGTCCAATCTGTTATTTATAACGACATTGAGAAAACAAAAATGGCTTTTATAAGTAAGTATAAAAATGCTTCTGAATCGGTAAAATTGCAAAACAGCACCCCTCAGGTGTATCAATCAGGGAAGTATGTTTCAATAGTCACTGTTTTTTCAGAATATGTTTCGGGACAAGTAGTTCGGTCAAAAACTGTATCTTGGACATATGATGTTGAAAAAGAAAAATTGGTATCTTTATTGGAAGTACTTGAATCAGAAAATAAGAATAATTATACTTATGATTATTTAGCTTCCTCTTTAAGAGTCTATGTTGTCAAACAAATAATAGAAAAAATTAATCTTTCTGGAATAGATGGCAACGAAAGGAGAGAGGAAATAATTAAAAATGTCACCGATATTTTAACAGCTGAAGAAAAAAGTTTTTCTAAATGGTATGTAAATGAAAAAGAAATAATCTTTATTTTTGATCCTAAAGACTTTGTTTCGTTTTCTTTTGATGAAATTACCGTACCATTGGATATTGAAGGCACAAGATTATACCTAAAAAACCAAGAAAAATAGATGGTTTTTAAAAACTATGGAAACAGAAAATTACTACAAACGAGATGAAGGATTAGAATTAGTTGATTCTTCAATCGCAGATAAGATTTTTGAAGAAGAACAAAAGATTTCTTCTTATTACAACGATTGCTATCAGTCATTACCCGATGATAAACTGAGTCTTTTGCGTACTTTGCGCCCACAAATACAACAAAGAGTTGTTCAGTATATACGTGGAGAAATACCTTATAATGATTTACGAGAAAGGGAATATGATTTTGTAAAGAAAAAAATAAGAGAATACGAGGAGTTTAAAGAGCAAAAGAGTAATAATCCTTTTATTCTAGAAGTTGAGGGTGATTACGAAAGGACAATACTTGATAATCTTGTAAAAGGACAAACAATGAGAGTTCTAGAGCAAGAAGTGAATAAAAAGAATATAGAAGAAGCTCAAAAAATAGCAGAAAGACTAGGAATAACGAAAAAAAATAATAATTAAGATAATGTATTTTGTCACTTCAAATGATAACAAACTTAAAGAATATCAAGAAATTCTAGGAATAAAGCTAGAAAGAGCAAATTTAGATTTACCAGAGATTCAAGCTATTAATATAGAAGATGTTAGTAGGTATAAGGTATTAAATGCTTATAGAGAGTTAAATTGCCCAGTTTTTGTTGAAGATACTGGGCTTTTTCTTAGAGACATGGGTGGGCTTCCAGGTGCTCTAGTAAAACATTTTATAGATAATATTTCTTTACAAAAAATGTGCAAATTAGTTGATAGTAATAGGTGCGCTACAGCAAAGGTTTGTTTGGCTTATTGCAAAAATGGTAAAGATGTAAAACTTTTTGTAGGGCAAACCGAAGGAATAATTTCTGCCGAACCAAAAGGGGGTAATGGCTTCGGATGGGACTCAATTTTTATTCCAAGTGGAAGCAAAAAGACTTTTGCCGAGATGAAAAGCGAAGAAAAAAATAAGTATATGAGAGCAGAAGCGGCTCAAAAATTCAAAGAGTATCTCAAAAGAAAGAGATAAATAACATTTTATAAAGTAGGAGGTCGCAACCTCCTAAAAGGAGGTTTGCCCCCGCAATTTATCTATCTCTTTCTTTTAAGATGCCTTCGGACTTGCCGAAGGCAATCTATCAACTAATTACGAATTGCTAATTACTAACCCCCAATATCTCACTAATTATTATTTGCTAATATCAAGATGTTAGCAATTTTTATTGACAATATCAAAATTTATTGAAATAATGATATTACAATAACAAAATTAACGAAGAAAATGATATTTATGTATAATATTTCAATCTTATGGACAGAATAATACAAAAAAAAATTGAAAAAGAATTATTTAAGGGTAAAGTAATAATAGTTTATGGGGCAAGACAGGTTGGAAAAACAACCCTTGTAAAAAAAATATTAAAAGAAAGAGGAGAAGAACGAAATTATTTTGATTGCGAGTTTTTGTCGGTTCAAGAAGCTTTGTCTCAGCTAGAACCCAAAAGGATAAAAGATTTTTTAGGAAATTCAAAACTAGTTGTCTTAGATGAAGCTCAGAAAATCAAGGATATTGGCTTGGTGCTAAAATTATTAATAGACACTTATCCTGAAATGCAAGTAATTGCAACGGGGTCTTCTAGTTTTGATTTAGCGAGTAAGGTTAGCGAGCCTTTAACAGGAAGAAAAGTAGTTTTTAATCTTTTCCCAGTTTCTTTACAAGAAGTAAAAGATAGCGAAGGACTACTTGAGGTAAATTCTTCCTTAGAGAAGATTTTAAGATGTGGACTTTATCCAGAAGTATTTTTTTCTCATAATGAAGAATCAATTAATAAGTTGGAAGAAATAGCTTCTAGTTATTTATTTAAGGATGTGTTGGGGCTTGAAGGAATAAAAAAATCTAGCATTATAGTTAAGTTATTACAATTATTGGCTTTGCAGGTAGGAAATGAGGTTTCTTATAATGAAATAGCTAATAAACTGGATATAAACAGACTTACTGTTGAAAAATATATTGATATTTTAGAGAAATGTTTTGTTGTTTTTAGGTTAAATTCCTTTAGTAGAAATATTAGAAACGAAATATCAAAATCAATAAAAGTCTATTTTTATGATCTTGGAATAAGAAATGCTGTTATTAAAAATTTTAATTCTCTGGACACAAGAAATGATGTCGGTGCATTGTGGGAAAATTTTTGTATAGTTGAGCGAATGAAGCATAATCATTACAATGGTATTTATTGCAACACTTATTTTTGGAGAACGTATGATAAAAAAGAAATAGATTATATTGAAGAGAGCGGGGGAAAGTTGTTTGCTTATGAATTTAAGTATAGTCAAGAAAAAATAAAACAGCCGAAAGTGTTTTTGGAAAGTTATGAAAATTCTGAATTTACAGTAGTAACAAAAAATAATTATCAAGACTTCCTTATTAT
The DNA here is from genome assembly GCA_023228085.1 of bacterium. Lineage (GTDB taxonomy): Bacteria > Patescibacteriota > Minisyncoccia > Minisyncoccales > Minisyncoccaceae > Minisyncoccus. The sequence continues at coordinate 101,919 of JALOBW010000001.1, forward strand.
TCCCGAGTAGGCTTAATTTTATTTGTCGTAGCTCGCAGAGCGAAGGGGAAAGCGTAGGATGCGAATTACAGTTACTAATTTTATAATTACTAATTACTAGTCCCTAATCACAAACAAATTGACTTTTAGCTTATTTAATATATAATGAGCGTAGAGATAAATTAGCGGACTAGACCTTAGAGTGCTAAAAACAACAGGCTAGTCCAATTAAAAAACATGGATGGAATAAATTTTACAAATAAGGCCCAAAGGATGGTGAATAACTCCCAGAACTTGGCTCGTGAATTGGGTCAGCAGCAAATAGATGCTTTGCATCTTTTAAGCGCCATCCTTTCGGACAGCGATAATATAGTTCTTAATTTGTTGAATAGATTAGGAATAGATATAGAACAGCTAACTAAGCGTACAAAAATTTCTTTAAATCAGATACCAGCAGCAAATAACCCACAAACAATGGGGCAGCTTTATCTTACTCAAGACATGGCTAGGGTAATAGAGCAAGCAAAAGTAGAGGCAGTAAACTTGGGAGATGAATTTATTTCTTTAGAACACTTGTTTTTATCACTACTTAATACTCCTGTTTATGCACGAGAATTGCTTGAAAAGTCAACATTTTTAAGACAAACCCAAATTTCTGATGGTTCTATTCCTACAAAACTTGATTATCCTACAGCATTAAAGGTTTTTGCCCAAATAAGGGGAGGAGAAAGAGTCACTAGTCCAAATCCTGAGGCAAAGTATAAAGTAATTGAAAACTATTCGCGAAATCTTACCAGTCTTGCGCGAAATGGAAAGTTAGATCCTATTGTTGGCAGAGAGGATGAAACCCGTCGTTTGATGCAGATATTATCTAGAAGAACAAAGAATAATCCTGTCTTAATAGGTGAGGCTGGAGTTGGAAAAACAGCCATTGTTGAAGGATTGGCACAGAAGATAATAAAAGGAGAGGTTCCCGAAAGTTTAAAAGATAAAGAAGTTATAAGCTTGGATATAGGAGCACTAATTGCAGGAACAAGGTATAGAGGAGAATTTGAGGATAGGATAAAAATGCTTTTAAAGGAAGTTAAAAAAGCCGAAGGAAAATACTTACTATTTATAGACGAATTACATACTTTGATTGGTGCGGGTGGAGCAGAGGGTGCAATTGATGCATCAAATCTTATGAAACCAGCGTTGGCTAGAGGGGAGCTGCGAGCAATTGGAGCAACAACATTAAAGGAATATCAAAAATATATTGAAAGTGATCCTGCTTTAGAGCGAAGATTTCAGCCCATATACGTCACAGAGCCAACAATAGAAGATACTGTATCTGTTTTGCGTGGAATTAAAGAAAAATACGAGCTTCATCATGGACTAAAAATAAAAGACTCTGCTCTTACGGCTGCAGCTGAGTTATCTGCTAGGTACATACCCGATAGATTTTTACCAGATAAGGCAGTAGATTTAATGGATGAAGCAGCTTCTGCTTTAAGGCTTGAAATAGAATCAGATCCAATAGAGTTAGAAAATCTTAAAAAGGAAATTCAAAAACTTGAAATAGAGAAAGAAGCCTTAAAAAAAGAGGTACCAGCTACAGAAAAGGAAAAAGAAACTCATGAAAAAAGGGAGAGGGTAATTGCTCGTGAGCTTGCCGAATTAACCGAAAAATCAAATACATTTTCTGTTAGATGGAAAACCGAGAAGGAAACTATCACGAATATAAAGACTCTTAAGGAGGAAATAGAAAGACAAAAATACGAAGTTGAAAAATTATTGAAAGAGGGGGATCTTCAGAAGGTGGCTGAGATAAAATATGGAGTCCTTCCAGATTTATTTACAAAACTAAGAAAACAGGAGAATAAGCTATCCAGATTACAAAAACAAAATCCTATTCTAAAGCAAGAGGTGGGACCAGAAGAAATTGCGAGAGTAGTTTCACGTTGGACGGGTGTCCCAGTGATGAGATTGCTAGAATCAGAAGCTGGAAAGCTTGAAAGTATGGAAAATGTGTTAACAAAAAGGGTTATAAGCCAAGAAGAAGCAATTGTGGCAGTTTCTAACGCAATTAGACGTTCTAGAGCTGGCATTTCAGAAGAGTCTAGACCACTTGGATCTTTCTTGTTTTTGGGACCAACTGGTGTGGGTAAAACCGAAACCGCAAAAGCTTTAGCCGAGTTTTTATTTAACGACGAAAATGCTCTTATTCGTGTTGATATGTCGGAATACATGGAAAAATTTGATGTTTCCAAAATGGTTGGAAGTCCTCCTGGATATGTTGGATATGATGAAGGTGGTCAACTAACAGAGAAGGTAAGACGAAGACCATATAGCGTAATCCTTTTGGATGAAGTAGAAAAAGCTCATCCTGAGGTATTCAATATTTTATTGCAAGTTTTAGATGACGGACGCCTAACCGATTCAAAAGGTAGGGTTGTGTCATTTAAAAATACTATTCTAATCATGACATCCAATGTCGGTTCAGATATTATTGCAAAAGGTGCTCCTTTAGGATTTATTTCTGGTAAAGAAACCGAAGAAATTGCCGAGCAAAAAGAAAATATGAGAGAAAAGGTTTTTGAGGCACTAAAGGAAAAGTTTAAACCAGAATTCTTGAATAGGATTGATGAGATGATAATATTCAATTATCTGGGGCAAAATGAAATAAAGAAAATTGTGGACTTGGAGCTTAGAAAAGTGGAAAAGAGACTAGAAAAAAAGGGAATAAGTATTTCTGTAAGCGAAAAAGCAAAACAATTATTATCTTTAAAAGGATTTGATCCTAATTTGGGAGCAAGACCTCTCCGCAGAGTTATTCAAAGGACCATTCTGGATCCTATGGCTCTGCAAATAGTGAAAGGGGAAATAAAAGAGGGGAACAAAATACAAATTGAAGAAAATAATGGAGAAATAACCTTGAAAACATTAGTAAGCTTGCAAAAAATCAAGAGAAAGAATCCAGAGCTTATAAAAGCAAAGTAAAAAAAGAACGGCATTTTGCCGTCTCTTTTTTTAATATAGTAATTAGTGATTTGTAATTCGTAACTAGTACTTGGAAGTTTACTTACAAGTAAACTTTAAGACATTTTAATCAAGAAATATATTAAAAAGTTTTCTGCAAGAAAACTACAAAGTACTAATTACTAGTTACGAGTTACTAATTCCTAAGGTTTTACAATTACTAATCCCTAACTGGTTTGTCATTGCGAGTGAAAGCGAAGCAATCTTAAATAAGATGTATTTAAGTTTGCCGAAGGCAAACTACCAAGTACTAATTACTAGTTACTAATTACTAATCCCTAATTTGCTTGTCATTCCCGCGAAGGCGGGAATCTGCTATTATGTAAGAAAAGTAAAAAGAATAAAAACATGAAAAATATTTTAGGATGGTTATTAATAGTAATAGGATTGGTTATTATTTTTGGAGATATCTTTGCCACATACAATTACTTTACAGGAAAAGATAAATTTCCAGAAATATTTAAAGAACAATCTATATCAAATAATATTCCTACTGGTATTAGTAGCGGGGGAAATGATATGCAAAATCAGATTAGCGAGGCAGTTAATAATGCCGTAAAGGATCAGTTAAGCAAAACTTTCCCATCCAGTTCTATTACTCTAATGCTTAATGCTTCTCTATGGAGTATTTTTGCATTCTTCTTAATTAGCGCTGGGGGAAAGCTCGTGGAAGTAGGGGGAAAACTTTTAGTTAGTAGCAAAAAAGAAAGAGAGTAATAAAAAAAAGAAAAACGGAAAAGGTTAAACCAAAGTTCCGTTTCGGAAGGACTCTATAAGGGTCCTCTTTTTTTGCTCAAAGCAGGGAAAGATTTCATCTCGTTCTGCCATTAACCATCGGATTGAGAAGTTATCCGAACGTTTTCTCGCCATTCTTAATTTTTCGTCAATCCTTTTGATCCTCTTGTTTCTTTCTTCTTCAAGCTCAGAAATTTTTTGTTCAAGTGATTCGGTTTTCATCTCCCTTTTCACCAAAAGAGCTTTTTACTCTTTTACTTTAAGGTAAAAAGTTTTTTTTGTAAAGTTGAATCAACTAGTACTTAGCAACTAGTAATCCGTAATTAGTACTAGGTAACTTGCTTCTCAAGATTAAAGGCATTTTTTATAGACTCTTGGATTGGGTTCGTTTTATGGACAGCCCTCTTGAGATGGGCGAGCAGAAATGGCAATCAATAATAAAAAGTTTTCTGTAAGAAAACTACAAAGTACTAATTACGAATTACGAATTACTAATCCCTAGTTTGCCTTGTCATTCCCGTTTACCCGCTTATGGAGGGCTTGTCTTGCCGTAGGCGGGAAGGTGACTAATTTCTTTTTGTTTGTCATTCCCGCGTCCTTGCCTTGTCATTCCCGCGAAGGCGGAAATCTAATAAAAATGTCTTTGAACTTACGAGGTAAGCAACAAAGTACTAATTACGAATTACGAATTACTAATCCCTAACTTTAATTACTAATCTCTAAAAAAGTTGTTGTCCAAATAAGTTGTCCAGAATATTTTTTCTGGACAAAATTAACGTTTTTTCTGGACAATAATCTGGACAAGCACCTTCTAATCTGGACAAAATTAACAATAATCTTGTCCAGAAAAAAATCATTAAGCAACGCAATATCAACGATAATAAACGTTTTCTGGACAGAATTAGTCATTTTGTCCAGATAATTTTCTGGACAAAAATAATCTTTTTCATTTTTCATTTTTATTGGGCTTTCTGGACAAATAATGCAGCAACTCTGCTTTTTGTCCTATGTTTTTTGGAGGTCTTGCTGTTATAATTTTCTATTGACATTAATTTTCAATATTTTTTAGTAATTTTATTTTATAGTTTTAAAAGTTTTTACGGACTATGAAAATAATTTAAAACTTAATTCGTTTTTGCTTTTTGATTTGGTATTTTTCTAGATAATTTTGACAGCAATTTAAGCATTGACTTTTGTAGTAATTTTTACTATATTGTCCTTAATATGATGACAGAAGAAAGGATTGCAAAACTAACATCCGCAGTCTATAAAGTTACGGATCTTTTTCCAGAAAAAGAACCTTTGAAATTTGTTGTGCGAAGGGAGAGTTTAGATGTTTTGTTTTCTTTCACTAATTTGTCGTCAAAGCCGAATCTTGGACAGAAGGAAAAATTCGTCAAGAAAGCCATTGCTTCTTCTAGGGCATTGATCCATTATTTTGATCTTGCCGAGTCTCAAAATTGGGCAGATCCCCGAAATTTCTCTATTTTGAAAGCAGAGTATTCTGACCTTATTTTTGGATTGCAGGAGCAAGTTTTAACACTAGAAATAGAAGCAAAAAACACACTTAGTAGTATTGGACCTGTTTATGAAATTGATGAAGACCTTATCACTTTAAATGAATCAAAAGTAGTAAACTCTTCTGCTCTGGTGGAGAAGAGGGAATACGTCACCGAAAAAGAGGGTTTTTTATCAAATGGGGATGGCGAAGTTTTAGACGAAATTAAGCCAAAGAACGGAGTAAAAATAAAGAAAGAGGTAGCCAGAAAGAATCTTGAAATTGAACCTAAAAAAGAAAAAGAAAAAACATTTTTTGAAATAAAACCTGATGTAGTTATCAATTATGAAGAGCTCTCAAGTATTCAGCTAAAAACACTTGAAATACTTCAAAACAAAGGATTTTTAAGAGCCAGTCAGATAAGTAAATACTTTGAAGATACTAGTGAAAGGTCTGTTAGAAGGGAAATAAAAGAATTGAAAGATAAGAGTATTATTGTGGCAAAAGGTAGCGGGAGATCAACCTTTTACGAAATTAATCACGTATATTAAAGTATTTGATTGAATTATCCATTGACTTTTGAAAAGCCTTACCTTATGAATGAACAGAAAAAATATAAAGAACAATTTTTTTCTCAGCTCTATGATGAATATCTAGGGCGTATTTATCGTTTTATATACTTTAAAGTAAGCTCAGAAGCAGTTGCCCAAGACCTAACTTCAGAGGTTTTTACCCGTCTTTGGAAGCAGATTTCTTTGGATAAAGAAGTAAAGAATCCTTCCGCTTTTTTATTTACATTAGCTAGAAACATAGTGATAGATTATTACAGAGAGAGTAATAAGGAAAAGGGCAATACCGATATTGATAGCGTTGCCAATGCAATAGAGGACAAAAAGCAAAATATTCATAATGACGCTCAAATAAAAGAAGAATTCCAGGCAGTCACATGTGCAATGGATCAACTAAAAGATGAGTACAAGCAAGCAGTATTCCTGTATTATGTGGAGCAAGAGCCTATTACTGAGGTGGCGAAAACAATGGGTAAATCACAAGGTGCTACCAGGGTACTCATATCTAGAGGAATGAAGCAACTTCGCCAAATATTGGAGTCTTGATATATTTTACATTTTATCCATTTTGTTTTATAATTGTATATGAAAACTGTTTTAGTTAAGAATATAAAAAGGGATTCTTTGGCAAGTCAGTTTTACTCTATTTATGAAGCCTTAAGAGATGTAGATTTTAAAGATAGTATATCAGTAAATTTTGAAGCAAAATGGTTATACCCTTTGATGATCCTGCCTTTTTGTGCTTATATTCAGTGCATTGGAGGAGAGAATAAAAACGAAAACAATTCTTATCTTAACGCGATTAACTTTCCCGATGGAGTCTCTAGTGTTTCAGAATTTCAAAAAAAAGTCCAAAGAAATAAAAACTTTATACCCATAAGCGTTTTAAAATCTACTGAGGAAAAGAATAGAGGGATGCTTGTAGACCAATTAACGGATTTGATTATAAAAATAATCAATCCGACAGGTGAATTTAGCAATAATTTAACAATACCGATATTTGAGATGGTTGATAATATCTCTGAGCACAGTAAGGCTAATAAAGGCTTTATCTTCGCTCAGTATTATCCTCAAGGAAGCTATATTGACGTTTGTGTCGTTGACTGTGGGAGAGGCTTTGTGAACACGTATAAGGAAGAGAAAGGTATTGTTTTTACCGATGAGGAGGCATTAGCTAAAGTCTTGCAGGGCTTTTCTGCAAAAAAAGAAAAGGGAAGAGGTGAAGGGATATGTAATTCTAGACGAATGATTTGCGAAGGATTGTTAGGAGAGTTTATTTTAGCATCAGGGTCATCCGTTTTTGTTGCAAATAAGGAATATCCAATGGGAAAAGTTGAATTTCAGCCGATACATTTACCAAATTTTTATTGGCAAGGAACCATTGTGGCGTTTAGAATGCCAAAACCGAAAAAAGAGTTTAATTTTTCTGAATTTTTTAAGTAAAATAAGGAAAATAGAAATAATATGATTTTAAAAAAAGAAAATAAAATAATTATCAATATCAAAGAAATTGTTGATGAGCTTTCTATAATAAGCTCTCGTGATATTGCTAGATTAATAACCGAAGAAGTTTCGTTAAAAAAAGAATCTGTGATTGATTTAGATTTTTCGAATATTAAGTTGGTTTCTCGTTCTGCCGCCCATGAATTAATGCTTTTAAAGAATAATTTGGAAAAAAAGTTTTTAGGCAAAAAAAAACTGTCCTTTGTTAACATTAATCCAGATATTGCGGAAATGTTTAATATTGTGAGCGTGAGCCTAAAAACATCAAAAGAGGCGGTGGTCTTAAAAAAGAATAAAGTTAAAAAATTAACTGTAGATTCTTTAAATAATTTATAATTTGCACAGTTAATTATTAGGCTTCTGAAGAAAGTAAAGGTTAATTTTTTGTGTGTAATTGTCCGTTTTAACCGAACCTAGTTAGGGGATCTAGTAAAAGATGTCCAGGCTTTCTGTAAGAAAGCTACAAAGTACTGATTACGAATTACTAATTACTAATCCCTAGTAATAAACTGTAACACTTTTCGCAATTCTACGTCTTTATCATTAGACAACCATAAAAAAGGTAAAAATGACCGAATACGAAATAATAAAAAAGCTTGAATTAATGAAGAAAATAGAGCCAAATGAAGATTGGGCTGTTTTTTCTAGGCAAAATATTATTTCAAAAACTTTTGAACCAGAACCTTCTGTCGGTTTAAAGGATAACATAATAGAACTTTTCGGAATGGCTTTTAATCGTCCAAGATTAGCTTTCGCTTATTCTTTGTTATTTCTTGCACTATTTGGAGGGGCTATTGTTGTTGCAAACGGAACTTACAATAATGGAGGATTTTCGCAGCTTGCCAGTGTCATTAGCGGAATAAAGATTGAAAAGCCTCAAACTCCGGAAGAAAAGCTTTTGGCTGTTATCCAAGCCACAGAAACAGAAATGGATAAGATTATTGCCGAAAGTAAAGAAAAGGGGGAAGGGAAAGTGGAAACCAAAAAGGTTTTAGCTGATGCTTCCGAGAGGTTAAAATCTCTTCCAGATGATCAAAAAGTAAAGTTTGCAGGAACTGTTGTTGCAAAAGTTAAAACACTTGAAAAGAATACCAATGCTGTTATAATGGATGAAAGAGAACCGTTGGTACAGGAATTTTATCAAGTGATAGCAGAAAATGAAATTAAAGAGTTGGAAGCTAATGCTAAAAATTTAAACGAAGAGCAACAAACAATTCTTAATAAAGCTAAGGATTTTTTTGCTTTGAAGAAGTATGCCGATGCGTTAGAGGAGCTTTATAAAATAAAGCCTTCAGCAAATTAAGGCTAAACCCATGAAAAAGAATTTTGATATAAAACTGAATGTATCTGTATTAAAAGAGGGAGATAAATATATTGCATATTCTCCTGCGTTAGATATATCTACTTGCGGTAAGAATATTAAAGAAGCAAAAAAAAGGTTCAGCGAGTTAGTAGAGATATTTTTTGAAGAGACAGAAAAGAATGGGACAACAATGGAAGTATTGGAAGGGCTTGGATGGAAAAGAGATGATGGTTCATTAAAATCCCCAGTAGTTTTTCAAGAGGATAAAGATTTCAAAATTTTAATTGATGTCTAAATCTTTATGCCTAAGATAGTTGCTATTTCTTGGAAGAAATTTAATAAGTATTAGCAATCAATATTTACCTGTCTCTTTGGCAATAAACGGAGAGGTGGGTAATTATTGATTGCGAATATTAAGAATTTGTTAGTAAATAAGTTGCACATTTATTTTTCAAAAGCTTCAAGTTCAAAATCAGTAGAGAATGGTAGGTAAATTGGTTTGTGTCATTCCCGCGAGGGAATCTAGTAAAGATGTATTTAAGTTTACCGATAGGTAAACTACAAAGTACTAGTTACTAATTACTAGTTACTATTTAATATTGTTTTTGAACTTGAAGCCTAGACAATAGATTGCAACAACAGCTGTCTGATTATTCTTCTTATTGTTCTATGGATATTATTCTGTTTTGCTAAGGGCAAAGCAGAGTGATAGACAGAACAAACAGGAAGATTAGTCGGTTGATAGTCTAGCTGATAATTAAAAAAATGATTTTAATTTTGACCTCCCGAATTTCAAAATAGGGAACAAGTCAAAACCCCGATTATTCTAGGTTTAAAAATATTTTCTTCGTTTATTTATCTGTCATTCCCGCGAAGGCGGGAATCTCAAGAACAATAAATAAATACGACTATATTTCTAGAATAACGGACAATAATTTAACAATAAAAAATGACTACAAAAAAACATTTTGGTATTTTAGCCGCAATCGTATTTGCTGCTTCTGTATTTGTAAGCCCTGTTTCAGCTGCTTGCACTTTGCAGACATTAGGCGAATGTGACCAGGCTGGGTTAATGTCGTTGATTAGTAGTTTATCTGCTACTCCAACAGTAACCCCAACTGTAACTCCTACAGCTTCTTTCGGATCAATCCCTGCAGGTTTTACATTCACACAAAATTTGAGAATAGGCGCAAGAGGTGAAGAGGTAAAATACGTTCAAGTATTTTTAAACTCTGACCCAGACACTAAGGTAGCTGCAACTGGCGCTGGTTCTGCTGGTAATGAAACAACTTACTTCGGACCTGCTACTACAGCTGCTGTAAAAAAGTTCCAAGCTAAATATGGTATTAGCCCTGTTTTAGGAAATTGGTACTCTCTAACAAGAGCAAAAGCTAACTCTTTATTAGCAACAACTCCTACTACTCCTACTACTCCTACAGACACAGGTTGTTTGCCAGGAGCTGCATTTAGCTCAACTACAGGTTTACCTTGTACTGGAACAACAACTCCAACTAACCCAACAGTACCTGTAACTGGTTCTTTGTCTGTTGCTATCGCTTCTGACAACCCAGCTGTATCTACTTTGATCAGCACACAGGCTATTGGTGACTTAGCTCACTACACTTTTACAAATGGTTCAAGTGCAGAAGTTAAGATTACATCTGTTGAATTGACAAGGTTAGGTGTATCTGCTGATGACACATTGAGAAATGTTTATTTGTTCAATGGTGTTAACAGACTAACAGATGCCGGTTCATTGTCTAGTGGAAAGGTTACTTTCAACGATCCAAACGGATTGTTTACAGTTCCTGCTGGGCAAACTGTAACTATTGCTGTTAAAGCTGATATCGCTGCTGACCAAAGCGGACAGACAGTTGGTATTGCTTTGAGTGGTGTTACAACTACTGCTACATTAGCTGCTAGCTTGCCATTGAATGGAAACATCCACTCAATTGCAAATGCGACTTTGGCTACTGTTACTATTGGAACAGCTCAACCAAAAGCAAACGCTTTTGTTGATCCTGCTGCTGGTACAAGAATCTGGGAAGCTTCATTTGCTGTTAACAACAGAGATGTTAAGTTCACTAGATTATCACTAAAACAGATCAACTCTATTGATGCAAAAGATATTGCTAACTTTAAACTTTACATTGATGGAGCAGAAGTAGCTACAACCGCTTCTTTATCAAACGGTTACGCTATTTTCACTTTTGACAAGGTTTTAGCAACTGGTACAAGAAACGTTAAAGTTTTAGCAGACATTAACGGTGGTTCTTCAAGAATCATTCAGATGTCATTAAGAAACAATGCTGACATTGATATCAGAGATGTTGACTACAATGTTCCAGTATCTCCAACAGGAGTTCCTGCTACAACTGGTCAATTAACTGTTAATCAAGGTACTACTACTGTTACTGTTGACAACAGTGCTCTTCCAGATACTATTGCAAACAACGCTAGCGGTGTACTACTCGGAAAATGGAAAGTTAAAGCAAACGGTGAAAACATCAGAGTTGAAGGATTAAGATTCACTGGTGTTGGCGCTGGCACAGGTGCTGACTCAATCTCTTCTTTGAAGAATGGTAAAGTTATGATTAATGGTGCTCAATATGGTTCAACAGCTGGATTGGCTTTGACTGCTGGTACACTTTACAATGTAAACTACACATTCCAAGCTGGTGTTGAAACTATCGTTGAATTCTATGCAGATATTGCTGAAGACACAACAGGTGCTACTGTTTCTGCTGATGCAACAAACAACATTGCAAAGGGAAGCACTTTGACTATTACTTTCGCTGTTCCTACATCTGCAAATGGTACAAAACAGGTTTCATTAGGTACAGTTAATGTTCCTACTTCTGCTAGTACTGCTGCTGGTGTAACAGTTGCTGATGGTACATCTGGCTTCACAGTTGTTAAAACTTCTAACTTCGGTGACCAAAACTTGGTTGTTCCAAAGCCAGCTACAAAGATTGCTTCTTTCAACGTAACTGCTGGAACATCTGAAGATATTTACGTAAATAACTTTAGGATTGCTGCTGCAAACGTTGGTAATACTGGATTCAACAAAGATGATTTGGCAGACCTATACGTTGTATACACAAATACTGGTGCTACTGCTGTTACAACAACTCCAAAGAATACTGTTGATGCAACAAATGATTTCCCAATCAGCTTCACATTAGGCAAAGGAAAGTCTGTTCTTGTAGAAGTTTATGCTTCACTACAAAACAACAATACTGATGCTGCTGGTGATGTAACTGATGGAGACACTTTAAGAACTAGCTTGATTGTTTCTGGTACAGGTGCTTCTTCTGGTGTAGCTGTTGCAAATACTGCTACAAACGGACAATTGATTACTGCAAAGAACGCTAATATGATTGCTAGCAGAGATGCTACAACTGCTGTTTCTGCTCTTGCAGACGACAATGGCACAGTAAAAACTGTTGCATACAAATTTGAAGCTCAGAACGATGACTACTCAATCAGCAGATTGGTATTCACTTTTGCTGACCCTTCAGTAGTATCTACTGTTTCATTGAAAGATGGCGATACAGTATTAAGCACACAGTCTGGTGCAAGTGTTGTAACATTCAACCTTGGAACTCCTGTTGCTGTTAGTGCAAATTCAACAAAGATTTTGACTGTTGAATTAACTTTGGCTAGTGTTGGTCAAGGTGCAGGAAATACTGGTGCTGCTATTACTACAAACATTAGCTTAGCTGGCTGTTTAGCTAGATCAACTAATGGTGCCTTAACAGCTCCTGGAGGAACTCCTGTTGCTGGTAATGGATTGTATGTTTACAAGGCTGTTCCTACTATTAGTTTGGTATCATTACCAACTGGTACATTAGGAACTGGTACACAGGTAATATCTAAATTCTCTGTATCTACTAATGGTACTGGTACAGTAGGTTGGAAGCAAATTGCATTCAATGTTTCAAAATCATCTGATGGAACTAATGCTCCAGCTATTACTGCTTTTGAAGTACAGGAAGTAGATAGCAACACAAAGGTTCTTGCAACATCTGCAACCCTTACCAGTGCTGATGGTGCTGATCCAGATACTGGAACAGATTGTAGTACTCTTGATAGTTCTTGTGTTCTTACTTTCGTTGCTACTGAAGAACAACAGATTTCTGGTCAGAAGACTTATGAGGTAAGGGCCACTATTACTGATGCTAATGGTATTAGTACTGGTGAATACATTAATACAAGTATTCCTAACGGTTCAACAGTTTACAAAGCATCTAACACTTATGCTAATGCTGCTGCTGCTGGTAATAAAGTAGCTGCAAATGGTGCTCTTTATACTGCTGCTGGTGCTGCTGTTGCTAATGCTGACACTAGGTTAAATGCAGTTCCTCAGTATGATACTACTGATGTTGCTGCTGCCGCTACTGTTGTTGGTCATGATGCAGCAGACAGTATTGTTCAGGCTTATGGTATTCCAACAGGATTTACATTGACCATGGCTGAGGGTGCTACTGACAATCAGACCGCTGCTGACACATTTACTGTTAGCGGTGTATCTGGATTAACATGTACTCCTTATACAGGAACTGACTTTACTGGAGCTGCTCCAGCTGGCACAGCCTTTGCTTCAATCCAAAGTATCTTATGTACAGGAAATGGAATGAGGTTAGGTCTTGGAACACTTGCAGTTACAAATGATTCAGATACAACTGCTTCTAGTGGAACTATGACAGTTACTGTTACTAGAGGTCTAGATTTTGCTTCTGGTACAGCTGTTAGTGGTGCTGGTGCTGATTCTGATATTGGTACAGCTGTTAGTGCTGCTGGTACTCCGAGCTTTGTATGGACAGATGTTTCTGCACAAAGCCACAGTGTAAATACACTTGATTGGACAGCAGATTACTTGGTGAAGAATCTTCCAACTTCAACTCAAAACTTAACTAAATAATTTTAGTTGAGAGAGTTAGAGTGGATATTCAAAATTGAGTATCGTTGACACTTTCAGTGTTGCGCAAAACCCCCGAAAGGGGGTTTTGTGTTATATAAAGCTTAAGCTTTGTCATTGCGAGAAGCGAAGCGTCGAAGCAATCTCTCCCTTGTTATTCGTTTTATTATTTGTCATTCCCCTGAAGAGGGGAATCTAATAAAATGTCTTTAGTTTGCCTTTGGCAAACTACCAAAGCACTAATTACTAATTACGAGTTACTAGCTACTAAAATCATAATTATTAGAAACATGGAGGTCCGACCTTTTGGAGGTCCGACCTCGCTCGCCGGAAGCTATATTTTATATACAGAAAATTCTTGGAGGTCCGACCTCGCCGAAAAGAATAAGAATAATGGGATATTTAACTTGACCTTTATCTATCAATAATATATAATGGAACTACGAAAAATTAATAGTTCCAGTGTATATTATTATGGATAATTTAATAGTAAAATTGTATCAATCTTCAAAAACAATCTTATCTAGTAAGGATTTGGCTTTAATTTGGGAAATAAGAGATGAACAGAACTTGTATGCGAAGACTTCTTACTATGTAAAACAGGGTGTTTTAATCAGGATAACCCGGGGTGTTTTTGCTAAGAGTAAAAGCTATAATTTAAAGGAATTGGCAACTAGTATATATAATCCTTCGTATATTAGTTTTGAAACGGTTTTAAGAGAATCTGGCATCATTTTTCAGCATCATGATGCAATTTTCGTTGCTACTAAGTGGACAAGAAAGATAACAATAGATAAAAAAAATATTGTTTTTAGAAAGATGAAGGATTTAGTATTATTTAATTCTAGCGGTATTGAAAATAGAGATGATTATAGTATTGCTACTGCAGAGAGGGCATTTTTAGACACAATTTATCTGTTCCCAAATTATTATTTTGATAATTTAAAAAGTATTAACTGGGAAAAATGTGACGAGCTGGTAAAAATTTATAAAAATGAATCATTAATTAAGAGACTGAATAAGTATAGAGAAAATTCTAAGTAATATGTTGAATAAAGAAAGACATCAATTAATAATGGGTCAAATTTTGAGAGATATTTATACTGATATTTCAATTAATTCACTTTTGGGTTTTAAGGGTGGTACTTGTGCTTACTTTTTCTATGACCTACCTAGATTTTCGGTTGATTTAGATTTTGATTTATTACAGGTGACTGAAGAAAATCAAAAAATGGTTTTTGAAAAAATTGTGACTATTTTAAAAAAATATGGAACGGTTAAGAATCAATATCTTAAAAGATATACTATTTTTGCACTGCTTTCTTATGGCGATGAGGATCATAATATTAAAGTAGAGATTAATATCCGAAAAATACTAGAAAACATGAAGGATGTCTATGAAATGAAGGAATACTTGGGAATCTCTATGCTAGTAGCTAAAAAAGATTATTTATTTGCTGGAAAGCTGGTTGCCTTAACGCTGAGAACGGAAACAGCAACGAGAGACGTTTTTGACATACAGTATTTTGCTAAAAATCATTGGGGTATCAATAAAGAGATTGTAAAGGAATTTACTAGTAAAACCGTTAAAGAATATCTAGTGGATTGCATTTCCTTTGTAGAAAAAATAAAGAATAATCAAATATTACATGGATTGGGAGAGCTTATTGAAAATGAGAAACAGAAAGATTGGATGCGAAACCATTTAAAGGATGATACTATTTTTATGCTAAAAAATTATCAATCTGTATTAAAGTAAAAACTAAGGAAAACATTGGAGGTCCGACCTCGCTCGCCGCAAGCTATATTTTATATACAGAAAATTCTTGGAGGTCCGACCTCGCCGGTAAAAGTAAAAACAAAAAAGCAGGGGATACCTGCTTTTTAAGTTTACTGTAAAATTTCTATATTTTCATCTGTATCTTCTTCAAGCTCTTTGTCTATTTGGATGGTATTTATATTTTTACATCCGCGACACTTTATTTCTATCAAACCTTCTTCTATAGAACCTTTAAATAGCAATTTATTACAATTACTACATCGGTATTCTTTTAAATCATTTTTCATTTTTTTTGTATTATTTATTATTATAATTCGTCTCTATTGTAGCAAATAGGCGTTAAAGAAAACTTAAAGTTTTTCTAAAGAAAACCTTAAGAAAATTATTGAATATGTCCACCTTGCTGGACTGTTTATGGAGGCAATGAAATCTAATAACGAATATCTAATAAACTGTCTTTAATCTTGCGAAGCAAGTTACCTAGTACTAATTACTAGTTACAAGTTACTAATTACTGACTAATCTTGACAAATACCCATAAAAATATTAATACAAGGGAAAGGAAGTATTGATTTTATTGGGTAAAAATACAAAAATTATGAATATTAAGAAATACATTTTTATATTTGGGATAGTTCTAGCTGGATTATTTTTTTCATCAGTTGCTTTTGGTTGTGATTTGGATAATCCAAGCGATTGTACTCAGGAAGAACTAATCAGTATAATGAATAATTTGATTGCAAAATCAGGATTATCTAATCCATACAGTCCTAATATCAACAACGATTCTTATGGTTTAGGAGGTTTTCGTTTTTCACAGAATTTAGCTTTAGGCTCTAGAGGAGAGGAGGTAAGATATCTACAGAAATTTTTAAACTCTGATCCAGATACTCAGGTTGCTTATACTGGCTATGGATCTCCGGGATGGGAAACAACTTATTTTGGTTATTCTACTCGCCTAGCTGTTATCAAATTTCAAAACAAATATGCAAGTGAGGTTTTATACCCCATTAGAAAAACTAGAGGAACTGGTTTTTGGGGTTCTTTAAGTATTGCAAAAGCTAATTCACTATTAAGTGATGAAATAAATATTCCAGATAACAACAATGACGACAATAACAACTGGAATAATAACAACAACAATAATAATTGGAACAATAATAATAACAATAACAACTGGAATAATAACAACAACAATAATAATTGGAACAATAACCCAATTTATAACAATGGAACTTTGAACGTTGTTGTTGCTTATGATAATCCGGGTTCTACTACTCTTGTGGCTGGTCAGGCAAATGCAGACTTAGCCCACTTTACTTTCACTAATGGAAGTAATACCGAAGCGAGAATTACTGGATTAGAACTCCGAAGAATTGGTATTTCTGGTGATAGTGTTTTGAAAAACGTTTATTTATTTGATGGCAACACTAGATTAACTGATCAGGGCTCGGTTTCATCAGGAATCGTTTCTTTTAATAATTACTATTCTGGAATATTTACTATCCCTGCTGGAGGATCTAGAACAATTTCGGTAAAATCAGATATTGGTACAGGAACAAGCGGACAGACAATCGGAATTTCTCTAAGTGCTGTAAACTCAAATGTTCAAGTATCAGCATCATTGCCACTAACGGGGAATATAAGCACGATTGCCACTGCAACTTTGGCTTCAGTATCTATTACAAATGTCCAGCCGTCTGGTTCTCCAACAGCGGATTCTGCTAGTGGGGTTAGGGTTTGGGAATCAACTTTTAATATCAATAACAAAAATGTTAGACTTACCCGACTTGCATTAAAGCAAATTAATTCCATTAGCCCCAATGATGTAAGAAACTTTAGGTTGTTAATTGATGGTAGTGAGGTTTCAAGAGTAGATATGCTTGATTCTAATAATTATGCAATCTTTACTCTGGACAGAATATTAAATACTGGAACAAGAAATGTAAAAGTATTAGCCGACATTTACGATGGATCTTCAAGGAGTATTCAATTATCTCTCCGAAGTAGTGCCGATATAGATATTAGAGACAATGATTATGGAGTTTCTGTTGCTCCAACGGGCTTGCCTGCAACGGCTGGTGCAATCTTAATAAACGTTGGACAATTCTCAATTACTCCTCAGAATAGTTATCTACCAACATCTATTGCAAGGGGAGGAAACAATGTTTTACTAGGAAGATTCAATTTTAGAGCTACTGGCGAACCAATCAGAGTAGATAGTTTAAAATTCGGATTTACAACAAATAATGCAAATATAAATTCTCTTCGTAATGGTAGAGTTATGATAAATGGGGCACAGGCTGGATCTACTTCGGCTATTGTGAAGGGTGGAACAATATACTACACCAATTATACTTTCCAATCTGGCACAGACACTACAGTTGAGTTTTATGCTGATATCTACGAAGATACTGGTGCAGTTTCAGGAGATACAAGCAATGATATTTCATCGGGGGATACCTTTGCCATTCAAATGATGCCTCAAAGTGGAAATGCAACAAGACAGACTTCATACAACGTAATAGATGTTCCTGCTTCTACTCAATACAACGCTACTGTTAGTGTTTCTCAGGCTAATTTGACAGTATTTAGAAAAACTAATTATGGGAATCAGGCAACAGTATTACCAACAAATAATTTCAAAATTGGTTCGTGGTATGCAGTTTCTGGCACAGCCGAAACTATAAATGTAAATAATTTTTCATTTACGATTAGTCCAGTGTCTGGAACTACTTTCACAAATGCAGATTTGTCGGATATGTATGTTGTTTATTCTTTAGATGGAGAATCATCAATTACTTCATCTATCAAGAGTACAGTAAATAGTACAAATGACTATTCCATTAGTTTTACTTTGCCTACATCTAGAACATTGTCTATTGATTTATATGCAAACTTGAATGGAACGGTAAATACTGGAGATTCTATGAAAGCCGCTTTAGTAATAAATGGAACAGGAAGTCAATCTGGAACAAGCATGAATACTGCTTCAGTAGATGGACAAACCATTTCAAATAACATTCCATCACTAATAGTCTCAAGAGATGCCTCAACTCCAATTTCAGGATTAGTAGATGATTATGGCAATGTAAAAACAGTTGCTTACAAATTTGAGTCACAAAATGATACCTACACCATAAGTCAGTTAACATTTGCAATAACTGACCCTTCAGTAGTTTCAAGTGTTATTTTGAAAGATGGTGACAATGTTATCCAAACAATGCCAGGAAGTAGTAATGTTGTATTTAACCTTCCTTCATCGGTTTATGTCTATTCAAATAATTCAAAAGTTTTGACAGTAGAGTTAGTCTTAGCAAATGTTGGACCAGGATCAGGCAATAGTGGAGCAGATATTACTACAAATATTAGCTTGGCAGGATGTTTGGTAAGATCTAGTGGGGGAGTATCAGTTGCTCCTACTGGGACTCCATCATCTGGAAATAAGTTATATGTATATAAGGCAATACCTACAATTTCATTAGTTTCATTGCCAACCTCTACTCTAACCTCTGGAACACAGACATTATCAAAGTTTACTATTTCCACAAATGGAACTGGTACAATAGGATGGAAAAAAATAAAGATAAATGTAGCAAAGAATGCTGGAGCAGGAAAGGCTGCTATTACGAATGCCGAATTATGGGTGGATGGCAATACAAGAGTAGAGGGAGTTGCAACTATAGATACCTTGGGAGCAGAAGATCCTTCAGGAAGTATAACTTTTGTTGCAAATGATGAGCAACAAATTTCGGGACAAAAGACTTACGAACTAAGAGGATTAATTTCTGCAACAGGCGGTATTGCCAATGGGGACTATATAAATACAAACATTCCAAGTGCAATTAGTAGCTATACAAATCCAAATACATACAGCAATGTTGCTGCAACAGCTGCCACTTTTGTTTGGTCCGATGATTCAGCTCAAGGGCACAATGAAGCTACAAGCGACTGGAATTCTGATTACTTGGTAAGATATTTACCAACATCTACACAAAATCTAAACCGCTAAAACAAGGAAGCAGGGGAGGTCGGACCTTGATCGAGGTCCGACCTCGGTTCTTTGTTGGATTTTTGTGAGTGTTATGTTATTATGTGAGTAATATAAGTTAGAGACTAAAGAAGCCCCGGAGAGGGCTTTTTTATTTTTAAAATATGAAAAGGATATTTTTTGAAACAGATGAAATTTATCATGTTTATAATAGGGGAACTGATAAGAGGGATATTTTTTTGGAAAAAAGCGATTATGCTAAATTTTTAGATTATTTAGTTGATTTTAATAATCTTAAACCTATTGATAAAGAAAAACTAAAGGAAGAAAGGAGAAAATCTCTAAAAAGAGGGCAAGCTTTAGAATGTTTAGACATTGAAGACGATCCCTTGGTGGATGTTTTAGGATTTTGCCTAATGCCAAATCATTTTCATCTATTACTAAGACAGAGAATGGATGGAGGAATAGCTAAATTTATCCAAAGAGTTGCTACGGGTTATGTTATGGTTTTTAATACCAAGCAAAAAAGAAGCGGATGTTTATTTCAGGGAAGATTTAAGGCAACTCATATTAATACTCAAGAATATTTAGATTATTTGATATTTTATATTCATTTTAATCCACTATCTTTAATAAGAAATTCTTGGCTTAATGATAAAAAACTTTTAATAGATTTTTTAGCTGAATATCAATGGTCAAGTCATATTGACTATTTATCTATGGACGAGACAAGTAATTCTCCTATTGAAAAAAGCTTTTTCTATGATAATTTTAAAAATAATAAAGTCTATATGAAAAAAAGCAAAGAGTGGCTTGAGATAATTCAAGAAAAAAATAAAATGAAAGAGTTTATTGCAAAAGCTATTGACTATGAATAAATTTTGTTGCACATTTTTTAAATAGGAAAAAGACGAGGTCCGACCTCCAAAAGGTCCGACCTCCAAAAGGTCCGACCTCCAAAAGGTCCGACCTCCAAAAGGTCCGACCTCCAAAAGGTCCGACCTCCAAAAGGTCCGACCTCCAAAAGGTCCGACCTCCAAAAGGGTAGTGTAACAAAATTAACTTTAAGACGTTGTAATAAGTGAAGGGTCACAAAAGTATTTTTGAGGTATGAATTGATTCGTCTTTGTAAGTTTTTTGTGGCCCTTTGCGGTATGCCATCACAATTAAAGACAGATAATTTGGTGGATATTATTCGTTTTGAAATATCTTTTAATTGTGATAGAATAAAAATCAATGACAGAGAAGCTTTTAAAGAGATCAATTTTTATAGGACTCTTTTTGTTTTTTATAGGGTTTAGTCCTATCGTTAGCGCGGACACAGTTGGTCAGCGTGTTTCTTTTATTGTTGAGCCATCTTATAGTGCTTCAGGCTTAAATAAGACTAATTCGTTATTGGTGAAAAGCGGTAATGGAATAAATTTTTATTTAGAAGAATACTATTGGAGCAGTAGGACTGATTCTGAAAAAAATGAGATAATGTCTATTCTTAATGATCTTGATAGCGAGTTTGTTTCAAACATAAAGCCAAAATTAAATAATACTTTTGGAACAGAAAGTACACCAGGCATAGACAACGATCCTAAAATCGCAGCTTTATTTTACCCATTAAAAGGGAATGCTCGGGGATATGTAAGAAATATTGATGAATATAGTAAATTTACTAATCCGACATCAAATGAAAGAGAAATTATTTATTTAAATAGTGAATACCTAAAGAGTAATTATTTAAAGGAATTTTTTACTCACGAATACATGCATTTGATAACTATTAATCAAAAGGAGTTAAGGGTGGGAGGTAAGTCTGAAGATATATGGTTATCCGAGCTTTTTTCTGAGTATGCAGTAAGTCATGTTGGTTATAATGACAAAGAGAATAGTTATCTTGATAATAGAATAAATGTTTTTGTAAATAATCCATCAACGTCATTAACCGAATGGGGGAATGATGTTGCTAGCTATGGTTCAGTTTCAATTTTTGGAAGCTATATTGTTGAGAAATATGGAATCAAAACTTTAACAGATGCCTTAAAATCAAATAAAACTGGTATAGATAGTATAAATGAAGCATTAGCGTTAAATGGCTACAAGGATAATTTCCAAAAAATATTCACAGATTTTAGTGTTGCTGTTTCATTAAATGATTGCAAGTATTCTGAAAAATTCTGTTTTAAGAGTGAAAAATTAAAGGATTTGCGCGTCTTTACTTTAAATAACTTTTTACCATCGTCTGGGGAAAGTAATCTTTTTTTAGGGCAGAGCTTATCTATGTATTCTGCTCAATGGCAAAAATTCATTGGAGGTAATGGAGACATTAAATTTAAGTTCAAAGGGTCTCCAACTGGTTATTCTTCGGTTTATTACATTATCAAAAAACCAAATGACGAAATTGTTGTTGATTATTTACGAATATCTCCAACTACAAAAGAAGGCGAACTAGTAGTAAAAAATATGGGTAAGGACGTATTATCTATTACTTTTATTCCTTCTATTGTAATGTTTGGAACTACTTCTAGTACAAGCAAGTATTACTATTCTTTGAGCGCATCTACTTTTGTTTCCACTCCTACTGTACAAACTTTACCGATTTCTATTGATAAGCCTTTAAGTAGTATGACCAAAGATGAATTAATAAGTGTTTTGTTGCGCTTACTTTACTATGTAATATCTCAGCAGCAAATGAAGTATACGACAAATACCGTTATCTATTGATTTTTTGTAAAAGATTATTTATAATTCTTAATGTAATTCTAGAGGATTTATAGTCCCGCCCTTGCGCGGGATTTTTGATTTTATTAGCTCTTTTTTCATTGAATAATTTGATGTTCAAATTTGAAACATATCTTGAAACATATTCAGTTATGTTTCAAGTTTGCCTACCAAATTCTCTATGAGGAGTAGTATATAATAATTAAATAAAATTTAGATTTATGATATTTCTATAGCTTAGATAATATTTAAGTAGATTTAAATTTCTCAGAGAAATATACTACAATTTTATACTCACTTCGTAAAACGAAGTTAATTTATTAGATTCTTTTTCTATTTAGAATAAGAAAAAGAAAATAATGAATAATAATAAACATTGATCAAATGAAAAACATAACAATTGTCACTATTTTAGGGTTTATATTGGTCTCATTTTTATGCTGTTTTGTTGTTCATAGCTATTACAGAGATCAAGAAAGCAAAAAGCTTTTTGCTTCAAGTGTGGAAGATTTCCGAAGTAGGAAGGCTTATTTTGAGGATTTTGTAAAACGAGTAGAAGGAGATTATACTTGGCTAGATAGTGATAAGGCAAAGGTTTCTATTAGGATTCCTAGAGGATGGGAAGCTTTTGGAGGTTCTTTTTCGGCTATTTCTATAAAATCTAATGATTTTGTCCCTTCGGGTGGTGATATTAAAAAGGCGCCATTTCCTGAGGCTGGATGTTGGATAGATTTTAATGTACAGATAGATAAAATGAAAGAGGGGTATGTAAACCTTATTCAAGGAATATTAGATTCGCCAGACTATTTTACTGATAACAAAGAACAAAAAGTGAAAATAGGAAATAATTATGGGGTAAAAACTTCCGTAATAAAAAACGATAACCCTTTGGTTGGAGAAGTGGTCTTTTTGGAAATCCCAAAAAATAATTATACCTATAAAATAGACTCATATTTTTTTGGCAAAGATAGAGAAAGGTGCGAAAAAGAATTTGATGACTTATTGAACTCTTTGGTCATTAAATAAAACAAAAAAATGAAATTTGCCAAAATATGGTTTTGTGCCATTTTGGTGTCTTTTTTGCCTGTCTCTCAGGCAGTTGCTTTTGATTTTCAACTTAATAAAAATTATGTAGAATTTTCCGAAGTTGACTCTAAGAAAATTATTGGGTTATTAGCGAGGGAATTGAGAGAAGATTGGATAAGTTCTTTTACAAATAATCATTCTCCTCAAGAAACAACCGCTATCTCGTTTTTAAGAGATGCAAGTGTTTTTGATTTTTGGAATTACGCGTTAGCTGATCTGCCAGCCGATACGGTTATTAGTACTTTAAAAATAGCAATAAATGATTTTTCTTCGGAAGAAGAAACAGCCAAAAAATTAATTGATAGGATTGAGAAACTTTCGGTAAAAGAGGCAGTGCGTATTGCAAAAGAAGAATTATTTTCAAGCCATGCGAAAGTTTCTTTTGGAGCAATAAGAGGAATGAATTCTAAAGATAACAAAGAAACGATATTCCAGTATATCATCGTCTATAAACCAGTTATTAATAATAAAGGATTAATGACAATAAGATTTTATTCTCCAGAATCAATAAATCCGCCACAAACTAAAGCTTCTTACGGACTTTCTTTAGGGTTTGTAAATACTCTTGAAGATGGCGAAAAGTTGCCGCCATTTATGGTTGAAATAAGAGGTGAAGTAGAAGATGCTTTATCAGGAAGCTATAAATTTACGTCTTTAACGGAAACGAAAGTTTCTTTCTCAGAGAATGTTCCCGACTTAAAACTAGCTCCTGTGTCTTGGAAAGATAAATATGTTATTAATCCTTTAAAGGATTTCATTAAAAACATTCCGATTGTTGGCGAATTGTTTAATGCAGATGATATGGAGGTATTAAAGGGATCAGGAGGAGACGCTGAAAAAATAGAAAAAGAGGTTATGAATGTTATTAATGGGGATGTGATAGAAGCAAGCGAGTTGGAGCTGCCCCTAAGGAAGAATAAAGAAGATTCAAAAAAAGAAACTGAGAGGCAGCAAAAAGAAGAGGAAAAGGAAGCAAAGCAAAAAGAGAAGCAACAAAAGGAGGATGAAGAGAAAAAGAAACAGGAAGAAAAACTTAAAAAGGCAGAAGAAGCGAAGGCAAAGAAAGAGCTTGAAAAAAAGATTAAAGATGAAGAGAAAAAAAGAAAAGAGGAAGAAAAACTTAAAAAGGACGAAGAAAAAAGAAAGCAAGATGAACAAAAAAGAATTTTAAAGGAAAAAGAAAAAGAGGAGAAAATGGCAGAAGTAAAACAAAAAGCCGAAGACAAAGAAAAACAAAAACAAGAAAAAGCCGAGAAAGAACTAAAATATTCAAAAAAATGTGAAAGGCATAGTATTGCTCAGGTAAAAAGAAATTCAATTATTTTTAACGAGATTGCTTGGATGGGAAGTAAAGAAAATTCATCTTATGAATGGATAGAGCTAAAAAATATTGGAAACCAGCCAGTTGATATTGATGGTTGGAAAATTTATGGAAAAAGTAGTAGTGAGGATTTTGTTTTCAAAAAATCGCACATAGTAAATCCTGGTGAATATGTTCTTTTGGAAAAAAATGAAAAAGCAATTTCGTGGATAAATGCCGATTTTATTTTTAGTGGTTCAATAAATAATTCGGACGAAAAATATTATTTATATGATTCCGAATGTAATCTTTTTGATACTGTGTCGGCTGATCCCGATTGGGCAGCTGGAAGTAATGAAGAAAAGAGGACAATGGAAAATGCAGGTGATTTTTCATGGCATACATATTCGGGAAGCGGAATGAATGGAATCTTTGGAACCCCAGGATTTGCTAATTCTAACTTTGATAATTCGGTTGAAGAGAGGGTGAGAAGAGTTAGGTTTCCGGATATTTATAACCCACCCAAAAGAAAATCGTCGGCTTCTTTGGTTGTAAATGAAAATAAAGTAATTAATTACTGTAGCTTTGATGATATTTCTGCCGTCTCTCATAATCCAGTTATAATAAATGAGGTAGGGTGGATGGGAACGGCTAATAGTAGTAGCGATGAATGGATAGAACTGAAAAATATAACTGATACCGAAGTTTCTTTGTCTGGTTGGCAAATGCTTGATAAAAACGAGGATATAAAAATTGTGTTTGATGAGAATGATAAAATTGAGCCAAACGGGTTTTATTTACTGGAACGAACAAATGATGATTCTGTTGGTATGGTGTTGGCTGATAAAATATACTCTGGAGGACTGAGCGATAGCTCGGAATCGTTAACATTATTTAATACTAATTGTGAACTGATTGATAATATCAACGCTGTTGATGGGTGGGTGGCAGGAAATGCAGGATCTAAAAGAAGTATGGAAAGAAGTAGTGATTTTTCGTGGCATACCTATATGGATGTGATTAGTAGCGAAGGATTATATGCGACACCTCGTAGAGAAAACTCAGTTAGTAATGGTGAAGAAAATGAAGAAAACGACGAGGACGATGAAAATGAGAATGAGGATGAAGAAGAAATAAGCGAAATAGTAATAAATGACCTTGTTTTAACTAAGGGAGATATTAAAAATCAAATAATTTTAGAGTGGTCAAAAACAGAGAATAATCTTGAATACGAAGTTTTCTATTCTTTGCAAGAGAACGCAAGTGGCTTAATATCGGTTGAAAATTTCTTCACTGTAGAGATTGGTGATAATAACGAGAAAAAAAGAGCACTAATTTCCGATTTATATTTCGGTCATAATTATTATTTTAGTGTAAAAGCCAAAAGGGGAGACGATTATTCTCCGATATCAAACATAGTTTTTGCAACAATCGGGGACAGTGCTCCTTTACTTTCTTTTAAAACAAAAGACTATAGCAATTCTTTAAATAGTCAATCCGTTGGTCCATCAAAATACGAAGATAAAACAATTACAGGTTTCACCGATGAAATTGTTAAGTATTCTACATATGCTGTTGTTGATGCAAATGAAAATTTATACATAAAAGGTGAAGTAAATGGAAAGATGGCAGTTAACTGTTTTTATCCTGATGGAAGGCTAAAATGGCAATTTATAGAAACTTCTGGAAATATTACAATAGGTCACGATGGAACTGTGTATTTTAATAGTACAGAATATGTTTATGCTCTTTCTCCTGCGGGTAAATTAAAATGGAAAGAAAAATTTGCAACAATAATATCAAAAGATATTGTAATTGATAATAATGGCAAAATCTTTATATTGGCTTCTGATGACAAGCACAAATCAGAATTGTTTTCTTTAGAAGAACAGAATGGAACTATTGAAAAGAAAATGCTAATATCGGCAGATGAATTATGGGGAAATACTCCGTCACAACTTTCTTCCGAAATAAGAATGGATGATTTTGGTAATCTTTATTTCGCACTTTCTAATATTTTAATTAAATATAATATTGAGAATGATAGTTTTGAAAGGAGGGTCATAGAATCGGTTTGCAGCCAGTCAATCTATAATTGTCACGAATATATGCCAAACGTCTTAAGTATTATTACTTATGGAAAAACTATTTATGCAACATTTAAGGATGTTTATATTGGAGACTACGCGAATTTGAGTGGATTTTTTGCCATAGATGTTGATAATTTTTTAGGTAATCCTGTCTGGGAAACTTCAAATTATTTGGTTTTGGCTGTTAGTGGAAATATTGTTTATGGTTATAATACAATTTCAACAATTTTTGTCACGAAGTCAAAAATAATAGGACTAGACACAATGACGGGGAGCGAAAAATTTTCAAAAGAATGGAACAATATAGTCAACAAAAAAATTGCTTTTATTGATAGTGACGAAATCGTTTATATTAAAATAGGAACTAAGCTTATCGGCTATGATTTTAAAAATAATACAGAAGATATTGTTTTTGAAGTTGACTATGGAGAAAAAGAAAGTATATTTAGTTATAATGGTAAAACAATTTTTTCTGGAAATGGATTGGGGAGAATGGGGGAATAATCTGGTTTTTTATGTTATAATAAGTAAAAATTACTCATAAAATTTTGCTTATGAAAATAATAGACATCATAATGATTATATTGCTAATTATTCTTGGTATTATGGTGTATTATCTTTTTGGAATTTTCTTTTTCAAAGATGATAGTAAACCGATTCCGAGCATACCCGATATTATAATCAAAAATAATAATATAAAAGACGAAACAAAAGGGAAGTCCGTTATTAATTTAGATAGTTGTGATTTTAGAAAATATGATATGGACTGCAAGGTGGTAAAATTCTTAGAAGAAAATCTTGCATGGTCTAATAAGGCAGAAGGAGTTAATTTTTGCAGTTATGAATATTTAGGAGAAAAAGAGAATAATATTTATTTGGTGTCATCATGTCAGGAATTCTATATTAGTGATAGTCAGATGGTTTGTCCCGATAAGGATATTTTAGAGAAATGTTTTGTTTCAAAAGACAAGAGCGAATGTTCGGAATGCGAAATAAAAGATATTGATAAGCGAATTGTTGAGGGAAGTGGTGTTTCTATTCCTGTTAGACTAACTACGAATGGGAATACGTTTTCGTTGTGGACTCCAAGAGATGGGAGTTTGTATCAAAAGGATTTAAAAGCAGAATTTCCTAAAGATATTTATAACCTACTTTCTGAAACAAAAAAGAATTTAAAGGCAATAAATATTGAAAGGGCAGAAAACTACTTTGGAGCAAATGCAACTTTTGATATAGCACAAACATTTGATGAGTCTTGTAGTAATTCGCTTGATTGTCCAAAAGTGCCAGGTGAATATGCTATAAAATCTAACTGTCCTTATGAAATGAGATGCGTTGAAAAAAAATGTTCGGTTGGGTGTTATGATTTAATTGATCATTTAGATTTGCCAGTGCTAAAAGATTAAATTTGTGCCCAAATGAACAAAAGATAATTACTAAAAATAAACCATGGAGATATCAAAATTTTTGAAAAACAATATAGCTAACATAATATCCTTATCTACAATTCCTTTTGCTCTTTGCGCATTTTATTATATTTTTTTGGGTGATTTCTTTTTCTCTTTCTTATTTATAAACATCGCTTTTTTTCTAGATACTCTTGATGGTTATTTTGCAAGAAAGCTAAAGATAGAGAGCGAAATAGGAAGATTAATAGATTCTTTCTGTGATATTTTAAATTATTTGATTTATCCAGCATTGCTTATATTCGTTTTCTTTAGTTTTGACTTTTTATTAAGTGTGATATTAGGATCATTTATTGTTGTGTTTGGTATGGCAAGATTAGCAAGATTTACTAGCGAAGGATTTGTAGTAAAAGAGGGGAGAAATTATTACAAGGGTTTACCTGTGCCAGTAGCCTTATATGGAACAGCGCTTTGTTATGTCTTGTACCAAAAATTTCCCGAAATAATGACATATGCATTTCCTGTAATAATAATCGTTTCTTCGTTATTAATGGTTTCTTCTCTAAAAGTTAAAAAAATTAATAATGTATATTGGTATATATTGGTTTTAATTGGATTGCTTTATCTTTCGTTGGTGAGGTAGGTATCTATTTGCCGAAGCAAATAAAACATAAAAAGCAGGATCAATCCTGCTTTTTATTTTGAGAATTCAGTTTTTTACTTTTTTATGCTATATTTTGAGTAATATCAAGTAAAAATCATCTTATGAATTTATTAAATATCTCTAAAAAAATATCATACTTGTTTCTTTTTTTGTTGCCTTTTTTCTTTATTCCTAATTCTGTAATCTCTCCTGTTATGAATCAAAAGGCAGTCGTTTTGATATTTGTATTAATCTCAACGGCATTATTTTCTTTTATTGTTATCAAAAACAAAGAAAATTCATTGAATTTTGGGATTTTAGCAAAAATTTCTCTATTATTCTTGTTTTTTTCTAGTATTTCTTTACTTATTTCTGGATATATATTTCAAGGGTATTGGGGGTATGCAATGCAATCTGATACTTTATTTTGTTTAGTCCTATTCTTTTTCTTATTCTTTTTATTTAGTAATATTTTTAATTCTCAAAACAGGGAAAGAGCGTATGGGGCTTTTGCTTTAGGTTCTTTCTTTTTGGCATTGTTATATATATTTCAGATATTTTGGGGATCAAAGATGCAAATTCAGATGATTTTGCCAGTAAATACCGAAGCCTCAATAATATTCGCTTTAGGATTGATATTTTCAATATATTACATATTTGAGAATTTTGATTTTAAAAAGAATAAGAAAAATCAGTTGCGACTATTAGGAACTAGTATAGCCGTAGTTATTTTTATCGTAATGTTATACCTTATGGGAATAAAGCTCGGATGGTTTTTATCTTCTATTGGTATATTCTTTTTATTTTGGAATGCAATGCAAAAAAGAGAATTTGATTTTAATTCTCCAGAGCCTTTTATTTCCTTTTTGTTTGTGCTTTTCTTTTTGGTTAATTTTTTATTACCACTAAATGATCTACCTTTATTAAAAGCATATGCCTATTCGGAGCCTGTAATTACTTATGATCAAAGTATTAATATTATCTCCGAGACCCTTAATAGCCCAACTAAAATTGCACTTGGGACTGGTCCAGCATCCTTCCCTTATAATTTTTCGTTGAATAAGGGCGAGTCTTTCGGTGCAGACAGTAATATTCCAAATCATCCTAATAGCGGATTTTTTATGATAATAAATAATTTTGGGATTTTGGGTGGTTTGATATTTTTGAGTTTATTTTTGTTTTTTTTATGGAAAACAATTTCTTTTATGTTGGGAAGTGGAAAAGGTGAAAAAGATGAATTGCTTTTTGTTTCTTCAGTCTTTGTATTGTTTTTAGCATTTTTCTTTTATCGTTTCTCATTTTTAATTACGTCTCTACTGTTTGTTTTTTTGGGGCTACATACTTCTAATCTTAAAAAATATGAATTGTTGGGGGGGGAAAATAGGGCATACCAGGTAGTGATATTATTAATTTTTTTAGCATCATTATATAATATTTATTTTTTTGCCCAGTATCAAGCAGAACAAAAATATTCTACTTTTGTAATGTTATCCAGTGAGAGTAGCAAATATGAAGAAATTTTTACTGAAGATCAGTCCTTAGATAATTATATAAATCTTCTTGACGAATCTTTAAAAACTTTTCCTAATCCTGATTATGCGGTATATCTTTCAAAAACATATCTTTCAAAATCAGTAAAAATTTACGATGATTATTTTGACCCTAACTCTGATGGCGAAGAAAATGTTGATCTTAAAAAACAGTCATTTGATTATTTATCTAGATCCGAAAATTATGCAAAAATGGCAGTTGCCATGAACGAGAGAAATTTCTTTGCTTGGGAAAATCTTGGAATGATTTATGAAAACATTGAAAAGATAGATTCGTCAAAAGTTGGACAAGCAATAATTTCATATCAAAAAGCTCAAAGCCTAGCCCCATATAATTATGAAGTATATGTTTTGATGGGAAGGAAGTTGGAAAAAGAGGGGAAAAAAAGCGAAGCATTAGAGTATTATAAAAAGGGACTAAAATTAAATCCTGAATTTACAGAATTAAAAGAGGTAATCAATGCAATTGAGAAGTCAAATTAATGGAAAATATTTTTGAAAAGTTAAAAAATTTTATACCAGAAATAAAAGAGAATGTTTCTTTAAAAAGTTATTGCACTTTTCGTATAGGTGGAAGTGCAAGGTTTTTATTAGAAACTGGGAATTACGAAATGGTGATAAAGGCGATTTCTTTTTGTAATGAGAATAACATACCTTTTTATATTATTGGGGGAGGGAGCAATCTTTTAATCTCGGACAAAGGTTTTGATGGATTAGTAATAATATATAGGAAAAAGTTTAATGAGATAAAAATTTCCAAAGAATGTTTTAACAAAATTGACGATGACAAATATGAAGTCAATATAGAAAGTGCAATGTTTTTATCTGACGCAGTTGCGCAAGTTTCTTCTTTAGGGTTCACTGGGTTTGAGTGGGCTGCTGGAATTCCAGGAACGGTTGCAGGTGCAATCAATGGAAATGCAGGGGCATTTGATGGAGCTATTTCTGATTGCATTATAGATGTAAAGGCACTTCAAGTTTTTGATAAAAAAATAGAGATTAAAATAATAGAAAAAAATAACTGCAATTTTTCTTATCGTTCCAGTCTATTTAAGGAAAATAACGAATATATTATTATTTCTGCAGCCTTTGCTTTTAAAAAAAATAATACAGAGAATATAAAAAACAAAATACAAGAGAATATTAAAAGAAGAGCAGGAAAGCATCCAAAAGGATTTTCAGCTGGATCTATATTCAAAAACTACGAAGGTATAATAGATAATAAACTATTCAAAAAGTATCCTGAATTAGAAAAATTTCAGGAAAGGGGGGTTGTCCCTATAGGATATCTGGTGGAAAAATGTAATCTCAAGGGAACCAGAATAGGAGACGCAAAGATTTCTGATGAGCATGGAAATTTCATTATAAATCTTGGGCAGGCAAAGTCAGATAATATTTTAAAATTAATAGTACTAGTAAAAAAAGAAGTTAAGAGTAGATTCGGAATAGATATAAGAGAAGAAATAAAATATTTAGGGTAGGGTAATTAAAGCAAGATATGGTAAATGTCTTGTTTTTTTTGTTAGTATTCTGACTACCTACCAGAAGGTAGGTAAAAATATATCAAAAAAAGTTATCAACATATTGACAAAAATATTTTATGAGCGAAAATATAATTAAGAAATATTTTGGAAAAATATTTTTAAAAATATTTCAGAATTATTTTTCCATAAAAAATAGGGAAGAAAAAAATTCGAAAATATTTTTAAAAAAAATATTAAAATTTTGAAAGAGGAGATTATTATTCCTTTTAAAAATTAAAAGGTCGATTAAGACAAAAATAATTTTTTTCAAAAAAATGGTTGCTACTAAAAAACCAGCTGCTAAAAAAGTAGTTAAGAAAACAACTGCTAAAAAACCAGCTGCTAAAAAAACAACTGCTAAAAAACCAGCTGCTAAAAAAGTAGTTAAGAAAACAACTGCTAAGAAAGTAGTTAAAAAACCAGCTGCTAAAAAAGTAGTTAAGAAAACAACTGCTAAAAAACCAGCTGCTAAAAAAACAGCAAAAAAGAAGTAATTTACTTGCTTCTATAACAACCCTTCAAAAGAGGGTTGTTTTATTATACCTTTATGATATTATTGGCTTGGAAGGGTAAATAACAAAATAATATTTGCAAGGCCTATGAAATTTAACATTAAATCAAAAACAATGTTAGTTGATAATAGGATTAAAGAATTTATCGAAAAAAAGATTGGTTCTTTAGCAAAGATTATTCCAAAAAGTGAAATAATTCCTGTTGATGTGGAAATAGAAAAAAACCAAAATCATCAAAAGGGGGATATATATAAAGTGGTTGTTCAGTTTCTTTTAAAGGGCGGAAAATTAATTCGTGCTGTAGAAAAAAAAGAAACTTTTAGATTAGCAATTTCAAAAGTGAAAGATGAGCTAGAAGTTCAGGTTAAAAAATATGACCATAAGCCAGAATCACAGCGAAAGAAAGCGTTAAAAATTAGTACAGAATAATTTTTTTTGGAGATAACTTGGAATACAAAAAGAGCCAAATGAAATTATTTTGGCTTTTTATTTTATGTATAAAAATATGTCAATTATAGATTCATTGTTCGGTAATGCAAACAAAAAGTATATTCAGAAGTTGCAACCCGTAATAAAAAAAATAAATCTTCTAGAGGAAGAATATAAAAAACTTTCCGATGATGATTTAAAAAATAAGACAACTGTTTTTAAACAGAGATTGCAAGCAGGAGAAACTTTGGATGACATATTGCCTGAGGCTTTTGCTGCTACTAGAGAAGCTTCTAGAAGAAATCTTGATAAGAGGCATTATGATGTCCAATTAATCGGAGGAATGTGCCTTCACGCCGGAAAAATAGTGGAGATGCGTACAGGAGAAGGAAAAACTTTAGTGGCTACGTGTCCATTGTATCTTAATGCTCTTGAGGGAAAAGGATGTCACTTAGTCACTGTGAATGATTATCTGAGTCGTCGTGATGCGGTTTGGATGGGGCAAATATATTATGCACTAGGACTTTCTACTGGATGCATAAATCATGATCAGTCTTTCATATATGATCCTACTTTTATTACTGAAAAAGAGGAGGATAAAGATAAAAAAAGAGATGAATTGGGAGGATTTAGGGTGGTTCAAGATTATTTAAGACCTTGTAGTAGAAAAGAAGCTTATAGTGCCGATATTACATATGGAACAAACAATGAATTCGGTTTTGATTATTTGAAGGATAATATGGTTTATAGACTAGAAGACAAAACTCAGCGGGGATTTAATTTTGCAATAGTTGATGAAGTTGACTCTATTTTAATTGATGAAGCTAGGACACCTTTAATCATATCTGCTCCTGACGCTGAGAGTTCTTCTTGGTATTCTGATTTTTCAAAAATTACTCCTCAATTATCAGAAGGTGATTATGAGGTTGATGAAAAGGTAAAGTCTGTAGTATTGACCGAACAAGGAATAGAAAGAATAGAAAAAATTCTTAATATTGGAAATATATATAATGAAAAAGGTATAAAATATGTTCATCATTTAGAGCAAGCATTAAAGGCTGAAATACTTTTTAAAAAGGATAAGGATTACATCGTGAAAGATAACGAAATAATCATAGTTGATCAATTTACTGGAAGATTAATGCCGGGAAGAAGATGGTCTGGGGGACTTCATCAAGCCATTGAAGCAAAAGAGGGGGTGGCTGTTCAGGCAGAATCTATGACTTTGGCTTCTGTGACCTTTCAGAATTATTTCAGATTATATGATAAATTAGGTGGAATGACTGGTACAGCCGAAACATCAGCTGAAGAGTTTGATAAGGTTTATCACGTAGATGTAATTATAATCCCAACAAATAAGCCTGCAATTAGGAAGGATTTACCCGATAGGATTTATAAGAATGAAAATGGAAAATTTAAAGCAATAGCTGAGGAAATAAAAGTAAGACACGAAAAAGGTCAGCCAGTATTAGTTGGTACTACTTCTATTGATAAAAACGAAAGACTGAGTTTGATTTTGCAAAGGGGAGGAATTCCTCATAAAGTATTAAATGCTAAGCATCACGAAGAAGAGGGTGCAATAATTGCTCAGGCAGGAAAACCTGGAGCAGTCACAATCGCAACGAATATGGCTGGTAGGGGTGTGGATATTTTGCTTGGAGGGAATCCTCCATCTGAGGACGATAAAAAGAAAGTTATGGAATTAGGCGGGCTTTATGTAATCGGTACCGAAAGACACGAGGCTAGAAGAATTGATAATCAACTTAGGGGTAGAGCAGGGCGTCAAGGTGATCCTGGCTCAACTCAGTTTTATGTATCACTAGATGATGATGTAATTAGGATATTTGGGGGGGATAGATTAAAGGCGATAATGGAAAAACTAAATTTTCCTGAAGATCTTCCTATAGAAAATGGATTTATCTCAAAAAGCATTGAGTCTGCTCAGACAAAAATTGAAGGTGCTAATTTTGATTCAAGAAAATACACTTTGGAATATGACGATGTATTGAATAAACATAGAGACGTTTTTTATAGACAAAGATATGCAATACTTGAAAAGTCTGAAAAAGGCGATTTAAAAAATGAAATGCTGTCTCTATTTGAAAAAAATAATGTTCCAAAGGACCAATACGATAAAAAAGAAGCAGAAATTGGAAGTGAAAATATGAGGCAAGCTGAAAAAATAATTTCACTTAGGGTGATGGATGTTTTTTGGACAGAACATCTGGAAAATATGGAACATTTGCGAGAGTCAGTACGTTTGCGTGCCTATGGACAGAGGGATCCTTTAGTGGAATACAAAAAGGAGGGCAATATTCTTTTTAGAAATATGACGAGTAATTTTGAGAGCGCGATAATTAATTCTATATTAAATCTTGCTCCAGCAAATAATGCTCCAATTCCTCAAGCCCAAACCGAAAATGAAAAACTAATTGAGGAGAGAAGTAATTCCGAAGAAAAAATAACAGAGGGAAGTGTGGGAAGAAATGATCTATGTCCGTGTGGATCTGGGTTAAAATACAAGAAGTGTTGCGGAAAATAAAAATATTATAATAAATTTTAAAATCATATGAGTAATTTTGATAGAATATTTGGTTCAGGACCGATAGGATTACTTATAAGCTTGGTATTATTATTTTTTGCATTTTATCTAAAAGATTTGTTTGATATTCCGAAAATATTTATTGCCCAGGATTCTATACGTCTGCTAATTTTTATAATTTTAACTATTGTTAGTGGTGTAATTATAGTTTGGAGTATCGTTTCACTAAACCCAAAATTAAGAGGAAAAACCCTCGTCACAACAGGAGCTTTAAAATACTTTCGTCATCCTTTGTATGCCGCATTCCTAACTTTTTTTAATTTTGGATTGGCGATTTTATTAAATAATTGGATATTTATCGTTTGGGCAGTCATTCTTCATCCTATATGGCATTTACTTATTATTAAAGAAGAAAAGATGTTAAAAGAAATTTTCCCTAATGATTACGAAGATTATTGCAAGAAGACAGGAAGGTTTTTCCCTAAAATATTTTAAAATTTAATATATTATTAAAATATTGTCTACCAAGTTTACGAAAGACAAAGTTGTGGATTCGGCAGATGGGCAAATGGAAAAAATCAATTGGGCAGAAACTTCCCGGCCTCCTATTAACCCCTGTGGTTAATTATAGAAATATAAAAAGTGTGACTAAAAGAAACAATAATTTTTTAAGCTATAAAAAGAATTAAAAAATAATGCAATATCTTAAGGGCGAGAAAGAAAAGGAAGCAATAAAATGGATGAATAGCGCTGGTCAAGTTGCAAAATCTGCTCTATGTCATAGGGCAAAATGTGGCGCTGTAATAGTAATGAATGGTGAAATAATTGGAAGCGGGTATAATGCCCCGCCTCTTAATGATGAAAAAAACAGGACTTGTAGTGTACGAGACTATAAAACAAAGCCTGGATATGACAGGACATGTTGCATTCATGCTGAGTGGAGAGCTATGGTAGATGCTCTTAAAAAATATCCCGATAGAGTAAAAGGTTCCAAGCTTTATTTTTGTAGAGTTTCGGATGGGGGAGAGATATTAAAATCTGGAAAACCTTTTTGTACAGTTTGTAGTCGCTTAGCGTTGGATATAGGAATAGGGCATTTTTTGCTTTGGCACGAAGAAGGTATTTGTGAATATGGTACTGATGAATACAATAAATTATCGCATC
The DNA here is from genome assembly GCA_023228085.1 of bacterium. Classification (GTDB taxonomy): domain Bacteria; phylum Patescibacteriota; class Minisyncoccia; order Minisyncoccales; family Minisyncoccaceae; genus Minisyncoccus. Next base: position 138,170 of record JALOBW010000001.1, read on the forward strand.
AATATATTTATGGAGAATAATTTGATGCAGTAAATAAATAGTGTTATTATATTTGTAATAATAATTAAAATACAAAAAAATGACCGAAGAACACAAAGAACAACACAAAGAAGAAATGAAGCATACAAAAAAACGAAAAAAATTAACAAAAGGATTTTTGGTAGGTTTTTTTGCTGGCTTGATTTTGGCTGGATTATGCTTCGGAGGATATTGGATGTATGGAAAAGTAGGAGAAAAGATGAAGAATCTTGCAACAATGGATGCTGGAAGTCTTTCTATTGACGAAATCAAGAAAACAACCACCGATTTTATAAATGAGAAGCTAATGAATGGTGGCAAAATTAAAGATTTATCAATTTTGGATAAAAAAGCTTACTATAATTTAAAGATTGATATTGACGGGACTAATAGTGTTGAAACGATTGTTTCTGCCGACGGTACAAAGTTTTGTGTAAGTGCGATGGAAATAGAAAAAAAGAAAGAGGTTGTTAAAGCCGATAAACCAAATGTTGAGTTGTTCGTTATGAGTCATTGTCCATATGGAACACAGATAGAGAAGGGAATAATACCTGCGATTGAAGCACTTGGAGATAAGGTTGACTTTAGTTTAAAGTTTTGTAGTTATGCAATGCATGGAGAAGAAGAATTAAAAGAACAGTTAAATCAATACTGTATTCAAAAAGAACAAAAAGATAAATTAATTCCTTATTTAAAATGCTTCTTGAGTGCTGGTAATTCTGCAAGCTGCGTTGTTAGTACTGGAGTAGATAAAGCTAAAATGGATGCATGCGCTACTAGTAGCGATAAAGAATTTAGCGTAATGGCTAATTTTAAAAACAAGATTGGATATCAGGGAGATTTTCCTGGCTTTACAGTATTCCAAGCAGATAATGAAAAGTACAAAGTACAAGGCTCTCCAACTCTAGTAATTAATGGAAGCATAAATGAGAACGCGGGGAGGAGTAGCGCAGATTTATTAAAGGCAATTTGCGAGACTTATAATAATGCTCCAGAGGGATGTAAGGCATCTTTATCGCCAGAAACCCCAGCTCCAGGATTTGGAAGTGCAAGTACTAGTGCGACAAATTCTAATGCTGGATGTTCTCAATAATTTGTATAAAATTAACAAAAGCAAAGACAATATGTCTTTGTTTTTTATTAATTATTGGTATATATAGTATTATAAGAATAAATAATAACTTATGAGTTATTCAATAGTTGTCGCTTTCTTAGGAATAATTTTTGTTGCTTCTCTATCTTTTTTAGGTTTTTTATTTTTTAAACTAAAGCAAGATGCTTTAAAAAAACTTTTATTAGTTTTGGTTAGTTTTTCGGCTGGTGCATTAATAGGCGATGTTTTTTTTCATTTATTACCTGAAGTTATTGAGGAAAATCCTGATAATATGTGGGTATGGGTTTCGGTTATTTTGGGTCTTATAGTCTTTTTTATACTAGAAAAAATTATTCATTGGAGACATTGTCATATACCTACATCAAAAGATCATCCTCATGAATTTGGCATAATGAACTTAATAGGAGATGCTTTGCATAATTTTTTGGATGGATTAATTATAGTCGGAGCATTTTTAATAGACTTTAATCTTGGTATTGCTACTATTCTAGCGGTTATTGCTCACGAGGTTCCTCAGAAAATAGGGGATTTTGGGATATTAGTTTATGCAGGTTATAGTAGACTAAAAGCAATGATATTAAACTTTATTTTCTCCTTAATTTCAATTTTGGGTGGATTTTTAGCCTTGTTTTGGATAAATAACGAATTGATTTTATCTTTATTGGCATCGTTTACAGCAGGAAGCTTTGTTTATATTGCAGTGGCAGATTTAATTCCTGAGATAAAGAAAGAAACCTCAACAAAATACTCATTTATTCAGCTTTTTAGTATAATAATTGGGATAATAATGATGTATTTATTAAAAGTTTTTGTCTAGTTTTTGATTTGACTTTCAGAGATTTTAAGCATATATTATAGCTCAGAAAGGAAATTGACTTAAATGGCGTTTTATTATAAAAATAAAGAAATTATTAATTCGGAAACATCAGTTTCGCGGTTTAGAAAAAAATGACTAACAAAAAACTATTCTTATCATTTATCTCTATAGTTCTTTTGGCTGTTTTGGTGGGCTTTTATAGTTATCCCAAACCATTAAATGATTTAATCGGTGTAGTTAATAAGCAATTTAATTGGACCATATCAGAATTAAAAACAAACGAGTATAAATTGGGACTTGACCTGCGAGGTGGAGTGCATTTGGAATATAAGGCTGATTTAAGTAGTGTTCCAGATAAAGAAAAGGTACAAGTAATGGAGGGTCTTAGGGATGTGATTGAAAGGAGAATCAATATTTTTGGTGTAGCTGAGCCAATTATTCAAATATATGGTCAAGATAGAATTGCCGTTGAATTGCCAGGTGTTAGTAGTATTGAAGATGCTATAAAATGGATTGGACAAACACCTCTTTTGGAATTCTACGAACAAAAAACTGATGATGAAATGAAAAAAATGGAGGATATAGCCAAAAAGGTTCAAGAGGTTTTAGATGCAAACAAAGATAAAGATCAAGAGACTATTTTTGCTGAGGTACAAAAAATTCCCGATTGGCAGTTAGCTTATGATAGTCCATTCAAAAAAACAGAACTTACTGGAAGATATCTTCAAAAAGCATCTGTTGATTATAATCAAATGACTTATGCTCCTGAAATTAATTTGCAATTTAATGATGAGGGGGCAAAAATATTTGAGAAAATCACCGAGAGAAATGTAGGAAAATCTATCGCAATATTTTTGGATGGTCAATCAATAGTTGATACTACTGGTGATGGAAAAATAGATGGTGCCGATCTTTATGCTCCAAGAGTTGAACAGAAAATTAGCGGAGGAAAGGCTGTAATCTCTGGAGGAAAAGAAACTCTTGCTGATGCAAAAGTATTAGTACAAAGATTAAATCAAGGAGCCTTACCAGTTCCACTAGGACAACCAATAGTACAACAGAAAATTGGACCAACACTTGGTGCTATATCTTTAAATAATGCCGTGCAAGCTGGGGTTGTTGGTTTTATTTTAATTGTTTCTTTTTTGATAATATTCTACAGATTACCAGGACTAGTAGCATCTTTTGCGTTAATCGTTTATGTAATTTTATTAATGGGATTATTAAAACTGGTTTCAGTGACACTAACCTTAGCTGGAATTGGAGGATTAATTCTTTCAATTGGTATCGCTGTTGATGCAAATATTCTTATATTTTCAAGATTGCGTGAAGAACTTAAGGCAGGAAAGGATGTATCAACTGCAATAAAAGAAGGAGCACACAGAGCATGGCCATCAATTAGGGATGGGCACTTTGCAACAATAGTAGTTGCTTTAATACTATATATATTTGGTACAAGTTTTATCAAAGCTTTTTCATTTGCTCTTATTTTGGGTATTTTAATCAGTCTATTTTCAGCAGTCACTGTGTCAAATATTTTCTTGACGGTGGTCGCGAAAAACAAATGGATAGCTAAAACCAAAATTTTTTGGTCATAATTCAGAAAAGATAAAAAAAGAACTAATATGAATTTTAACTTTTTAAAATATTCAAAACTATATTTTATTATTGGAGGTATAGCTGTAGCGTTAAGTATTTTTAGTATTTTCTTTTATGGACTAAATCCTGGAATAGATTTTGAAGGGGGGAGTTCAATTAAAATTGAATACAAAGACGGGTTAAGACCAGAAAGTGAAAGAATAAAAGAAGCTGTCTATAAAATAGAAGAAATGAAGGGTGCTGAAGTCCAAGAGGTGGGGAAAAATGAAGTTTTAATTAAAATCAATAAAAAAGATGTAAATAGTGAGACTTATCAAAAAGTAGTCACCGAAATGAAGGGGATGGGAGAGATAATTGAGGGGTCTTCTAGTATAGAAACAATAAGTTCTCTCGTTGGTAAGGAGCTGAAAGATAAAACGTTTTTGGTGGCTATATTGGCATTAATTGCTATGCTTGCTTATATCTTCGTAGCATTTAAGAATGTTTCTTATCCCATTACTTCTCTTGAATACGGGTTATCTTCAACATTAATGCTTTTTCATGATCTTATTATACCATTAGGTATTTTTGCAGTATTAACAAAAGTATGGGGCGCACAATTAAGTATTCCAGTAATCACAGCTCTTTTAACAGTTGTTGGTTATTGTATAAATAATACTATCGTTGTTTATGATAGGATTAGAGAGAATATTAATAAGCATAGTAGTTTGTCTTACGAAGAGGTAGTTAATAAGAGTTTAAACGAAACTTTTACTAGGTGTGTTAACACTTCTTTAACAGTTATTTTAGCTCTAATTCCTCTATATTATTTTTTCGCTAACGAAGAAAGTTTAAAGTATTTCACTTTAATTATGGGAATCGGTGTTCTTGTGGGACTATTTTCGTCGGTGTTTTTGGCGAGTCCATTGTTGGTTTGGTGGAAAAAACACAAATTTGCAAAAAGAGCCAAATAAGTCTTTACAAAAACCAAATAAAATGTTATTAGTATAAGTAATGTTTTAATAGAAAAATTGAGTATGGACTTTGATTACAAAATAATATCTGAAAAAATCTTAAAAGACCTACCAGAAAGAACAAAAATAGTTCTCGGAAGGCGATTTTCTTTAGGAAAAACGGGAAAAGGAGAAACGTTGGAATTTATAGGAAAAAGCTATAAAATCACTAGAGAAAGGGTTCGTCAAATAGAAATAGATGGTCTTAAGAGAGCAAAGAAGATAATTAGTTCTTCCGATTTTAAGTCTGAATTCCAAAAAATTGAGAATTTTTTGGTTGAAAGAATAAAAAGCTATGGGTGTGTAAAGAAAGAAGATCAACTATTGTCCGAAATAAGTACTGAGGAAACTAAGAATTATGTCCTTTTTTTACTTAATTTGGTTGATGGTCTTGAGAGAGTAAAGGAAGATCAATCCTTTTATGCTTTTTGGGCGACGAACAAAGATTCTATTAATTTTTCTAAAAATGTCTGTAATGATTTTGAAAAGAGATTTAAGGAAAAGGGTAATCCACAATTAATTGGTGATGTATTTGCTGAATTTACTAACAGTTATCCAGAAAAAAAAGTTAGTCAAGATGTTTTTCTATCATTTCTAGAAATTTCAAAAAATATTATAAAATCTGTAGACGGAAAGAAAATTGGACTTAGGACTTCTCCAGAAGTAAATCCAAAAACAGTAAAAGACAAAATACTAGTAATTTTGAAAGAAAACCAAAAACCACTACATTTCAAAGAGATTACAGGATTAATTTTTGGACTAAATAGGGAATTAGGAGTAAGAGAAAATAGAGATAAAAAACTACACCCTCAAACTGTTCACAATGAATTAATCAGAAATGAAGATTTTGTTCTAGTTGGGAGAGGGTATTATGCACTTAAGGATTGGGGTTATAATCCTGGTAAAGTAAAAGATGTCATCTGTGCGGTCTTAGCCGAAAGTGGTCCGATGACAAAAGATGAGATTATTCAAAAAGTTTCAAAGCAGAGAATCGTTAAAGAATCAACTATTTTTTTAAGTTTGCAAAATAAAAATATTTTTGATAAAGACGAGGGCGGAAAATATAAAGTCCGCGAAGCATAATAATGCAAGAAACAGCAACTCAAATATATTCTATACTAGCAGGACTGGAGCAATACAGTCCTTATTTCTTTGCAGTATTTTATTTTTTAGGTCACGTATGGTGGTTTTTTTTGCCGTTTCTTTTCTTCCCAAATTATAGAGGAAAGTATTTGGATTATATGATAACCAAATTTGTTATATCCAAACCAAATGTGGTACTAGAAATAAAGCTTCCACGCGAAGTCACAAAACCTGTTAGGGCGATGGAAAATGTTATGAATACATTATTTTCCATATATGATGCACCAGGAGATTGGAAAGAAAAGTATTTTGAGGGGAAAATCGTTTTAAGAATGTCTTTTGAGATAGTGGGAATAGACGGAGTTCCTCATTTTTACGTGAGGTGCCCAAGAGCAGCAAGAAAGATTGTTGAATCAGCTTTTTTCTCGCAATACCCTGAAGTAGAGATATTTGAGGTTCCAGATTATGCCGATGCTGTTCCTCATGACATTCCAAACGATGACTGGGATTTATGGGGATGCGAATTTAAGGCGATGGCAAAGAGTGATGTTTATCCTATCAAGACCTATGAATCTTTTTTTGAAGAAAACATAGATACCAAAGAAGAAAAAAGGTTTGATCCAATCTCTACATTACTTGAAAATATGACCCTTCTTGAAAGGGGAGAGCAATTATGGATACAAATAATAGCAAAACCAGTCGCTTCAGTTGATGCAGAAGATAATTATTTCAAAAGAGGTAGAGAGGAAATTGACCGACTACTTGGAAGAAAGGCTGAGAAGAAAGCTGATATCTACGACGATTTACCAATGATTATAAGAATATGGGTATTGATTGCAAAAATATTGTTTCCTAGTTTTTATACTGGAGATGAAGATCAAAAAAAACAGGAGGATGAGTTTCCTTTAGAATTTAGACTAACACAAGGAGAAAGAGAGGTTATTTCTGCAATAGAGAGAAAAATATCAAAGACATGCTTTCACTCAACTGTACGTTTTCTTTATGTTGCAAGAAGAGAAAAATTTTCTGGGGCAGCTAAAGGATACGCTATTAGTCATTTTTCTCAATTTGCTACTCAGAATTTAAACAGATTTAAACCTCACAATACAACCAAACTTCAGGCCCCAGAAATAGCTAGATTAAGAAGATTGTATTTAAAAAAGAGGAATATGTTTATGAGGTATTATTACAGAGAATTATCATATGGTGATAGATTATTTATGAATAATGTCACTCCTACTGCCTTTTTAGCTTCTTCTGAGGAGCTCGCAACTCTATTTCATTTCCCAGGTGTTGGGGTTGTTCCAAACACTTCAATCGGTCGTGTTCCTACCAAAAAAGCCGCACCACCTTCTTCGCTACCTATTGGAGAATAGAATAATAGTGTAGAATAAAATATATAGATTTTTATTTTAATATTTTATGGAGCCTTTAAAGAATAGTAATATTACTTTTTTTGCACAAACCAGTTTTCGGGGAAAACAGGTTAAGTTTGGTATTAAACAAGACGATAAAAGACGTCATATTTATGTTATTGGAAAAACTGGAATGGGAAAAACTGAACTATTAAAGAATATGATCGTTCAGGATATTATAAATGGCAAAGGAGTTTGTTTTGTTGATCCACACGGAAGTGCTGCCGAAGAAATATTGCATTTGATTCCTGCAAATAGGGTAAAGGATGTGGTTTATTTTAATCCTTCTGATTTAGAGAATCCAATCGCATTCAATATTATGGAAGATGTCAGCGCAGAGTATAGACATTTGATTGCTGGAGGTATTATGACTGTATTCAAAAAAATATGGCCAGATGTATGGTCATCCCGTATGGAATACATTTTAAACAATACAATCCTTGCATTATTAGAAGTGCCAGGATCAACACTACTTGGTATAAATCGTTTGTTATCAGATGTTGAATGGAGAGACACAATTATTGCTCAAGTAAAAGACCCAGTCATAAAATCATTTTGGACTAAAGAATTTGCTAGATATACACAAAGATACGAAATTGAAGCTACTGCTGCTATCCAAAATAAGATAGGACAATTTATTTCAACTCCATTAATCAGGAATATTATTGGGCAAGAAAAATCGGCTCTTGATATGAGAGAGATAATGGATACTAAGAAAATTTTTATTATAAATCTTTCAAAAGGAAGAGTAGGAGAAGAATCTTCGCGTTTGCTCGGTGCATTAATGATTACAAAGTTGCAGCTTGCTGCTATGTCTAGAGTAGATATGGCTGAAGAAGAACGAAATGATTTTGCATTATATATTGATGAATTTCAAAATTTTTCTACTGATTCCTTTGCAAATATTCTATCTGAGGCTAGAAAGTATAGACTATCTCTAATACTTGCTCATCAGTATATTGCTCAAATGGAAGAAAAGGTAAGAGATGCAGTTTTTGGAAACGTTGGAACAATGATTACTTTTAGGGTTGGCGCTGATGATGCAGAATTTCTGGAACGTGAATTTAGTCCAGAATTTACAATTCAAGACATTGTTAATCTTCCGAAACAAAATATTTATTTAAAATTAATGATAGACGGAATGGCTTCACGACCTTTTTCAGCAGAGACACTTCCTCCCGTAAAGGAATTACCAGTGTCTATGGAAAGTGAAATCATTGAATATTCACGATTTAAATATGCTACCCCTAGAGAGATAGTTGAGAAAAAAATTGCAAGTGATACCGAAGAAGGTATGACTACTAGCGGGAACAGGGAACAGTCATTTAAGTCAAATGGAGAGCTGCACGATGCTGTATGTCAAAGCTGCAATAAAAAAATGAAAGTTCCATTTAAGCCAGATGGTAAGAGACCTGTTTATTGTAAAACTTGTTTGAAAAAAATGGCTGAAGAATCTAAAGACAAAAGAAGAATAGAGAAGCCAGAGATTTCAAACAAAGAAAATACTAAAATTTTTGTTCCAGAAAAAGAAGAACTAGAAAGTTTTAAGCAAGAAGATCCAATTAGTACAATAGAAGAAAACATACCTCAAAACGATGTTGCAATTGTACTAGACGTAAACACAGAAAGAGATAGTGATTTAGAGCTTAAAAAAGAAAAAACGAGCGATTCTTTTTCCGATATAGAATGGAATAGTGAGGACATCGTTTTAAATAGTCAACATTTGAATGAAAAAAAAGAAAGTGAAGAAGAAAACATAATGAAAGAAAATAGGGAAATACTAAAAGAGGTTAATTCCAAAGAATTAGAAACGAAATCTGGTAAAAAGATAGATTTTACTGGATTACTAGATATTATCAAAAAAGAGAGTGCTCAAACTAATACAAACTATAGTAAAAAAATTGTATCTCCAGGAGAAGTCGTAAAGTTTAATTAAAGCAACTTTTAATCAAATAGGATAACCTATTTGATTTTTTAAATAGTTGTGTTATCTTGTATTTGCGAGGTAAAAAATGGAAGAAGATGCTCATTGTGAGGCAAAGGAAGATGCTCTCAAGAATGCAGAGTTTTATCTCCAGCAAATATCACAAGGAAGAGGTGATAAATTAATCCTCTTATGCTTTATTGCTGATTATATAAAGGGAGGAATTCTTACTTTTGAGGAAATGGGAATAACTGCTGAGAAGTTATCTCGGATGGCACAAGAAGCTTGCATAGACAAAATTTCTAAACTGCAAAACGAGAGTGTAAAAGTAAGGAGTATTAACCTTGAGATACAAGCAATAACGCTAAAAGCTGGGAATATTTCCTAGTTTTTTTATTTTAGTTTTATTGCTATAATTTACTTGTAATAAAATAAGACTACCCCAAAAAATGAAAAGTTTAAAAGATGCAAATGTAAAAGGGAAAAAAGTTTTAGTTCGTTGTGATTTTAATGTTCCGATAAGCGATGGACAGATTGATGATTCTTATAGGATTGATCAAGCTGTTCCAACTATTCAATACTTACGAAAAGAAGGAGCAAAAATAATACTAATAAGTCATTTGGGAAGACCAAAAGGAAAAGATAAAAGCTGTTCGTTAAAAATCATCGCTGACTATTTAGATAAAAAAATAGGAAATGTTAAATTTTATAAAGATTGTATAGGTGGTGGAGTAGAAAAAGAAATAGAAAAAATGCTTACTGGAGATATTCTTCTTTTAGAAAATCTCAGGTTTTATAGCGAGGAAGAAGCAAATGATCAAAAGTTTTCAAAAAGTCTAGCTTCTTTGGCAGATGTTTTTGTTCAAGAAGGGTTTAGTGTTTGTCATAGAGAACATGCTTCTGTGGTGGGAGTTGCTTCATTACTACCTTCGTATCCAGGTTTTTTACTTGAAAACGAGATTAAAGTATTAACTAGGGGGTTAGCAAAACCAAAAAGACCATTGGTTTCTATTGTCGGGGGAGTCAAACTTGAAACAAAGGTAAAGCTAGTAAGAAATCTTTTAGAAAAATCAGATTATGTTCTTGTCGGAGGGAAAATTGCTAATACTATTTTAACAATAAGAGGAATTTGTGTTCGTGACAACTGGACAAAGGAAGAGGCTTCATTACTTGATGTTGCACAAAGTATAGATCTAACTAGTCCAAAATTACACCTACCAGTAGATGGGGTTATGGCATTAAAAAATCTTGATCAGAAGTATATGAGAATCGGGGGAGTGGGAACGCTTAGAAAAGAAGAGGATATTTTTGATATTGGACCAGAAACAATAGAAAAATACAAGGCTATAATAAAAGAAGCTGGAACAATTATTTGGAATGGTCCAATGGGCTATTCAGAGGTTTCTGTCTTTGAGAAAGGAACAAATGAAATAATGGACGCAGTTGCTAAAAATAAAGGATTTGCTATTGTTGGTGGAGGAGAAACTGTTGAGGCAATATTTAAAGCGAAGATGGAAAGCAAATTTGAACATATTTCAACAGCAGGTGGAGCAATGTTGGATTTTATTTCAGGAGACTTACTGCCTGGAATAAAAATATTAGGATAAAATAATTGGAATTGCTAGTTATGGAGAAAATAAAAAATATAGATATATTGGCAGAGATGATAAAAAAAGCTGTCCTTAAAAAAGAGCAGATAATTTTGTTTGGAGATTCTGATATGGATGGAGTTTCGGCGACAGTAATCGCCAAAGAGGCAATAAATAACTATGCTTTTTTTCAAAAAAAAGAAGTAAGTGTTTTTGCTTATTTTCCAGATAGAAAAAATGAAGGATATGGATTAAATGATGTTGTTTTGCCTTATATTATTAAAAAGCATCCAAAGGGTGGATTATTAATTACTCTTGATTGTGGTATAACCAACTTTGAACAAGTTAAAAGAGCTAGGGCGGCTGGTTTTGTTGTTGCGATATTAGATCATCACAAGCCAGTAGAGGACGAATTGCCAGATGCTGATCTAATCGTTGCTCCAAAACAAAATGAAGATAATTATCCTTTCAAGGATTTCTCAAATGCTGGATTATCGTATAAATTAGCAGAGGAATTATTGGGAAAATCTATGACGGTCCTGTTTAAAGAGAACTTGCTTGAACTTGTAGCGCTTGCAACAATTGCCGATATGATGCCCGAAAAAGATGAAAACATAGACTATATTTATAATGGTTTAAAGAATATTGAGAATAGTCAAAGACCGATACTAAAAGCTTTTTTTAGTATTTATAATCTCGGAGAATTTAATTCAAAGCGTGATTTAATTCACAGAATAAACAGTTGTTTTAATTTTAGTGCAATGGATGATAATCATGTTTGTCTACTCTATCATATATTAAGCGAAGTTGATTTTGAAACAGCAAAACAAGAAGCCAAAGAATTAATTGAAGAAAATCAGAGAAGACAATTTGAAATAAATGCCTTAATAGATGAAATAAGGCAATCAGTAGATAGTAAATTAGGAACAAATATTGTATTTGAGGGTAATCCTAATTGGGGAATAGAATATTTGGGATCAATAGCTTCAAAATTAGCATTATATTATAATAAGCCAGTATTTCTTTATCAAAGATACGATGAATTAAGTAGGGGAACAGTAAGATTACCTAAAAAATATGATGCTGTTAAGGCGATGGAAAGCTGTAAGAATTTGCTAATTACCTTCGGTGGTCATCCTCCTGCGGCTGGCTTTACGGTAAGTAATGGTAATATTGAAAAATTTCAATTGGCTTTAGTTGATTATTTCAATAAAGAAAATAGTAAATAAAAAGCTTTCCCTTAGGGGAAAGTTTTAAATTTGGATTTTCTCTTCCTCTTCTTTATTTCTGTCTTTTTCGGGGTATACATTTTTCTGATCGGCGTTTTCTTCGGTAGCTGGTCTAAAACTCCATTGATTACACATAATTTCACTTCCTTTAGGGACTGATTAAACTATATATTATTATTAAGACGTCGTCTATTGTTTTATAAACAAAAAGGCTTCCTAAAAAAGAAAGCATAGTTTAGTGTTGCGAGCGAATCGGATTGATTTGCTCACAAGAAAGCTCTTGTATGGCATCGGCATCAATAATGCCAGAGTCTTTGGTTGCATTTTTGGCAGCATCCAAACTGCCAAAGATAGCAACGTCCGAATGAACATTCATACTTATGATATAAACTATTATATTATTTTTGTCAATATTTTGTTCTCAAATTTTGATTGGATGTCTTATTTTGTAGTAATTATTAAAAATAAAAAACAGGAAATTCCTGTTTTTTAAATAGTAATAGATTAGTAAGCCGAATTCTGTTTCTAAACAATCATCTATCTGGGATATTAATTGCTTAATACCTCTAGCGAACTACTTTTTTCTTCTTTATAAGAAGATTTGTTCTTGCTTCCGGGTAAGAGTTTAGCCGTTTCATCTCAAAGGTTTCCCTAAGAGTTCATCCCAAAGGGATGCTCTTCATCTTTCGAATTAGAGCGTTTCTGTTCGCATCTCTTTCGCTTGCGCGAATGACGGGAATTACCCGCTACCTGTTTATTCCTTTCGGAATGGAAGTTCGGACTTTCCTCCCTAAAAATAGGGCGATTGTTCTTTCTATTACGGTAGAAATATTTTACTTAATTTGTCCAGCTTTGTCAAATCATTTGTTTTGGGCTATGATAAATTTATTATGAATATGGGATTTGGAAAGATTAAAAATCTTATAAGTTCAAAACAATCAACAATAAAAGGAGCGGCTATAATACTAATAATAACCGTTTTTTTAAGCAGGATATTGGGATTAATCAGAGATCGTCTTTTGGCGGGATTTTTTGGTGCGGGAATAGAGCTTGATTCTTATTTTGCAGCATTTAGAATACCCGATTTAATATTTAATATACTATTTGCAGGAGGAATTATTGTTTCGCTTTTACCAATTTTTGCTGAGTATCAAAAAAAAGATGAAAAAGAATCTTGGAAAATAATAAATACAATGATAAATTTCTTTATTGTAAGTTTTTTAGTTTTTTCAACGTTCTTCTTTATTTTTACTCCTCAAATAATCTCTTCTACGATTTCTAGTTTTCCACCCGAAGCTCAAGAAGCAACAGTTATTTTGAGTAGAATGATTTTTATAAGTGTGTTGTTTTTTGGAATATCCTCAGTTCTTTCAACTATTCTCAATTATTTTAATCGTTTTGTAGCATATTCTTTGGCACCGATATTTTATAATTTAGGAATAATATTCGGTGTTGTTTTTTTGGCTCCACATTGGGGTATTTATGGTGCGGGCGTGGGGGTAATAATCGGTTCTCTGGCTCATTTACTTATTCAGCTTCCTTCGGCTATTAAGTGTGGATATCAATACGAATTTACTTTAAAGTTAAGGCATCCTGCTATTAAAAATCTTTTCACCTTAATGCTTCCTAGAGCCATTGCTGCTTCTGCTAGCCAAATAAATTTTATAGTGGCTACTTCTATAGCTGCTAGTATTGGAGCAGGAGCTATTTCTGTGTTTTATTTTTCTAATAACTTACGATATGTTCCGATAGGGATAATAGGTGTTTCTTTTGCTACTGCTGCGTTTCCTGTTTTTTCAAAACTTTGGGCAGAGGAAAAGCGAGAAGAGTTTTGTAAATCTTTCACTTCAGTTTTTCTGCAAACTATGTATGTGGCACTGCCAATCGGATTTTTAATCTTTGCTTTACGTCAACCAATAGTTGCTACGATATTACAAACGGGACAATTCGGAATATCTTCTGCCGAAATAACTGCAGCCTGTTTGGGAATGTATGTAATTAGTACTTTTGCTCAATGCCTTGTGCCAATTTTATTAAGAGGTTTCTTTAGCTTAAAGGATACAATTACACCAACTGCTATCGCTCTAGTATTTGTTGTAATTTCTTACTTTTTATCAATATTTTTTGCTAATTTATTTCAAGAAAATATTTATGTTGCAAATATTGTGAAAAGTATTTTTGGTTTGAATGGAACTGTTAATTTCGGTGTTTTAGGTTTAGTTTTTGGATTTAATTTAGCTTTATTATCAGAGTTTTTATTGTTGATTATTTATTTTTATAAAAAGATTGGTGATTTTGGGATTAAAAAAATGACAATCTCATTTATTAAGATGTTTGCTGCAAGTTTGATAATGGCAATATCATCAGTATTTATTCTTTTTTTTATTCAAAATAGCATTGACCCAATACTAATAAATCTTATTCATTTACCAGAAATAGTTTATATTCTTTTTGATTTATGCTTAACCTCTAGTATCGCTATCATAATATATATTATTATCACTTCTATCTATGGGTGCAAAGAGGTTGATTTTTATAAAGATTGTGTGTTAAAGAAATTAAAAATAAGAAAATAAGATGAAGATTAAGAATTTCGTTATTATTAGTCATATTGATCATGGAAAATCTACCTTAGCCGATAGATTTTTGGAAATTACGGGTACTGTTCAGAAAGGAAAGATGCAGGCTCAGTTTTTAGATTCAATGGATTTAGAAAGGGAAAAGGGGATTACTATAAAAATGACACCTGTAAAAATGAATTATAAATTAAACGACGAAGATTTGATGCTTAACCTGATAGATACACCTGGTCATATAGACTTTAACTACGAAGTTTCTAGAAGTTTGGCAGCGGTTGAAGGGGCGATATTATTAGTTGATGCAACGAAAGGAATTCAGGCTCAAACAATTACTAATCTTGAGTTAGCAAAAAAAGAAGGCTTAAAGATAATTCCTGTAATAAATAAAATTGATTCTTTGCAAGCAAGACCCGATGAGGTTAAACTGGAAATCGCAACGTTTCTTGATGTTGATATTGATGATATTTTTTCTATCTCTGCAAAAACTGGGCAAAATGTCCCAGAACTATTAGAGAAAGTGATTAAAGAATTTCCATCTCCAAATGTTGAGGTTGATAAACCTTTTAAAGCACTTATTTTTGATTCAAAATACGATTCTTTCTTGGGTGTAGTTTCTTTTATTCGCGTAATAGAAGGAAAAATAAAATCGGGACAAAAGATTTCTCTTATAAACTCAAAAGCTCAAAGTGTAGTCAAGGAATTAGGAGTTTTTAAGCCAAATATGGTTCCAATTGATGAACTTTGTGCAGGAGAAATCGGCTATATAGCGACTGGGATTAAAGATCCAGAAAAAATTCGTATTGGGGATACTATTGTTTATGCTGGAGATGAAAATATTTTAACTGCTTTATCTGGTTATAAGGACCCAGAGCCAAAGCTTTTTATTTCAATGTATCCTCAAGATCAAGACGATTTTGAAATCTTAAAGGTTGCGTTATCAAAACTAAAATTAAATGATTCAGCTCTTTTTTATCAGCCACAAAATTTCCATATTTTTGGAAGAGGGTTTTTATGCGGTTTTCTTGGAACGCTACATACCGAAATAACAATGGAAAGACTGCGAAGAGAATATGATATAGAGCTCATAATTGGAGCACCTCAGGTAAAATATGAAGCAATGGATTCAAAAGATGAAAAAGTTGTGATATATAATTCTGCTAATTGGTCTGACTCGTTTAAATCTTTTACCGAACCATGGGCAGAGGTGAAAATAATTATCGGTGATTCTTATTTGGGTAGGGTTTATGATTTTTTAAGCGAACTAGAGGGTACTCATAAAGAATCTTATCCTTTTGGGTCTGGTAGATATATACTTATATACGAAATGCCATTGCGTGAAATAATTGGGAAATTCTATGAAAAGCTACTTAATATTACTCAAGGATATGCTTCATTAACTTATAGAGAATTAGAGTATCGTCCAGCTGATTTAGTAAAATTAGAGATTTGGATAAATGGTGAAAAGGAAGAGGCATTATCTAGAATAGTCCCCAAAAGTCGTTCATATGAGGATGCGCGAAAGCTTGTTGAAAAATTAAAAGATCTTTTACCGAGGCAAGCTTTTGCTGTAGCTTTGCAGGGAAAGATTGGAGGAAAAATAATTGCAAGGGAAACCATAAGTGCCACTAGAAAAGATGTTTTAGCTCATTTGTATGGTGGAGACTATACGCGAAAAAGAAAATTACTTGAAAAACAAAAAAAAGGAAAATCAGAACTAAAAGAAAAAGGGGATATGAGAATCCCCTCCGATGTATTCTTGAAAGTGTTTGAAACAGATTAGAAAAATCAATTAATCAGTGCTATAATGTCTCTGTTAAAAGCTTACGATAGAAAGAATTACAGAGATAATAAGAAGGATTATTATGATAACAGTAAAGATTTTAGTAATTTTTTTCTTGGTCTTTTGATTAGCCATAATCATTGAATTATTTTATAATAGGTATATGTTAGCAAAAAAAGGCAAAAAAAGAAAGGTTAAAAAGAGTGGGAAAAAGCAGTTTCTTCCGAAATTTTTTGGCACCATTTTCATCCTTTTTGCCGTATATTTATTATATACTAACGTAATGATATATATTGAGAGATCAAAGATAGAATCAAATTACAAAAATCTAAGCAGTTCTGTGTCGCAATTGAACAAAGAAAAAGAAGCTTTGAAAATGCAATTAGGAGAAACATATAGTGATGAATACTTGGAAAGAGTAGCAAGGGAAGAATTGGGATTACAAAAAGAGGGAGAGAGGATAGTGGTCATAAAGAAAGCGGAGAACAGTAATGATGAAGCTGAGGAATCTGAAGAAAAAAAAGTCGGACCGTTAGATGAATTGTTTAAGTGGATTTCAAGCATACTCCCGCAGAAATAATCTTGCCAGAGTGGCTTAATGGTAAAGCAGCTCTTTCGTAAAGAGAAGACTGCGAGTTCGATTCTCGCCTCTGGCTCACGATATGGATAGAAGAGAATCGAAGACGGAAGGAGGCAAGATGAGGCTAATGCCGAATGCCGACTGAGTCCGACCTGAAGAAAGTTTACAGAGTAAACTTTACTGAAGGCGATTCTCGCCTCTGGCTCACGATATGGATAGAAGAGAATCGAAAACGGAAGGAGGCAAGATGAGGCTAATGTCGAATGCCGACTGAGTCCGACCTGAAGAAAGTTTACAGAGTAAACTTTACTGAAGGCGATTCTCGCCTCTGGCTCATGATATGTAATGAAATAGAGCAAGAGAATTAAAGCGAAGATTAATTCTTAAAATTAACATAAGACAGTGGACAGTAAAAAAATAACTGAAAATCTGAAAAATAGGGTCCTCTTACTAGAGGACCATCTTTGACGTTTCAAGCTTGAACGAAAGAATTTCTTTTTTAAAAAAGGAGATTCAATCTAAAGATTTATGGAACGATAAGGAAAGAGCGATTGAATTGTCAAAAGAATTAGCAGAAAAGGAAGAAGAAATAAATTTTTTTAAAGGGCTAAAAAAAGATTTAAAAACTATTGAAGATTTTACTTTATTAGAAAGCAATGAAAGTCTTTCAAAAGAAATTGAAAATAGTTTAATGGATTTGGATAGCCGAATTAAAAGAAAAGAAATAGAATTTTATTTTAATTCAAAATACGATAAAGGAAGCGCCATTCTTTCGGTTTATTCAGGAGCTGGTGGTCAAGACGCACAAGATTGGGCTCAGATGTTGTTTCGTATGTATAATAGATATTGTGAACGAAAGAATTTTAAGGTTGTAGTGGTTGATGAATCTATCGGAGATGTTGGGAGTGAGGGAAGAATGGGCTTAAAGTCGGCAACTATTGAAATATCAGGAAAATTTGCTTATGGTTTATTAAAAAAGGAAACAGGTGTTCATAGATTAGTAAGAATTTCACCCTTTTCTGCTCAAAAGTTGCGACACACATCTTTTGCGTTAGTAGAAATTTTGCCGGAAATAAGCGATAATGAAGATGTAGGATTAAAAAACGAAGATTTGAAGATAGATTTTTATAAAGCTTCTGGTCCAGGTGGTCAGTATGTAAATAAGCGGGAGTCAGCTGTAAGAATCACCCACATACCAACAGGAATATCGGTCACTTGTCAATCAGAAAGGTTGCAGGGAAACAATAAAGATAAGGCATTAAAAATATTATCTTCAAAGCTTTATCAATACAAACTTGAAAGTAAAGCTAAAGAATTATCAGAAATAAAGGGAGATAAAATTTCAGCAAGTTGGGGCAATCAAATCAGGTCGTATGTATTGCATCCATATAAATTGGTAAAAGATTTAAGAACTGATATAGAGTCGACTAGTCCAGATGATGTTTTAGACGGAAATTTGGAGCAGTTCATAGAAGAAGAAATAAAACTAAAATAATATGATAGAATTCAAACAAGTTTCTAAAGATTATGTTTCTAATATAGGCAAGGAAATAAAGCCTGCCTTAAGAGAAGTTTCTTTTTCGGTAAAAGATGGTGAATTTATTACTCTTTGTGGTAGGTCTGGTGCTGGAAAAACCACTATTTTACGAATGATTGCTTGTGAAGAAAAACCAACGACTGGTTCGGTCGTTTTTTATGGTCAAGACACTATTGATATCAAAGAAAAAGATGCCTACTCAATTAGACAGCAATTAGGTTTTATTTTTCAAGATTTTAAACTTCTGCCATATAAAACTGTTTTTGAAAATGTGGCATATGCACTAGAAGTGACTGGTCAAGACACAAAAAAAGCCAAAGATGAAGTTATGAAAGTTTTAGATTTAGTTGGATTAACGAAAAAAGCTAATCGTTTTCCGAAAGAGTTGTCGGGGGGAGAACAGCAAAGAACATCAATTGCAAGAGCATTAATACATAGACCAAGAATAATCCTAGCAGATGAGCCTACTGGAAATCTTGATCCTTATCATTCTAGAGATATTATGAAAGTCCTTTTAAAGATAAACGAAGCTGGATCTACAATAATACTTTCAACTCATAATAAAGAAATAGTCAATAATTTAAAGAAAAGGGTGATCACTATTGATGACGGAAGAATTGTGAGAGATGAAGAAAACGGAATGTTCTTTATTTAGACTTATGAAAATAATTTATCCCAACAAAATGATTAATTATATAAAAAAAATATTAAAAGGTGGATGGAAGAATTTTAAAAGACAAGGATTTTTGAGTTTTGCCACAGCATTAATAATCTTTATGGTAGTGATGCTTGGAACTTCTCTTTTTGTTTTTGAAAATGGTGTGCAGTATTTTTCGGAGAAAATAAGAGATAAAATGGATGTCTCCGTATATTTCAAAGAAAGTGTTAATCAAGAAACTATACTTGACTTAAAAAAGCAAGTTGAGAATTTACCCGAAGTAAAATCAGTTGAATACACCTCTCCTGAGGATGCCTACGAAACTTTTTCAAAAACACACAAGGATGATACTTTTGCCCAATCACTTCAGGCGATACAAGTTAATCCATTTTTGGCTTCATTAAAAATTCAAACTCACAAGTCAGAACAATACAAAGTGGTGTCCGAGTTTTTTAAAAAACCCGAAATTGCCTCATATGTTAGAGATGTAAATGATCACAAAAGGGGAGAAGTTATTGAAAAGTTTTCTAATATAGCTACTAATATAGAAAATATTGGTTGGATATCTACTTTAGTGTTAAGTATCGTTGCCTTGATAATAGCCTTTAATACTGTAAGGTTAAGTATTCATTCTCAAAGAATTGAAATAGAAGTAATGCACTTAGTGGGAGCAAAAAACAGCTTAGTGCGAGGTCCGTTTTTGGTACAAGGAATGATTTCAGGTTTTTTCGCATCAGTAGCCGCTTTTATTTTATCAACAATCATTATATTTATAGCAAAAGATAAAATCATTGCTATTACCGATGGATTTGACATTTGGGGTATTTATATGGCAAACTTGTCAATAGTAATTTTGCTTCAGCTCGGTTTAGGTATTGGGCTAGGCTTAATTTCTAGCTATATTGCAACAAGGAAATATCTAAAAGGATAAGAAAGCGGATTTCCGCTTTTAGTGCGGGATCTGCTAATGGTAGGCAAAAGGACTCTGAATCCTTGAATCTTGGTTCGAATCCAAGTCCCGCAACATAAAACTAACACCCCCTCTGTGGAGGGTGTTTTAGTTTTTAGCTCCAGATTATGCGGATAAATAGCTTGATTATTTATAACATATATGATATATAGCAGATGTGCTATTAAAAATAATTAATAATCGTAAAAGTAGTGCGATTGATAAAAATGAATAATAAATGGAATATTGATTTTTGGGAGAAAAATGATGGTAAATGTTATCTAATAAAGGAATTCATTGAGCCACTCAAAAAAAATAACAAAGTCTTATTGAAGAATCTTTTTTCGAGAATGGATCGCTACGTTGGTAGACCAATGGATGATTTAATTCTTATTAATGACTTAGAAAAAATTGACAATGATTTGTGGGAACTCAAATTCCATACTCAAAACGAAATAAGATTTTTGGGATACAAGGAGGGCATTCTCGTTTTTTATGCTTTTTGTGGATTTATAAAAAAAGATCAAAGAATAAGGAATTATTATATTGAAAGTGCAAAAAAAAGATTAATTGAGTTTAAAAAAGAAAAAAACATAAAATGAATTATAAAGAGTATTTAGAAAAAGTAAAAAAGGAATTAGAATTTGATAATTATTTTGATTTAGGGGGATTAGTATTTGAGGCACGAGCCTATGCTGGTATCTCTCAAGCAGAGCTAGCTCAAAGAATGAATACTAAACAATCAAGTATTGCTAGAGCAGAAAGCGGAAGAACTGAGCCAAGTATTAGTTTTTTAGAGAAGGTTGCAAAGGCTGTTGATACAAAGCTGGTTTATCCTAGGTTTGAATTTATGTCAGAGAGAGATGTTTTCTATCAATCACCAGCTTTTCAAATAAGTGATTACTCTAATGAAATAAAAACTCACTCTATTAGTATCTCTTTTGATGCTTGTACTAGGGAAGGAATTGAATCATTATTAAAATGTTAAAATATGGAAAAGAAAATAAATTCATTTTTAAAATTAAAGTGGGCTCTTGTTTGCAGGAGCGTTTCAGTTGATCAAAAAACTGGACTACTAAGTGTTTTTAATGTTATTGAAGAAATTTGCCTAAAATCGAAAAGTGATTTGCCGTCGCAATTAGTAATTCCAGTGGATATAAATTTGGTTATTAATCTTGAGGTCGATGATATTACATCTTTAGATAAGCTCACTCCTTCTTTACGAGTGGTAATTTTGAATCCAGACAAAAAAGAGATTGGATGTAAGGATATAAAAATTGATTTGAGCGGCATTAATAACGATAAACTTAGGGTGATAATAGGATTTGATAGTTTTGATATTGATGATTTTGGTAGATATGAGTTTGTTATATGTGTAAAAGAGAATGACGGCTCAGTATATAAAAAAATAGGAAGTACTTCTATAAAAATAGAAAAAGAAGCACAAAAGTAATCCAATCGCTTTGTTGCATGGAACTTGAATCCTTGAATCTTGGATCGAATCCAAGTCCCGCAACTAGTTTGAGCGAAGTTTGCGTGCTCGAGCTCTGTGAGTTTAATTTTTTTTAATTAGAATGCTATATGAATATTTGGTACACAATTACGGGAGGAATAGATCCTAATGTAGCTCAAGGATTAATTGCTTGGGTTAATGGACAAGTATATGACGGACAAGTCACTAAGTTAACACTTTTTTTATCTTCTGTTGGTGGAGATATTGATTCGGCAATTAGAATATATTCTTTTCTTAAAGGATTACCTATCGAAGTTGAAATTATTGGTTTTAGTCAGATTGATTCGGCTGCTAACACAATTTTTTTGGCAAGTAAAAATAGAAAAGCATTAAAAGGGTGTAGATTTTTTCTCCACGAAGGCACTTTTACTATAGGTAATCAAACAGCGACGTTACACGCTCATGAAGAAACCCTAACTGTCTTACGAGAATTACTGAATAGAAATGTAAAAATTATTTCCACAGAAACTCAAAAAACAGAGTCAGAAATAGCCCAGATTTTAAAAGAGGGAAAGATATTTAACGCAAAGGAAGCTTTTGACTTTGGTATTGTCACTGAAATTTTGGAAAGATTGCCAGATTCACCTATTAAAAAAAACTGTTCTTAATGTTATGACAAAACTAGAACAATTTTTTAAGGATCAAACTCAAATACTAAAGGCTCAATCTATCGCTGCTTCTAATATTAATCACAGAAACTTAATTGGAAATTCCAGAGAAACTTTTATAAAAGAGTTTATTAAAAAATCATTTCCATCAAAATTTGTTATTGGGGCTGGTGAAATATTTGATTCTGAGGGAAAATGTAGTAAGCAGTGTGATGTTGTTATCTATGATGAGCTGATGCCCGTATTAGATTATTCAGGGTCTCAACAGTTTTTAGCTGAAGGTGTTTTTTCTCATATTGAGGTCAAATCAAATCTAACCTCAGAAGAATTGAAAACTTCTCTTGATGTTACTAAATCAGTTAAGTCAATCAAAAGGAAAATTGATGCCATAATGCACACGGGAGATTTACCTCAAAAGGTATTTTCATGTGTTTTTGCGTATAATGGAATATCAAAAGAAGCAGCGAGAAAAACTCTTGATGAATACTATAAACAGGAAACTGAAATAGATAATAAAATTGATGCCATATGTGTACTGGGTGAGTATATTATTCTTAAAATCCCAGATTATGATGGTATAACTAATCTTGTTGGACTTGAAACAAAGGATAATACGTTAACAATCTTTTTCACAGAATTGTATAGATCAATGTATAAGAATTGGATGGGCGAGCCAGATCTTTTAAAGTATATAGAAAATACAACTTTTAAAAAATTTTAGAGACCTCGAGATTCGTCGATATGATAAAAGTATTATAATCCTATAGTGTAAGGAACTTTAAGCATTATTTTAATCAACTAAAATATGAATATCGATAAGTTAATAAAAAAATTAAAAGCTGATTTGAAAAATGCGATGATGAGCAGGGATACCGTTGCTGTGAAAACTATTCGTTGTTTGATTTCGGATATAGATAATGCCGGAGCTGTGAAAGTAGAGCAACCAGAAGTGATGCTGATGTCGGGAGGAATAGCTGGAGCGACTAGTGGTATCGGTTCGTCGGAAGTTCCGCGAAAGGAATTATTTGCTAAGGATATCGTGGAGATAATCCAAAAGCAAATAGCAGAAATAAACGAATCTATATCACTTACAAAAGAACAGAGTGGTTTTGATATTTCGGAATATGAAAGACAAATAGAAATCTTAGAAAACTATTTAGAATTTATAGAAAAAGAAAATTTAGCTGGTATTTAATTTAAAATATCTTTTTCTAGATTTTTTAGTTTTGAATAAAGTAGAAAAAGGTCTTGTAAAAACAAAAAGTCTGGAATAGAATTACCAAAAGAAGGGGAATACCAAGAGCGTTTTGATATTTATTTTTGTTAATAAATAATTAATAAAATATGCTATACATTTTTGAGCAATATTTAATAACATTTGGTTGGGCTGTGACAGGTGCTATTTCTATGGCAATCGCTTTAAGTATCTTGATTAAGGTTTTTACTTTAATTACTCCTATTAACGAATGGGAGGAAATCAAAAGAGGAAATATTGGAGTGGCAATAATAATAGCGAGTGTTATTATTGGGACAGCGCTAGTTATTGGCTTAACTGTAATGCCATGATTCAATATAGAAAAATGTTTCTAGCTTTCCTATTTGTGGCGTTTTTGCCTTTTTTTGCTTTTGCGCATTCTGGAAAAACAGATGCTAATGGCTGTCACAATAATAGCGAAACAGGAGATTATCATTGTCATACAAAATCAAACAAGCAAGCTAAGGTTGAGGCTAGGAAGGATGGTAGAAGTGCTGCGAATAATTTTGGGCAATGTGAAATAAAAAGTACTTGCAAAGAAATGAATTCTTGCGAAGAGGCTAATTATTTTTTTAATGTTTGTAATTTAAAACGTCTTGATGGCGATAATGATGGGATTCCATGCGAATCACTTTGTAAATAGCTCTCATATTTATTTTTGAGTTTTTAGTGAGAGAATTAAAATTAATATTATACTATTATGGATGTGCGAATTGAGCCATCGTGGAAGACTGCTTTGCAGGAAGAGTTTGAAAAAGAATATTTTCGTGAACTAACAGAATTTGTAAAAGATGAGTACAAATCGGCTACAGTTTTTCCACCGCCAAAATTTATTTTTAATGCTTTTGATTTATGTCCATTTAATAAAGTTTCGGTGGTCATTCTTGGGCAAGATCCATATCATGGAAAAGGGCAGGCTCATGGTTTATGTTTTTCTGTTCCAGAAGATATAGCTGTTCCTCCTTCGCTAAAAAATATTTATAAAGAAATTGCCAGCGATGTCGGCGGGGTGATTCCTAATCATGGCAACTTAGGGGATTGGGCTAAACAGGGGGTGCTATTATTAAACGCAACTCTTACTGTTCGTAGTGGACAAGCAGGATCACATCAGCATAAAGGATGGGAAGAATTTACTGATGCAGTAATCCGTACAATTTCTGAGAAAAAGGAAAATGTAGTTTTCATACTTTGGGGAAGGTATGCCAAAGATAAGAAAGTGTTGATTGATGGAACGAAACACTTAATCCTTGAAGCTGCTCATCCTTCGCCGTTTTCGGCTTATGATGGATTCTTTGGTTGTAAGCATTTTAGTAAGACAAACGAATATTTAAAAGCACACAAAAAGGATGCTATTGTGTGGCTTGATGAAAAATAAAAATGATAAACATAACGATAAGAAATGAAAGAGAGGAAGACTATAGAGAAGTAGAAACTCTTACGAGGGAAGCCTTTTGGAATCTTTATAAACCAGGATGTGATGAACATTTTATATTGCATAAGATGCGCACAGTTTCTGCTTTTGTCCGCGAATTGGATTTTGTTGCTTGTGATAATGAAAAAATTGTCGGAAATATTGTTTACTCAAAAGCAAAAATACAAAGTGAAAGGGGAGAAGAGTATGAAGTTTTGTGTATGGGACCGATTGCAGTTTCGCCAAAATACCAAAGGTTAGGTATTGGATCTATGCTTATGAGCGAATCAATTGCAAAAGCAAAACAACTTGGGTATAGAGCAGTAGTGATATTTGGAAGTCCAGATTACTACCATCGCTTTGGTTATAAAAATGCTAGCGATTATAATATAAAAACCTCTACTGGTGAAAATTTTGATGCGTTTATGGTTTTGGAAATTCAGAAGGGGGGATTAACAGGGATTGAGGGAAAGTTTTATGAGGATGATGTTTTTAAGGTTGATGCGAAAGAATTGGAGGAATTTGAAAATAATTTTCCGTACAAAGAAAAACTAGTCACCGATACTCAACTAAGATAAGACAAAAATAATGCACCGTTTTTATATTTCTTTTTTTACGATATAATACTAGCATAAGAAATATTGAAATAAGTAATGAGATTTCAAAAAAAGAGAATAACAATTGATGGAAAGAGTGTCGTCTATTGGGAGAAAAATCCTACTAAAAAAGAAGTAATTATTTTTTTACATGGATTTCCTGGAAGTCATAGGGGATTAATGGATATGGCTAATGCATTTTTAGATTATAGATTGATAATCCCTGATCTTCCTGCTTGCGGAGAATCGGAATCATTTGATTATGTTCATAATTTAGAGAATTATTCAAAATGGTTGAATAATTTTTTGAAAGAATTAAAAATTGAGAAAATTATTTTAATTGGGCATTCTTTTGGTTCAAGAATAGGTCTTTATTTTGGAGGGCATTATAAGAGTAAGGTTAATAGACTAGTTCTTGTGACACCTGTTTCAAGAGTGGAAGGATTGATTGCAAGATTAGCTTCGCTTAATTTTAAAGTGGCTAAATATCTTCCTATGAGTCTGCAAAAAAGATGGATATCTAATCCAGTTTATAGGACCGCTGGGCATATTATTGTATTTAAAACATCAAGCAAAAAAAGAAGACAAATCTTAATTGCGAATGATGTAAAGGAGTTTAAGCATCTTGATTCTCGGGCAACTATACAGGTATTTGAAGAATTTTATTCTTCAGATTTATCTCCACTAGGCAAGGATATCAAAGCAAGTACATTAGTTATTGCAGGCGAAAAGGATGAAATAGCTCCACTTAATTCAGTTATTGATGTGGTTGAGCATTTGCCAGATGCTCAGTTAGTTGTGATGAAAAAAGAAGGTCATATTGTAGTAGCCGAAAGTCCGTTGTCTACTGCTAGTATAATTAAGGCATGGCTTGATAAATTTGACGAAGAAAAATAATTCTGCTAAATTATGTTTGTATGAAAAACTTACACATCAAAAATATTTATTTTTTGTTTTGGGCTCACACTAGCGAGTCATCTTTTGATGTGTAGAAATAAAATTCTCTAAAATCAAAACTGACTCCTACGAGTCAGTTTTTTTGTGGGGAATTATTTTATATTTATGAAAAATCAAACAATCAAAAAAAATTATATCTTGTTTATTTTGTTCTGGGCTTTTATTTTCCGGTCAGCTTTGGTTTGTAGACAATAAGATTCTGTTTTCTATAATCCAAAGCTGGCTCTTAAAAGGGTCAGCTTTTTTAGTTCTTTAACAAACGAAGGTGAAAAATGAGCTACTATGTACAGGATAGCGAAAGCCTTGCCAAAGAAATAATGGTAAGACAGGAAAACAGAGAACAGATTGAAAAACGCATAAATGATTGGGTTATTAGCGAATGGGGTATTCCTAATTTCACAAGTATAATCAGCGATGTATTGCCACTCCAGAGCGATGTTCCATATGGAGCTCTTTGTAGGCAAGTTGCAACTGCCAGAATAGAAGAGGTAAGCTTTTCTATGGTATGCAAATTGCTCGGATTAAAATCTTTGGATTTAACATATAATGAAGATGCATTTAGTACTAGCAATCGCGACAAGGTTCACTTATTAAAGTTGCCAGTAATAATTGGTCATTCAAAAAGCGGGCAGCCTATTGTAAAATATCAGAAGATTGTTGATTTCCCCCAGACTGGAAAGCTGCTTAATCGGATTTCCATTGATGGAAATGGCACAAATCTTCCAAAGTATCATCGTTCGCTACGAATACAAACCTTTGGAAATGATATTCCTTCTGAGTATGATATCGGTCCAGTATTTAAACGATATCTGTCGGAGGCTACGAATATGCCCGATTATGTCTATGAAGACGTGGATGGAATTCGTATAAAAAAAAGCAGTGCAGATGATTACGATTTATCAAAATCTAATCCTCCTGCTGATTGGTACTACCCATTGTATTTGCTTGCATTTGCAACGGGAAGAATGGTTCTTTTTGAGACATATGAAAATCCTGAAGGATTGGTATGTGATATTAAGGAGCATTTTTGTCATGCTATGGATATGATCCGAGATGCAATAGGCATTTATCCGCTTGTTGCAGAAATCGCACCGCTAAAATTACCAATGATGTATATTAACCAAGCTCTTATTGAGAGGAATGACTGGCAACAGGAACTAGTTTTACCTTCAAAAAAACAAGGCAAGATAGTAGATTTATTCCAGGATCTTGCCGATCAAGCAATATCTTTGAGGAAAAATAATTAATTTTCCTCAAAGATTTATTATTTTAAAAAATATGAAGAACTTTAACCAAATAGAATTTATAAAAAAATTAATCAGCTTCGGAGAGAGGCAGGGAAAAGCAGAAAACGACGCTGCTGATTTTATAACTAATTTTTTAACAGAGAGAAATATAAAATATTTTTTGCATAATTTTAACACCTTTATCCCCGACATAAAAAATTCATCGTTAATTGTAGATGGTGAGAAAATTGATTGTTATGCGACGTCTTTTGTTTCTGGTGAATTCGCTGGAAATGGCGATATTGTTAGTTCTCTGATTCCATCTCGTTATTTATTGGATTATTCTAATATTAATTTTAATCCAGTGTGTTCAAAAATTTCTAGAAGTAATCATTATTTTGCTCCCTCAATCGCTGTTTCAAAAAACGATTTATCTAAAGTAATGAACGGCACAGATGTTAAAGTAAAAGTAGATGTAGAAAAAAAAGAATACTATTCAAAAAATATTTTAGTTGGAAACACCAAAAATCCAAACAATATAATATTTGCTCATTATGATTCAGTTTCTATAGGAGCGACTGATAATGCTTCGGGCGTGTCGGTGATAATGGATACGATAATAAATAGCGAGGAATTGCTGGAGGATAATTTATTTATCTTTTCGGGAAATGAAGAATTATCTTATGATAGACCTTTTTATTGGGGACATGGTTTTCGCGCTTTTGAGAAAGATTACGTTGGAATAATGCGTAGCGCAGATTCTTTATTCGTGGTTGACTGTGTTGGCAATGGCAAGCCTGTGATTACTGATGACTTACACATATGCCGATTAGCTTTTCCTATTGCCTTTATTGATGAATTAGCTGGAAAAACAAGAATAATGCATGCCGATATGAATAAGTTGTTTAAGGTTTACCATTCGGAACTAGATGATATAAGTCAATTAGATAATAATCATTTGGACGAGGCTAGTGATTTATTAGTCAAAGAGTTGAAAAAATAGGCAATTTTATGCCTATTTTTGTTAATAAGGAGTCGGTTTGAAAGATTTGCTTTGTATGTTAAAATATAGATAATAAGATAAAACATATGGAAAATTGTATTTTTTGTAAAATCGTAGCAGGAGAAATTCCTTGTTATAAAATTTTTGAAAACGAAAAGATTTTAGCTTTTTTGGATATAAATCCAGCGGTACCTGGACATGTTTTGGTTATCCCTAAAAAACATTTTACCGATATTTTTGAAATAGATGATCAATACTTGCAGGAATTGATAGTTGTTGCCAAAAGAATTGCCGAAAAGATGAAAACCAATTTTGATGCTGGGGGTGTTAATCTGTTTCAATCAAATGGTGAAAATGCAGAGCAAACAGTATTCCATTTTCATTTACATTTACTACCAAGAAAAGGAAACGATAGGATAAATTTTTCGGAATTATTAGTAAATGCAGAAAAAATAGATAACATGAAGCTTGAAGAGATTAAAAAAATTTTAGGAGAATGAAATGTTTTCATTGCAACAGATAACAACTATTATTAAGCAAGAAGTGATAAATAATTATTTGCTTTTTTGTTTCTCCAAAGAAGCTATTAGCCGAAGTGTAAAAGGTTATTTACAAGCAGGATAATGTTGACTATGATAGGGTTAATTTTAGTGATATTGGAGATAAGTCGTGTAGATTTGAAATAGTTTATTTTGTAAATGTTAACAATTATGATGATTATATAAAAAGACAGGGAAAAATAAATTTTAAGGTGAAAGAAATAATTGAAAAGTACGATATAAAATTAGCTTAAAAAAATGACAACGAAAAAGAAAACAATTAAAAAAGAAATGTTCAAGACTGATTCTAGTGTTTTAAAAGATACAGAACATAAGAGTTTGGTAAAAAATATTGAGAACGTAAAAAAAGAAAACAAGGTCCAATTCACAAAGAAGAATATTAGCTCCAAAACAGTTAAAAAAATAAAGAATGATGATGATAGTGAAATATCAACTCGCAAAGTAAAAATAAAAGTAATTGGCGTTGGTGGTGGAGGTAGTAATATAGTTTTAGAATTGTCAAAAAAGCTAAAGGATTTTTCTTCTCAAAAAATAGAATTTATTGCTGCTAATACCGATTCACAAGCTTTGCGATCAATTTCTAAAAGTTTGAAGATTTTTCAATTCGGGTCAAAAGTCACTAATGGGCTTGGCTGTGGAAGCGATGTTTCTGTAGGTGAGAAGGCTGCTCGCGAGGACTTGGAAAGAATTAAGACATTATTTTCGGATGGAAAGGATCTTTACATCATTGTTTCTTCTTTTGGAGGAGGAACTGGTACTGGTGCTGCTCCTGTTTTTGCGAAAATTGCTAGTGATTTAAAATTATCAACCTTAAGCATTTTCACACTGCCATTTTCTTTTGAAGGGAAGAAAAAAATGGACTATTCAAATAACGCACTTGAGAAATTAAAGGAGTATGTTAATGCTTATATGGTTCTTCCCAATGAGAAAATTTTTTCATTTAGTAAAGAAGAGTTATCTTTTTCGGATGCATTGGGACTATTAAATGATAACCTCTCAAATTCTTTAGAAGGATTGTTTAAGACAATATATAATCCAGGATTAATCAATGTTGATTGGGCAGATATAAAAACTGTTCTTGAGGGAAACAAAAAAATAGCTTATTTGGATATGATAAGAATAAAAGGGGGACAGAACTTAGAAGAATTTGCAAAAAGTATATTAAAGAACCCTATTTTAGATTACAATTTTGAAGATGCTGATAACATAATATTCAATATTGAAGGGTCAAAAGACTTATCGCTGCAAACTCTTTCTCAGATAAGCGAAAAAATTAGTGAACATGTTCCTAATGCAAGGATAATTTTTGGTTTATCACAAAATCAAAAGCTTAAAAATGAAATAAAGATAGCTATTTTCGCTACCATTTCTGATAGCAAAAGCGATGGATTAAATGACCGAAAAATAAAGAAGGATAAGATTGCTAAACCAGTCGTAAAGGATGGTGTCTTGGAATTAGAAATTGATAGAAAAAAAGATATCAAGTTAAAGAAAGAGAAAAAAGAAAAACCAGTCAAAGAAAGCATAACAAGAACCGAATCAAAAACGGACAATAGTGAATTCCCGCAAGATAATAAGAAAGAGGAAACTAAGTCTTCTGGCGAAGCACCAACAAAAGAGAAGAATCAAATAAATGAAGAAGAAAAAGAAGTGAGAAGAAATGCTCTCCAGGCAAAAGAAATAGAAAGATTACAAAGAGAACAGGAGGACAGTAAAGAAAAAATGTTTGATATTCCGGCGTTTTTGAGAAAAGAAAAAAAGAATTAATAAAAGAATAAAAAATGAAATTAGACATCAAAAAATCAATTTTCCCAATAGCTGGATTGGGTACAAGATTTCTTCCCTTATCAAAAACTCTTTCAAAAGAAATGATTCCATTACTTGATAAACCTTTGGTTCAATATTCAGTTAAGGAAGCTTTTGATTCTGGTATAAAAGAAATTCAATTC
The DNA here is from genome assembly GCA_023228085.1 of bacterium. Taxonomy (GTDB): domain Bacteria; phylum Patescibacteriota; class Minisyncoccia; order Minisyncoccales; family Minisyncoccaceae; genus Minisyncoccus. The sequence goes on from JALOBW010000001.1 coordinate 169,111, forward strand.
GTATTAAGACCAAAGCAAAAAGAAGTACTTGAATATTTTGCGCGAAATAAAAAACTGGAGGATTTCTTAATAGAAAAAGGGAAAAAAGAGGAGTTGAAAATGCTTCAGAGTTTGGATATTTTTGATATTGATTTTTCGTCAGTAATCCAAAAAAAGCCAGCGGGAGATGCCAATGCAATATATCAAGCTAGAAAATTTGTTGGAAATGAAGCCTGTGGGGTATTTTTTTGTGATGATATAATTTATTCTGAAGAGCCGGGTCTTTCGCAATTAATAGAAGTATTTAAAAATTGTCAGTGTCCTATATTAGGATTAAAAAGATTGCCAAAAGAAAAGCTTCATAGTTATGGAGTTGTAGAAGGAGATAAAATAGCTAATGGTTTTTACAAAGTAAAGAGAGTTATTCAAAAGCCAAAAAATGGTGAAACCGATTCTGACCTAGCGGTTGTCGGTAGAATGATATTAACCCCTTCGGTATTTGAATATATTGAGAAGCATAAAAAACTTTTACAAAAAGACTTTTCAATAGTTCAAGTATTAGGAATGATGGCTGACGAAGGAAAATCTGTATATGGATATGAATTAAAAGGTGAATGGCTTGAGTGTGGAAGTCGTTTGTCATGGCTAAGGTCATTTTTGACATTAGCTATCAATGATCCAGAATTTGGACCAGAAGCAAAAGATTTTTTAAAAAATATTAAATAAAAAAATGACGTACGATCTCATCATTATAGGGTTGGGACCAGCTGGTATTACAGCTGGAATATATGCAAAAAGGCAGAACCTTAATTGTGTTGTAGTTGGAAAATCTTTCGGTGGACAAATGATGAGTAAATCGGTGGAAATAGAAAACTATCCTGGGTTTGAAAAAATTACTGGATATGAACTAATGGAAAGAATGAAAAAACATCTTGAATCTTTGAAGGTAGACATTGAAGAAGGTGAAGTATTAGAAATAGAAAAAAATGATTTATTTAAGGTAAAACTTGATTCAGATGAAATCCTTTATGGAAAAAGTATCATAATAGCTACGGGTGCAAATCATAAAGAGTTAAATATAGAGGGCGAATCTGACTATTTGGGAAAGGGTGTAAGTTATTGCACTACTTGTGACGGACCTCTTTTTAGAGGAAAAGACGTGGTGATAATAGGAGGTGGCGATGCGGGATTTGAGGCAGCAAGGTTTCTTTCTACTTATACTAATAAAATATATATTCTAGAAAAAGGAAAAGAACCTCTAGCTTCAATGGTGAACCAAAACATCGTAAGTAAAGACCCAAAAATTGAAATTATCTGTAATGCTGACATAAAAAAAATTGAAGGGAAAGATTTTGTTGAGAAGATAGTATACGAAGCGAATGAAGAGAATAAAGTATTGCAAGTTGGGGGAGTATTTATTCAGATAGGATATACTCCAGCAAGTGATATTTTTAGAAAATTGGTTAGTTTTAATAATAAAAAAGAAATAATCACCAACCCTGATACATGCGAAACCAATGTTTTGGGAATATTTGCTGCAGGAGATGTAAGTAGTGGAAGAGTAAAACAAATCATTACTGCCTGTAGTGATGGCGCTAAAGCCGCTCTATCTGCATATAAATATTTAAATAATAAATAAATGTCAATTATTAAAAAAATCAGAGCAAGAGAAATATTAGACTCAAGAGGAAATCCTACTATAGAAGTCACTATTGAAACGGCAGATGGTACATTTGTTGATAGCGTTCCTTCGGGGGCATCAACAGGAATCAACGAGGCATTAGAGTTGCGTGATGGTGATAAAGAAAGATATGGGGGAAAGGGGGTATTAAATGCTGTAAAAAATGTAAATGAAATAATCGCTCCTAAGTTAGTCGGGGGTGAATGTCTTGACCAGAGAGCAATTGATAATATGATGATTGAGCTTGATGGAACGGCAAACAAATCAAAACTTGGCGCGAACGCTATATTAGGAGTATCTATGGCGATTTGTCGCGCAGGAGCAAAAGCTCGCGGATTATCTCTTTATAAATACATCGCCGAATTAGCACAAAATAATTCTCAATTATTTTTACCTAGAGGGGGATTTAATATTGTAAACGGGGGTGCTCATGCTGGGAACACTTTGGATTTTCAGGAATTTATGGTAGTTCCAAATCATGGATCTTTTGCCGAGAACTTAAGAATTGCTTCTGAAATATATTATTTTTTAAAGCAATTTATTAAAAATAATTATACTAGTGCAGCTACTAACGTAGGGGACGAAGGAGGATTTGCTCCTCCGATTGAATTACCAGACATTGTACTAGCTTCCATAATGAAATCCGTTTCTTCTAGGCAGTATAAATTTGATATCATTATGGATGTAGCTGCCTCTCAATTTAAAAAGGATGGATATTACGTCACAAAGATGGGAGTATACACATCGGAAAACTTATTGGACTATTATGAGGAGCTAATAGGAAAGTATCCCATTATTGGAATTGAAGATCCTTTTGCTGAGGATGATTGGAATGGTTTTGCTGAAATTACCAAAGAAGTCGGGAATAACATTATGATTATTGGTGACGATTTACTTGTAAGTAATCCGAAGATTATAGCGGATGCTCATGAAAAAAAGGCTTGCAATACAGCACTGTTAAAAGTTAATCAAATTGGTTCGGTTTCGGAAATTATTGACGCTGCAAATCTAGCAAAATCTTATGAATGGAAAAGAATGGTTTCGCATAGATCAGGAGACACTATAGATGATTTTATTGCTGACTTTGCTGTAGGGATAGGAGCAGAGTTTATAAAATCTGGAGCTCCTGCAAGAGGAGAAAGATTGGCAAAGTATAATAGATTAGTAAAAATAGAAGAAGAGTTGAAAGAAGGGTCCGTGTAAAATTTAGAAGTGTTTGCAATTTGTATTTTGATATTATCTTTTTCTTTGACACAAATTTCTTGCTAGAAATTTGACTGGTTTGCTCTCAGTCAGAACAAAAGGCAAAGAAAAAGAAACATCAAAACAAATTACCTGTATGAAATTTGAACGTGCCGAAGAGGAGGAAAGTGAAAGAGGTTAGCTTGTTCCAAGCTTTTGATTGTTAGATTTTCGCTCAGCGAAAATATTGTAGATTGTTTTACAATCTTTTAAAAAGATGAAATAGGGTCCGTGTAAAATTTGTTTTAGTCGCTTAATAATATTCATTTCTCCAACACAAATTCTTTGCTAAGAATTTGTCTGTTTGTTCTCAGTCAGAACAAAAGGTGGAGAATAAATATTATTAAGCTTAACTTTAGTAAATTTTAACGTGCCGAAGAGGTAAAAAAGGAAAGAGGTTGATTGCTTCGCAATCTTCATTCTCAGTCAGAACAAAAGGCGTAGAAAAAGAAACATCAAAACAAATTACCTGTATGAAATTTTAACGTGCCAAGAGGAAGAGAAAGAAAATTGTAGATTGTTTCGCAATCATATAAGTATGTAAGTTAATTAATATATAAGTAATAAAACCATGACAAAAGTAAGATTATTTACAACGCCAATATGTCCATACTGCATGACATTAAAAAAGTTTTTACAAGAAAAAGGAGTAGATTTTGAGTTAATTGATGTTTCTGAGGATTTAGAAGCTCAAAATGAAATGGTTGAAAAAACAAAACAATCAACTGTTCCCGTACTTGATATTGATGGTGAATTCATAGTAGGTTTTGATAGGAAGGCAATCGTAGAAAAGTTGAATATCAAAGATTAACAAAAACAGGGATCATTCCTTGTTTTATTTTAGCTGGTTTATTAATCGTGAAAATTTACTTAATTTGCAGACGTAAAAAATTTGTAGTAAAATTACTTTACAAATAATAAAAACAACAGTAAATTTTTAAAATTTATGCCAAAAAAAATTGCAATAAATGGTTTTGGAAGAATAGGTAGGTGTGTATTAAAGGCAATTATTGAAGACGAGTTAGATATTAATGTTGTGGCTATTAATGATCTAACAGATAGTGCTACTTTGGCACATCTCTTTAAGTATGACACTGTTTATGGAACATATGATCACGATATAGCTGTAAAAAAAGATACAATTATTATAGACGGAAAAGAAATAAAATTATTTGCCGAGAGGGAGCCAGAGAATCTTCCATGGAAAGAATTAGGAATTGATGTTGTCGTTGAGTGTACTGGAGAATTCACAAAAAAGGAAGATGCGATAAAACATATTAACGCTGGGGCAAAAAGAGTTGTAATCTCTGCTCCAAGCAAGTCCGACGATGTTCCTTCGTATGTAATTGGCATAAATCATAAATCTTATAAAAATGAACCAATAATTGATATGGGTTCATGTACAACTAATTGTTTGGCTCCATTGGTTAAAGTTCTTGAAGATGAATTTGGAATTGTAAATGGATTTATGACAACGGTTCATTCTTATACTAATGATCAAAGAGTACTTGACCTACCCCATAAAGACCTGAGGCGTGCCAGAACTGCTGCTGAAAATATAATTCCAACAAGTACGGGCGCCGCTAAAGCAATTCATAAAGTAATACCTACGGTAAAAGGGAAGTTGGATGGTTTCGCAATAAGAGTTCCAACTCCTGTTGTGTCGGTTGTTGATCTTACTTGTATTGTAAAAAAGGAAACCACTGTGGACGATTTGTTAAAAATATTTAGAAAAAAAAGTAAATCTGGAGATTTAAGAGGTATCCTTTTTGTTGAGGATGAACCATTAGTATCTTCTGATTTTATCGGAAACCCTTATTCTTCAATTCTTGATGCCGAATTCACAAAAGTAAATAAAAATATGGTTAAATTACTAGCTTGGTATGATAATGAGTGGGGATATTCTTGCAGACTTGCAGAACTGACCGAATTTGTAGCAAAAAAGATAAAAAAGTAAGCAAAAATTAACAAAAAATCCAGTTCAAAGCTGGATTTTTTTCCTTGTCAAAAAGCCCTATTTAATGTATTATTTAAAGCAATGGAAGAAAAAAATTTTTTATCAGAAATATTTGATTTGGCGAAAATTATATTAATTGCTCTCTTGATAGTAATTCCTATCAGGTTTTTTGTTTTTCAGCCCTTTATGGTCAGCGGAGCATCAATGGAGCCTAATTTTCATTCAACTGATTATTTGATTATTGATGAGTTATCTTATCGTTTTGGTGAGCCTCAACGAGGGGATGTTATCGTTTTTAAATACCCCAAAAACCCAGATTTTAAATATATTAAGAGGATTATTGGTTTTCCTACCGAAACAGTAGAAATTAAAGATGGGAAAATATATATCATGAAAGATAGCAAAACAATCATTTTGGATGAGAATTATTTACCTCAAGAGTCCATAACAGAATGGATAAGAGGTTCAAACTATGGTCCTATTACTCTTAAAGATGATGAATACTTTGTTTTGGGAGATAACCGAAACTATTCTGCTGATTCTAGAACTTGGGGAGTATTACCAAAGGAAAATATAATTGGGAAGGTCGCTTTTACCTTTTCGGTGACAGAATTGTTAAATAAAAAAACCGAAACAAATAAAGAAAGTTATTAATCTAAAATAAATTTATGGCTAAGTTAAAATTCCAAACTCCAACTGGAATGCATGATATTTTGCCAGAAGATCAACTTTACTATCAAAAAGTATTTGATACAGCAAAAAAGCTTTTTGATTATTACGGTTATTCAAGAATAGAAACCCCTATTCTTGAATCAACAGACCTTTTTGTTAGAAGCGTGGGAGAAAATACAGATATAGTTGAAAAAGAAATGTACAGCTTTAAAACAAAAGGTGGAGATATGGTGGTGCTGCGACCAGAAGGAACGGCTCCAGTCATGAGGGCTTATTTTCAGAATGGAATGGTTTCAATGCCTCAGCCAGTTAAATTGTGGTATTATGGTCCATTCTTTCGTTATGAAAGACCGCAAGCTGGAAGATATAGACAGTTTCATCAGTTTGGGGCAGAAGTAATAGGAGACAGTGATCCTTTGTTTGATATGCAAACAATCGTAATTCTTTACAATATACTAGAAGATTTAAAAATAAAAAATCTTATTGTTAGAATTAATTCAATAGGAGACGAGACTTGTAGGGGCGAATACAAAAAAGCGCTTTCTAAATTCTTAAGAAATAAAAAAAATGATCTATGTCGCGATTGTCAAAAAAGATCAAAGACTAATATATTAAGAGTTCTTGACTGCAAAGAGCCAAAATGTAGAGAAATAATAAGTCAAGCTCCGCAGACAATGGATTATTTATGCGAAAGTTGCAAAAACCATCTAAAAGAAGTTCTAGAATACTTAGAAGAATTAAAAATTCCTTATATCTTAGATCCATTTTTAGTAAGAGGATTAGACTATTATACGAAAACCGTTTTTGAAGTAGAAACTCAAGATAACGAGGGAGGTAGACAAGAGAGCTTGGCAGGAGGCGGAAGATATGATATCTTGGGGAAAGCTATAGCAGGTGAGGCTGTTCCTGCCTGTGGTATGGCGGTTGGCGTAGAGCGAATAGTTCAAAAAATGAGAGACAATAACGTAGATGTTTCTACAAAAAGAAGTGCCGAAGTATTCTTAGCCCAAATAGGACCAATTGCCAAAAAAAGAGGAATGGTTATTATGGAAGAGTTTCGCAGGGCCAATATGAAGGTAGCCGAATGTTTCAATAAGGACTCTTTGAAGTATCAATTAGCAAAAGCTAATAAGTTGGGCATAAACAATGTGGTAATTATTGGACAAAAAGAAGCTATCCAAAACATCGCTATTATTAGAAACATGGAAACTGGAAAACAATCCGAGATTCCTCAAGAAGATATAGTAAAAGAAATTAAAAAAAGGATAAAAGAAGAAAATTAAATTTAAAAAGAGTAAAAAGTAAAGAATATGAAAATTAGTAAATTACCGAAAGAAACATCTCAGTCATTAGTATATCGCTTCACAAAAGCTGTTAAAAGTAGTGGAGTATTGGTTGAGGCAAGAAAAAGAAAATTCAGAGCTAGAATCAAAAGTGATAATCTTGCAAAAAGAGCAGCCCTCGTAAGGGTAGAAAAAAAGGCTCAATACGACAAAATGAAAAAACTTGGAAAAATTTAATTATCAAAAGCAGCCGTTTTTAAATGTGCTGTTTTTAATTAAAAAACAAAATGTTATCAGAACAAATAAAACAAGACTTAATAGCAGGGCAGAAGGCAAAAGACGAAAAAGTAGTTTCTTGCTTGAGAATGCTTAAAGCTGCTATTACAAATAAAGAAATAGAAAAGAGGCTAAAAATAGTTGAAAGTAATCCAAATTTGAGTGAAGAGGATTTATCTAATCAATCAAGACTCAATGATGAAGAGATAGTAGAAGTTATTTCTCTGGAAGTTAAAAAAAGACGTGATAGTATTTTAAGCTTTGAAAAAGGTGGAAGAATGGATTTGGTAGAAAGGGAAACTGCTGAACTGAATATTTTGAAAAAATATATGCCAGCTGAATTAACCGAAGAAGAAATACGAACTCTTGTAAGAGATATTATAGGAAGAGTCGGGGCAAGCAGTATAAAAGATATCGGAATAGTTATGAAAGAAGTCGTTCCTCAAACAAAAGGAAAATCTGATGGAAATTTAGTCGGGCAAATAGTAAGGGAAGAACTATCAAAATAATAATAACTGGATTAATATCCAGTTTTTTGTTGATCTTAAAACAAGGCATTTTAAAATTGTTCTAATTGTTTTTTTGTAAATAGATTGATATAATTTATTTATGAAATCGTCTCAATCTTTTACTCTAATAGAACTATTAATTGTTATTGCTATTATTGGCATTCTAGCCAGTATTATTATTGTATCTATGACTAATGCCACAAATAGTGCTAATGATGCTAGGAGAAAAACAGACATAGCTACTATTATCAAGAATCTAGCAATATATGGAACCCAAAGTGGTGATAACTATCCAATTCAGGCAGTGCAATGTAATATTGGGGACGACAATGCTAGTACCGGTTGTACAGTATTAAATCCTATACTAAGAACATATCTTCCCAGTATTCCTAAAGATCCAGTTAGTTCCTCTTATTATACGTATCAGTCTACAGATGGAGTAAATTTTAGTGTTGCGGCAACGATGTCTAATGGGGATCCGTATCTTTACAATAGCGCAGAAGGATATATGAAAAACTTTGCCGATCAGAGTTATGGAGGAACTTGTACAGTTAGTCCGAATGGATGTAGTACTGGGAGCTGTTGGAGTGTAGTAGATGAATCGGCATGGTGTGTAGTTAAAGGCGATATTGCGAGTACCTTAACACGCACATGGAATACTTCAAGATATATTACAAAAATTGAGTGGGAAGCAGGTGGAACATTATCAGCAAGAATTTGGTATTTGGATGTCTATGATGGAAGTAGTTGGCAGCAAGTAGACTCTGTATCAACTCAAGACGGGGTATTAAGAACAGTAAATATTGGATATAATATATCGGCAATGAGGATTAGAAGAAATGATAATGTCAATTGGCATCAATTTATGCATTTTGCTGCTTATTAGTAAACTCAAAGCACCGAAAGGTGTTCTTTTTTTCTGCTATTTTTTATGTGAAAGACTAAAAAATAAGTCCTTTACGGCATGGTGAAAACCCTCCTTTGCAATAAATCTCATAATTTAGTAGAATATATATAAACAATGATTGAAATTCAAAACTTAAATCCAGATTTTAGGCGCATAAACAAAAAATTTCTTATTGAAATTGTTGAAGCTATTTTGCGTAAAGAAAAAGTAAGTAAAAAGGTTGATATTTCAATTGTAATAGTAAGTGAAAAAGAAATTCATAAGTTAAACAAACAGTACAGAAAAAAAGATAAGTCAACTGATGTTCTTTCTTTTGGTAGTGTGAGAGATTTTTTATCAGTAGAATCCTTTGTCCTACCAGAAATAGTGATTTGTCCAGAAGAAGTACAGAAAAATGCAGAAGAATATAAAGTTTCCTTTAAAAATGAATTGGTGAAAGTATTAATCCATGGAATTTTGCATCTGCTTGATTTTGATCACGAGAAATGCGAAGAAGATGCAAAAAAAATGTTTTTGAAGCAAGATAAATATCTTGCAATGTTCTTGAAGATAAAAAGTAAAAGTAAATAAAATGGCAAAACCGCAAATTGTTACTGGCATTGATATTGGTACAGATACTATTAAGATTTTGACTGTTAAAAAAGATCCCGACACAGGAGATGTTCAGGAAGTTTTGTTTTTTGATAAGATAAAATCTGCAGGAGTACAAAAAGGAAGAGTGCGAAATCCAATTGAGGTGGGGAAGAAAATTCAGGAATTAGTTTCTAGAGCTGAGAGGAAGTTTGATGGACAAAAACTAGATGAAATTTATGTGAATATAAATGGAAGTAAGATTGAGATGATTCCTAGTCAAGAAACTATTTTAGTAGGAAGAGCAAACGGAAAAGTTTCTGTTGAAGATGTAGATAGAGTTATTTTTCAAGTTCAAGAAAAGATAAGCCCTATGTTAACTAATAAAGAAATATTAGGAGTTTATCCTAGGGAATGGATATTAGATGACGAAGGCGAAATAAAGAATCCAGTTGGACTACAAGGATATAAATTAAAACTAGATGCATTAGTACTTACTTGTTTTTTTTCTGATAGAGAGAGTATTGATCAAGCATTGAATACTGCTGGGCTTGGGGGTAGTGATGCCATAATAGCAAATCCAATCGCTGATGCTAGAGTTGTTCTCAACCAAGATCTTAAAGAGCTTGGAGTTGCAATTGTAAATATTGGCTCGGGCACTTCAAGTGTAATCATATATCAAGATGGTCGTTTAGTTAGTTCGGCTGTTTATCCAGTAGGATCTTCTAATATAACTAACGATATTGCTATTGGGTTTAAAACCGAGATTGAGGTTGCCGAAAAAATAAAACAACAGTTTGGATGTTGTTTGGGTGATTGCAAAGGTGGTTCGGGGAAGAAAATTGAATTTGATTTGGATACTATTTATGGGAAGGATAACGTGGAAGATGATGAAGAAGAGCCAATACGAAAAAAAATTGAGATAATGAGTAAGGCTGGTGCAAGAAAAACAGTAGCGGTAAAAAAGGAAAAACCTCAAAAGAAAAATTGTTTTTGCTTTTACGAGAAAGATCTTAAAAAAATAATTGAAGCGAGGGTTTCGGAAATGTTTGAATTAATTGCTGATCAAATAAATTCAACTGCGAATTCTGGGCTTTTGCCAGGTGGAATAATAATAATTGGAGGAGGAGCAAAATTACCAGGAATAGTAGACATGGCAAAAAAGGAATTTAATCTTCCTTGCAGAATAGGATATGCTAAAGACTTTTCTGGATTAGATAAGGATCCATCATATGTGACTGTTTGTGGTTTGGTGGTAGATGAAATAGAAGAAGATGAATCCGATCAAGGAAAATCAGGTAATAATCGTATTAAAGGATTTTTTGGAAAAATTGGTGAAATAATTGGAAACTTAATCCCTTAAAAACTATGACAAAGATAAGAGTAATCGGAATAGGCGGAGCAGGGTGTAATACTATTTCACGTCTGTTTGGTGGAAATATTAAAAACGCCGACTTGATAAGTATGAATACCGATGTTCAGGATCTAAAAAAGAAGGATGCCCACATAAAAGTTAAAATAGGAGAAAAAACAACTAATGGTTTTGGTTCTGGTATGAAACCAGAGATAGGAATGGCTGCCGCGCAAGAAAGCCAAAAAGAGATTGAAGATATAATAAAAGATTCTGATATAGTGTTTTTGTCTGCTGGACTTGGAGGAGGTACTGGGTCTGGAGCGATGCCTGTTGTTGCAGAAATAGCGAAAAAAATGGGAGTTTTAACTATTGGTGTTGTGACATTACCTTTTTCTTTTGAAGGTAAAAAAAGGAAAAAAATTGCACTTTCAAGTTTAGAAGAAATAAAACAGCACATAGATACTTTAGTGGTAATCTCAAATGATAAATTAGCTACCATCATTCCTCCAAAAGCATCAATTGAGTTTGCATTTCAAAAATGTGATGATTTACTCAAAGAAGCTGTTGAGAGTATTTCAAATATTATTACCAATACCGGAATATTAAATCTTGATTTTGCAGATATTAAAGAAACTTTAAAAAACGGAGGAGTAGCATTTTTTGGAACGGGAAAAGGAGAAGGAAAGGACAGGGCAACTAAGGCAATTGATAAAGCATTTTCTTTATCAATTAGTGGATTTGCTTTAGAAAAGACAAATAGTATACTTTTTAACGTTGCATCGGGTTCTGGTAGTGCAACTGTTTCGGAAATAAAAAAAATTGCTGAGGAAGTAAAGAAGAAAGTTTCACCAAACGCAAAAATAATCTTTGGAGCATCCAAAGATGATTCTTTAGGGAAAGATGAAATTAGAATTACAGTTATCGCTACTAGTTCTAATAAATAGTTTTCGTCAATTTACCCAAAAAAATTATAAAAAACCCATAAAAAATCAAGAAAATCTTATGGATTTTTGTCAAAATTGACACCGATTTTAGGGGAGGATAGAATTGAATTACTATGACAAATAAAATCACCAAAATTAGAAAAAGAAACGGAGATCTTGTTGAATTTAATCAAGACAAGATAACAAATGCTATCTTTAAGGCCATAACTTTCACTGATTCTGGGAATGGTGAAAAGACAAATGATATTTCTAATAAGGTAGTGGATATACTAAATAGAAGATACAAAGAAAACGAGATTCCCACTGTTGAAGAAATACAAGATATTGTTGAAGAAGCATTAATGCTTGAAGATGAAGTTGATGCTGCAAAGGCATTTATACTTTATAGAGAACAGAGAAGAAGAATTAGGGAGGCTCAGGAGATAAGTGAAGAAGCAGTTGATAGAGTTGATGATTATTTGGACAAGCTAGATTGGGAAGTTCAAGAGAATTCAAATATGACGTTTTCGCTTCAGGGTCTCAATCATTATGGAGTTTCTTATATTGTCAAAAAGTATTGGTTAAACAAAATCTATCCACAGGAAGTGAGAAATGCTCATGAATCTGGAGATATGCATATCCATAATTTGGATACACTTTCTTGTTATTGTGTAGGGTGGGATTTGTATGCGTTAATCCAGGAAGGTTTTGGTGGGGTTTCTGGAAAAATTGAATCTTATCCACCAAAACATTTTAGAACTGCTTTAGGGCAGATCGTTAACTTTATGTATACTCTTCAGGGCGAAGCTGCTGGTGCCGTGTCATTTTCTAATTTTGATACATTGCTTGCTCCCTTTATACGTTACGATAATCTTAGTTATGCTCAAGTAGAACAAGCCATTCAGGAGTTTCTTTACAATATGGCTGTGCCAACTAGGGTAGGATTTCAGTGTCCATTTACAAATATTACTCTTGATTTAAAGCCTTCTCCTGTTTTTGCAAAACAGCCCGTAATAGTTGGTGGAGTTCCTCAGAAGGAAACTTATGGTGAATTTGAAGAGGAGATGAAAATTCTAGTAAAAGCTTTTTATACAGCGATGATAAAAGGAGACAGAAGTGGAAGACCGTTTTCTTTTCCTATTCCAACAATTAACATAACACCAGATTTTCCTTGGGATGATCCAGCTCTGGTTCCTATGTTTGAGGCATCAGCGAAATATGGAATAAACTACTTCGCTAATTATATTAATTCCAGTATGAAGCCAGAGGACGTAAGATCAATGTGTTGCCGCTTGAGACTTGATTTATCCGAGTTAAGTAATAGGGGTGGTGGTGGATTATTTGGGTCGGGGTCTCTTACTGGAAGTATTGGAGTCGTCACTATAAACCTTCCAAGAATTGGATATCTTTCAAAGACAAAGAAAGAGTTTTTTGAAAGGCTATCCAAAATTATGCAATATGCAAAGGAAAGCTTGGAGATAAAACGAAAAACAATTGAGGAATATACAGCGAAAGGACTTTATCCATACTCAAAGCATTACTTGCAGGGTGTTAAAAAAGCTAAGGGACAATATTTTGCTAATCATTTCTCAACTATTGGAATTGTCGGTATGAATGAAGCGTTGTTAAATTTCATGGGTGAGGATATTGGTTCAAAAAAAGGCGTGGCGTTTGCACTTGAGGTAATGACCTTTATGCGCGAAAAATTAGTTGAATTTCAAAAAGAAACTAATAGTATATATAACTTAGAAGCAACACCTGCCGAATCTACTGCTTATAGATTAGCGCAAAAAGACAAAAAATTGTATTCAGAAATTATAGCTTCTGGGACTAAGAAAGTTCCTTATTACACAAATTCTACTCAATTGCCAGTAAATTATACCGACGATGTATTTGAAGAATTAAAACTCCAAGATGATTTGCAGTGTATGTACACTGGTGGAACTGTAGAACACTTGTTCCTTGGAGAAGAGATTACAGATATTGAAAACTTAAAAACTTTAATTAAAAAAGCTTTTGAAAAAAATCGTTTGCCATACATTACTGTCACTCCAACTTTTTCAATATGTCCTACTCATGGGTACATTGCAGGAAAACACTTTGCCTGTCCAAAATGTGCCATAGAGCAACCTTGTGAAGTTTACTCAAGAGTGGTGGGCTACATAAGACCAGTATCGCAATGGAACGAGGGAAAGCAAAAAGAATTTGCCGATAGAAAAGAGTTTAATTTAAAAGGTTCTTTATCTAATCTTAAAAAATAAACTAATGCGTAAAATATAACGAATAATATTTTACGAATAAATAATATGGAAATTCAAAATTTTTTCTGCCATGACTGTGGTAAAGAAATCATTATTGATAAAAACAACGAAATAAAGAATGGGCAACTACTAAAATATGATCTTGGGAATGGAAAGGATAAAATGATATTCAAATGTAGCGAATGCTATAGTAAGGATGCATCTTTGAGAAACTATCAGGAAACAGAAGTTTACTCAAGAGTGGTGGGCTACATAAGACCAGTATCGCAATGGAACGATGGAAAGCAAAAAGAATTTGAAGATAGAAAAACATTTAGTATTTAATTAAAATTTAAAAAGTGTGCGGTAGAAATCCGCACACTTTTGTAATTATGACTATAGGGGGTTTTCAAAAATTTACTCTAATAGATTATCCGGGAAAATTATCCTGTATAATTTTTTTGTCGGGTTGCAATTTTCGTTGTCCATTTTGTTATTCAACAGAACTTGTTTTGCCCGAAAAAATAAAGAATCATCCAAAATTAAACAAGAATAATATAATAGATTATCTTAGGGATAGGCAAGGAATGCTTGAGGGAGTAGTAATATGTGGTGGTGAGCCGACACTAAATAGCGACATTGAAGAATTGTGCCATGATATCAAAGATTTGGGTTATTCAATAAAACTAGATACAAATGGATCTAATCCAGATATATTAAAGAAATTGATTGAGAATAAATTAATTGATTATATCGCAATGGATATAAAAGCACCTCTTGATCCAGAAAGATATAAAAAAGCGGTTGGCGTCAATGTGGATATAGAAACAATAAAAAAATCAATTGAACTAATAAAAACCTCTGGTATTGATTATGAATTTAGAACAACTATTGTTTCGGGAATACATAGTGATGAGGATATAATATTAATAGCCGAAAGCATTGCTCCTGCTAAAAGGTATTTTGTTCAGCAATTTATCTCAGAAAAAACCATAATAGACATATCGCTTAAAGATAAAAAGCCAATTCCTTATGAAAAATTAGAAAAAGCCTTAGCTAGAGTAATAAACTTGTTTGATGTTTGTAAAATAAGATAATTATGTTTCCTCTTTATGACGAAAGCAGAGTAAAGGGTAAGTGGCCATTTTTTACGATTCTGCTCATTATTGTTAATATCGCTATATTCTTTTATACTTTTCCAAATCTGGAGTTCTGTAGTAATTTTTATGGTTTCCATAGTAGCGATTTTTTAAATGGAAAAATATATACAGTCTTTACTTCAATGTTCCTACATGCTGATATATTCCATTTACTTGGAAATATATGGTTTTTGTGGGTTTTTGGAGACAATTTAGAAGCAAAGCTTGGGAATATAAAATTCTTATTGTTTTATTTGTTTTGTGGGGTATTTTCAGCCCTTATCTATTCAATAACTAGCTTTGGGTCAACTTATCCTGTTATTGGTGCCTCAGGTGCAATTTCGGGGGTTTTAGGGGGGTATTTAATAATGTTCCCTAGAAATAAGATTAAAGCCGTTGTTCCTTTAATTGTTTGGTTTCTTGCCTCTATTCCAGCTACAGTATTTATTGCAATATGGTTTGTTCTACAGTTTGTATCAATGGGAAGTAATGATATGGTTGCTTACTCTGGACATATAGGAGGATTTTTGGCTGGAGTTTTATTTGTTAAAAAGTTTAAAAAATTTAAATAAATGCACAAATCAGATGTTTTTCTGGGCATTTGTCTATCTTTTTTAGGAGGCATATTTTTTGCCTCTTTTTTTATAGAGCAATATTTATTAATAACAGTATTTTTAGTTTTAATAATAAGTTTTGCTTTAATAGGTCTTTTTTTCAAAACTAAAACCGCTCTTGCTGGTTTAATCGGTATATTTTTTGCTTTTGGAATTTTTTGCTTTTATGATATGTCATCTAAGGTAGAAAAATATCCAATAAATTTTTTTGATCAACAGTCAATTTCTTTTATTGGAAAGGTTATTAAAACGTCAGATGGTTTCGGTAATAGAAAAACAGTAATTGATGTCACTAGTGTTAATGACGAGACTAGAAATTGGGGGCGAATTCTTTTATATAGCGATAAATACTCTGATATAAAAAATAATTCGGTAGTGAAGGTAGACGGAATAGTGAAAAGCCCTGAAAATTTTTCTAATTTTGACTACAGTGGCTATCTGGCAAAAGATGAGATTTCATTAATTTCTGTCTATCCAAAAGTTATGATCTTGCAGGAAGGAGAAGATGATTTAATAAAAAATTTAAAGGGTAAGATTTCGGATACTATTGATGATTATTTTGTGACATCTCATTCCTCAATAGTGCAAGCAATGATGCTAGGAGAAAGTGAAAAAATGTCTAACGAGCAGAAAGATAAACTAGCAAAAAGTGGAATAAGCCATGCAATTGCAATTTCAGGATCACATTTTGTTTTGATAGCTTCTTTTCTTTTTGGATTTTTATTAATTGTTAATTTCTGGAAAAAAACTGCGATGGTGGTAGTAATTATTTTAATTACTTTTTATATAACATTGATATCTTTTCCTTCTTCTGGTATTAGGGCGGGTATAATGATCGGGTGTATTTATTTGGCGAAAATTCTTGATAGAAACACAGAACAATGGAGAATTTTAATATTTGCAGCGTTTTTTATGTGTCTTGCTAATCCTTTGATTATGAAGTATGACTTAGGATTTCAATTATCTTTTTTGGCTGTTTCTGGATTGATATTTTTAAATCCTATGATAAATCTTTTTTTAGAAAAAAAATTATTTATCAAAAATAATTATTTACGTGAATTAGGCTCATCAACACTTTCAGCACAGATATTTGTATTACCTTTATTGTTTTACACCTCTCAATCATTTTCAGTTTTTTCTTTTTTTGCAAATATATTGATTATTCCAGTAATGCCAGTGTGTCTTATTTTAGGATTCATTTATTGTCTCTTTTTTTGGGTACCCATGATTCCTTTGGCGATTTCTTTTTTGTTATTTCCATTGATATCGTATTTACTTTTTATTGCTTATTTTTTTGCTTCGGTTCCTTTTATAAGATATGATTTTTCGTTATTATTAACATTGATAACATACTTAATTATGATTGTCTTTATATGGACCAGACGAAAAAAATACCAGTTTTGATTTTTCGTCTTTTTAAGGATATAATTATTTCATACTAATAATTTATTTCATTTATCTATGAAAAAAGCTTTTGTCGTTTCCATTGATATGGGTTATGGTCATCAGCGAACTGCTTACGCCTTAAAATCAATTGCTGTTCGTAATAAAATCATAAATGCAAACAATTACAAAGATATGCCCGAATCTGACAGAATTTTTTGGGATAGATCTCAAAGTTTTTATGAGTTTGTTTCTCGTTTCAAAAAAGTTCCTATATTGGGAAGTATTCTTTTTGCAATATTTGATGCAACACAAGCTGTAGGAGATTTCTACACGGATAAAAATCTCAAGAACGCGAGTTTTACTCAAAAAGGAATGTATCCCTTATTTGATAGAGGATGGGGTAGTCATCTGATTAAAAATTTGGATGACTCTTGTAAGGGGAAAAATATCCCTTTTGTCTCAACATTTTTTACTACCTCATTTATGGCAGAACATTTTAACTATCCAGGAGAAATATTCTGCGTTGTTTGTGATACTGATATATCAAGATCTTGGGCTCCAATGGAATCAGAAAAAACACGAATTAGATATTTTGCTCCAACTGAGCGTGTTTATGATCGTTTAAAAATGTATGGAGTTCCAGAAAAAAATATTTTTTTAACAGGGTATCCTTTACCGATGGAAAATATTGGAAGCGAAAAAATGGAGACACTTAGAAGTGATTTAAAAACAAGAATATTAAACCTTGATCCCAATAAAATATACCAAAGGAAGTATGGTGTGATTGTGGAGAAAAATCTTGGAACATTGCCAGCAAAATCTAATAGACCATTAACAATAGTATTTGCCGTTGGTGGGGCTGGAGCACAAAAAGAATATGGCATAGAAATAGTAAAAGCTTTTTCTAAAGAAATCAAAGAAAAAAAAATGAAAATAGTCTTAGTTGCTGGAACGCGAAAAGAAGTGAAATGGTACTTTGAAAAAGAATTAATAGCAAATGGATTAGACGAATTAAAAGGAGTAGAAATTGTATACGAACCAACTTTTGAAGAATATTACAACAAGTTCAATTCTGTAATTAGACGTGCCGATATTCTTTGGACAAAACCAAGTGAACTTTCTTTTTATGCTGCTTTGGCTTTACCAATTATAATTGCCCCAACGATTGGATCTCATGAAAATCTAAATAAACAATGGTTGCTTGAATCAGGCTTTGGGATTGAACAAAAGAATATTTATTATGTTAAAAAATGGTTGATGGATGAAATAAATGGAGGTAGTTTGGCAAAGATAGCTATGCAAGGATTTGTAGATGGTAATCAGTTGGGAGTATTAAAAATTAAAGAAGTAATTACAGAATGTTGTGGCTCATAGTAATAATTATAAGTTATTTGTTTTTTGCCTTATCTTCTCTTGGAGATAAGGTTGTTTTGGATAAATCTCCAAAACCAGAAAATTACGTTTTTTTTGTTGGTTTGTTCAGTGGTGTCGCTATTTTCTTATTACCATTTGGAATAATTATTCCTGACTTACTAGGATTTTTATTAATATTGGTAAATGCCTTGATTTATATTTTTAGTCTATATGCCTTATTCTCTGCATTAGAAAGATTTGATGTTTCTAAAGTTGTTCCTACTGTGGGAGCTACCCAGCCCATTTTTGTTCTTTTGCTAACCTATTTATTTGTTGGTCCTCAAGAATTGGGTATCATGGAATTGATTGCTTATTCGTTGTTGTTTATTGGAAGTATAATTATATCAGTTGAAAAAAATGAAAAAGTGACAGGAGAATTTGTTTCACTTGCTTTCTTAGCCTCTTTCTTGTTTTCATTAAATTTTATTCTTTCCAAATTTGTTTTTGTTGCATTAAATAATGATTTTATTTCGGGAATGTTTTGGATGAGTATTGCTGCTTGTATTATCGTTATCGTCGGATTAATATTTAAAAACTTTAGGAAAGCCGTATTTGAAGGGGAAAAAGTAGAAACTCAAACAGGTATATTATTTTTGGTGACACAAATTGCTGGAGGGATTGCTAATGTCACTCAGAGCTATGCGGTAAACATAGTGCCCTTCGGAATGCTTGCAATAATGAATTCAATAAAGGGCGTACAATATGTGTTTTTGTTTTTGATAACGCTTTTAATTTCTATCTATTTTCCAAAAATATTAAAAGAGAATTTTTCCAAAAGGGTAATAATTCAAAAAATAGTATCTATACTTCTAATTGTTATAGGGCTAGCCGTCTTAGCAGTTTGTGTAAAATAATAAAAAGCAAGACCTTTAGATTTAAGAGGTTTTTGTATTTTTGAAATTTTTGCTATAATTATCATATGATAATACATCCAGCAGTAAAGTACACATTAGTAGGAATATTTGTAATATTATTAATAATCCTTGTTTATTTTTTTGTGGGTTCTGCAAAGCCAGCAAACAAAATAACATGGGGAGTCAATTTTTCCGTAAAACAAACGGATTTTTTGGGTTTAGATTCTAAAGAAACTTATTTAGCACTATTGGATGAATTAAATTTTAAAAATGTTAAAATATCGGTTCATTGGGATGAATTACAACCAAATAGTCTTTATGATTATAATTTTGATGATATAGATTGGCAGATTAGAGAAGCAGAGAAGAGAAATGTGAATGTAGTTCTTGCAATAGGTATGAAAACACCAAGATGGCCCGAGTGCCATCTGCCACAGTGGGTAAGAAATCAGAATAAATCCGAACAACAAGAAAGTATCACTCGTATGGTGACTGCGCTCGTTGAAAGATACAAGGGTTTAAAAGCTATCACTGCTTGGCAGGTAGAAAATGAGCCATTCTTAAATTTTGGAGCCTGCCCTTGGTATGACAAAGAGTTCTTAAAAAAAGAAATAAAACTCGTAAAAGATATTGATCCTTCTAGACCAGTAATAGTGACTGACAGTGGTGAAATTGGATTTTGGTTTGAACCTGCTTCGGCAGGAGCAGATATAGTAGGTGTCACTACCTATAGAAGAGTATGGCAAGATAGTTTAAAGTTTTATTTTGATTATTTTTTCCCTCCGGTATACTATCAGAGGCGGGCAGAATTAGTAAATCTTGTTTTTAAAAAACATGTAATAGGAACCGAATTACAGGCAGAAGCTTGGTGCCCAAATTCTATTATAAATGCATCATTAGAGGAGCAAGAGCAAACAATGAGTTTGGAAAAATTTAAAGATACTGTAAAATTTGCAAAAAACACAGGCATTGATACGTTTTATTTTTGGGGTGGAGAATGGTGGTACTGGTTAAAAAAGAATCACAATCGTCCTGAGATATGGGAAGAAGCAAAGAAGTTATTATCTGAATAAATATGTATTTAAGCATTATTATACCAACCCTAAACGAAGAAAAGAATCTGGATAGATTATTAAGCCAATTAAAGAATTGTATTTTTTCGGACTATGAAATAATAGTTGCTGATAGCAATTCAAAAGATAAAACTGTAGAAATTGCAAATAAGTATGGTTGCATTATCACCGAAGGAGGAAGACCAGCGCGAGGAAGAAATAATGGAGCGAAGATTGCAAAAGGAGAAGTCTTATTTTTTTTAGATGCGGACCTTAGATTAAGCAAAAATTTTTTAGATTATGCAATTTTTGAATATAAAGATAGAAAATTAAACGTTGCTTCTTTTAATCTATATCCAATAAAAAGTAAGCTATTATTAAATAAATTTATTTTAGATTTATTGTATAATCGTCCGCAGATAATATTGCAAAAAATATTTCCAATGGGGGCAATGGGTATAGTTATTGATAAAAAAATATTCAAAGCATTAAAAGGCTTTGATGAATCAATATCTCTTGCTGAAGATCATTGGCTTGTTCAGCAAGCTGCAAAGAGGGGGGTATTCGGAATTATAAAGTCTTCGCATATATTTATGCCTACTCGCAGATTTGATAAGGATGGATATATAAGGACAGCTTTAAAGTATTTTTTCTGCGGCTTGTACATGTTTTTTATAGGACCACCAAAAGGCGATATTTTCAAATACGATTTTGATCATTATAAAGACAAAAAAAAGTGAAACTTTTTCAATTGATATATCGTATTATTTATGATTATGTAAATAATGAATTTTTATTTACAAAATAATAATTTAAAGAAAAACGATTATGCCAATTTATCAACTACCACAGAATAATGAAAAAAACAGTTTTTTAAGTTTTGAAAAAGAAAAAACTACTAATTATTCAAACCTTTTAGCCTTTTTGGCTGTTCTTTTTGTCGGTATTTTTTTGGGAGTTTTTGCTGTTCAGGCTTATCCTAGTTTAAATAGATCAAATAATTTGCCAGCTGTTGTTTCAGCTACAAATTATAGTCCTCAAACTAGCCATGAAGAGGCAGTTATAAATGTGGTTAAAAATGCATCTGATTCTGTTGTTAGTGTTGTAATAAGCAAAGAGGTGCCAGTTTATAAAAAAATTGAAGGAGATTCTGATCTTTATGATCCATTCGGGTTTTTTGAATCAACTCCAAAATACGAGCAAAATGGAACAGAAGAACAAGAAGTAGGTCAGGGAACTGGATTCTTTGTTTCCGAAGATGGAATGATACTCACTAATAAACACGTTGCTTATGATTTAGAGGCTGATTATACAATAGTCACTAATAATGGGAAAGAATATAAAGCAAGAATATTATCAAGAGATCCTGTCCAAGATTTGGCGATTTTAAAAATTGATAGCACAGAAAAATTTAAACCTTTACCATTGGGAAATTCTTCTTCAATACGTATAGGACAAACTGCCATTGCGATTGGAAATGCCTTAGGTGAGTTTCAGAATACTGTTTCGGTTGGGGTTATATCAGGACTTGGTAGAACCATAACTGCTTCGGGAGGCGAAACTAGTGAGACACTAGAAGATATAATTCAAACTGATACAGCTATTAATAAAGGTAATTCGGGAGGACCATTACTAAACTTGAGAGGAGAGGTTATTGGAATTAATACTGCCGTGTCAGCAGTGGGACAGGGGCTTGGATTTGCTATTACTATAGATAAAGCAAAACGAGATATTGAGCAAACAAAAGCAACTGGGAAGATTTCATATCCTTTCTTGGGAATAAGATATGTTCTTCTAGATGATAAAGTCGCAAAACTTAAAAAAGTCTCAATAAATTACGGAGCCCTTATATTAAGTGGAAGTAGTGGAGAAAAGGCAATTACAAAGAATTCTCCAGCAGAGAAAGGGGGGCTTCAAGAGGGGGATATCGTTTTAGAAATTAATAACGAGAAAATAACAACAGCAAATTCTTTATCAAAAATAATAAGTAAATACAAACCTAACGATAAAATCTCAATGAAGATTCAGCGGGGCAATCTGCAATCGGTAAAGGTTATAACGCTTGGAGAATGGGATAATAAATAAAACTCGCTTCATGCGAGTTTTTTATTGATTTAGTTGGTGATTGTGATATTGTTAAAACAATAGATTACTTGTATTATTCTTATATTCTGTTAATAAATATATTATTAATATTTTCTAATTTTTAATGAAGTCCGAAGTAGAAGAAATAAAGTCTCGTTTAAATATAGTTGATGTCATATCGGGGTATGTTAAGCTTGAAAAAGCAGGAGTCAATTATAGGGCTTGCTGTCCGTTTCATAAGGAAAAAACTCCTTCGTTTTTTGTTTCTCCAAGCAGACAGCTTTGGCATTGTTTTGGGGGATGTAATGATGGTGGAGATATGTTTCAATTTATAATGAAAATAGAGGGTATTGATTTTCCAGAAGCTTTAAAGATACTAGCAAATAAAGCTGGTGTAGAGTTAAAGAAGGTTGATTTCAAGGAATCTAAGAAAGAAAAAAACGAGAGAGATAAAATAGGTTCAATTTGTGAGTTATCTGCAAAATTTTTTGAATATCTTTTAGAAAAGACATCGGCAGGAAAAAGTGCGAAAGAATATCTTTTTAAAAGAGGATTAGCAGAAGAAACAATAAAACAGTGGAGGTTGGGATTTGCACTTTCTAATTGGAACAAGCTTTCTGATTTTTTACTCAGTAAAGGGTACACAAAAAAAGAATTAGTATTAGCTGGTATTTCTATTGAAAAAGACGGAAACAAGTTTTTTGATAGATTCCGCAGTAGAATAATGTTTCCTATTTGCGATATAAATGGAAACGTAGCTGGTTTTACAGGAAGAATTTTTGGAAATGAAGGTATTGAAAATGCTAAATATTTAAATACCCCAAATACCTTATTATATGATAAAAGTAGAATAATTTTTGGGTTAGATAAGGCAAAATTAGCAATAAAAGAAGATGATTTTTGTGTCTTAGTTGAGGGTAATATGGATTGCATAGCTTCGCACCAAGCGGGAATAAAAAACTGTGTCGCTGTTTCTGGAACAGCTTTAACCGAGTTTCATCTAAATATATTAAAAAGGTATACAAACAAATTAGTTTTTTCTTTTGACATGGATGATGCTGGCAGTAATGCTACAAAAAGGGGAATAAAAATGGCACAGGATTTGGATTTTGATATAAAAGTTATCCCAATGTTTGGAGAAAAAGATCCAGCTGATATAGTTTTGTATGAGGGTGCCGATAAATGGAGAGAATTAATTTTACAAAGTAAACCGATAAATCAGTTTTATTTTGAATCTGCAATAAAAAATAAGGACTTATCAAAAATAGAGAATAAGAAAAAAGTTGCAAAGGATTTTTTGCCGATAATAAAGGAAATGAAAAGTAATATTGATCAAGCATATTGGATATCGCAATTATCGCAGGTGTTAATGATTGATGAGAATGACATAAGAGAAGAACTAAAGAATGTAAAAATAAGTAGTGATACTTCCTTTAGAATCAGGAATGATGAGGATGTTTTAACTGTTAAAAAAGAAAAAAAGAATAGGAAGCAATTAGTTGATGATGAAATCTGTATACAGTTATTAATGGATACAGAAAAAATAGATTTGTTTGATGACGAATTAATAAATTCTTTTGATAGCCCTATCAAAGATTTGTTATTGAAATTAAAGCAAAAAAAAGATATAACGACAGAAGAGATTCTTAGTCAGTTTGAAGGTAATAGTGAATACCTTAATTACATTAATTATATATTAATGAAGTCTGAGCTCAGCAAGAACGAAGACTGTGAAGAAAAGGAGGAGCTTGAGCGCTGTTTAGTTGAGAGAGATATTTTAAATAAAAAGATGACAAGAAGTAGACTGACTATGGAGATTAAAGAGCTTGAGAAAAAAGGTGATTTTGAAAAAATAAGTATTCTTTTGGAAGAGTTTAAAAAACTAAGCTATAACAAAAATGAAGAAGCCAATGAAGAAAGTTCTGAATCCCAAAATTAAAACAAAATCTTCTCCAAAGAAGAGGACCATTACTGCTGTAAAAAAACCAGCAGTCAAAAAGGTGGCAAAAAAAATTCAAAAAAAACCCGCAAAACAGGTAAAGCCTGTTCAGAAAAAAATAGCAAAAAATGTTGCTCCTAAAAAAAAGGGAAAAGCAAAAACTACTTTGGTTAAAAAAATTGTTAAGAAAGTTAATACTAAAAAGGTTGATAAGAAAAAAACTATTACTGCTAAAAAAAATATAGTAAAGACAGGAAAGAAGAAGATGATTCCCAAAAAACAGAAAAAGGAAAAAATATTGGTATCGGTGATTGATACTGAAAAATTAGAATTGCTTTTAAAAAAAGGAAAACTCAGAGGATTTATTACTTTTTCTGAAGTTCTTTCTTATTTTCCAAATATTGAGGAAAATATTGGTGAGTTTGAGGATTTACTAGGGAAGTTGGATCAAATGAGTATTGAGCTTAGGGAGTCAAAAGGATATTTAGATGCCGAAGTGGAACCAAAACGAAAAGGTAGAAAAAAAGTTTCGAGTGGAAAAATTGACTCAGTTCAGTCTTATTTGCGTGAGATTGGAAAAATTCCTGCTATTACAGCGAGAGAAGAAAAAGAACTTGCAAAACGAATAGAGGTTGGAGATCAAGATGCAAAGAGAAAGCTAGCTGAAGCGAATTTGCGTTTAGTTGTTTCTATTGCAAAAAAATATATTGGAAGATCTCCAAATTTAACATTACTTGATTTGATACAAGAAGGAAATTTGGGTTTGTTTAGAGCAGTAGAAAAATTTGACTGGAGAAAGGGATATAAGTTTTCTACTTATGCTACTTGGTGGATTAGACAAACTATTACTAGGGCTTTGGCTGATCAAGCAAGAACAATTAGAATTCCCGTTCATATGATTGAAACTCTAACGAAATATACTCAGGCAAAAAGAAGATTACTGCAAGACTTAGACAGGGAACCTTTAGCCGAAGAGGTTGCTGCTGAGATGGGAATTGAAGTAGAAAAAGTAAGACATCTAGAAAAAATATCTCAAAAAGCAGTATCACTTGAAACCCCAGTTGGAGAAGATGAGAAAGATAGTGTGCTTGGAGAATTTATAAAAGATGACAAGATTGAGTCTCCAGCATCGCAAGCAGGAAGAAAGCTATTGAGAGAACATATGGATGAAATCTTTAGAGACTTAACCGAAAGAGAGCAAAAAATATTATCAATGCGTTTTGGTCTTGAGGATGGCGTCACTCATACTCTTGAAGAGGTGGGACAAGAGTTTAAAGTGACTAGGGAAAGAATAAGACAGATTGAAGCAAAAGCAATTGAAAAGATAAGACAACACAAAAATTTGAAAAAATTGGAAGGATATTAGAAAAATAAAGCCGCCTAAGGGTGGTTTTTATTTATATATTTTAATAGGTATGGTATTCTTTATATAAGATAAGTATTAATTTAAAACAATATGGAAAACACTAAATCGGCAAAATTAGCATTTTATTATAGCTTAGCGTTAGTCACCTTGATTATTGGAGCGATATCTTTTGGTTCAATAATTTTTGAATTTATTAATAAATTTTTCCCCTTAATATCAGATAATTATTATAGCGAAAATTCTGGTATAAAATCTGCCATATCTGGAGTAATTATTGCTTTTCCGATTTTCTATTTTATGAAGTCTTTGATCTATAAAGGAATAAAAAAAGGAGAATTCGGCATCAATTCCTCAGTAAGGAAATGGATGACGTATTTTATTATTTTTGTCTCTTCGGTTGTAATGGTTGGAGCATTAATTGGACTTTTGAATAATTTTCTTGATGGCGAAACAACTGCAAATTCAATTCTAAAAATACTAACTGTTTTAGTAGTATCTTCTTCTATTTTTGGATTTTACTTTTATGATATTAAAAGTAAAGAAATAAATAAGAAGTTTAATTTAGCTTATTTTATTATTACTTGCTTCTTTGTATTGGTTGTATTAATTTCTTCATTTTTTATAATTGAATCTCCAGCCGAAGCAAGGGCAAGAAAGCTTGATCAAAAAATAATAAATAATTTTGAGACAATAAAGAGAGGTCTGGAAACTTATTATCGTGATAACCAAAAACTTCCAGAAAGTTTAAAAGTATTAGAAGAACAAAACTATAGCTATGTAGATAGCAAAGAATTTAAAGAAGGAGAATCTGAAAAGTACTATGACTATAAGGTAATTGAGGGTAAAAGATTTGAACTATGTGCCACATTTAATTCATCTAGTGTTATAGGTGGAAAGGAAACTGCCTACAATTCGGCAAATTGGAAGCATGACAAGGGGTATCAGTGTATCCCTAAAACGATTGAAGAAACAGGGAAGTAGCTATAAATAGTGAACAAACGGGTTAAATCAGCCCGTTTTGCTCAAAAACGGAGTTTTTGTACAATGGGTTGAAAAAATTTGAAAAATAGTTATAATACATATTGTTAATTCAAAATTAGCAATATTCCGGCGTGGCGCAATGGTAGCGCGGTTGCCTGTTAAGCAATAGGTTGTAGGTTCGAATCCTACCGCCGGAGCCATATGAAAAAATATCGAGAGACCGAAAATGGTCAAATAATTAATAATCAACTAACCAATTAATGGCACCTTTTAGGTGTTTTATTTTTTAAAATGGACAATATTATCTTACAATTATATGCTTCTTTTATTGTAGCTATTATTGGATTTGTGTTGCCTCTTTTAGCAATTTTGTTTTCTTTTTTGCCGCAAGGCATTAATTCATTGACAGAAAAGTATAAGGGTGAGATTGAAAGAGTAGAAAATAAAATTAAGAGTGAACAAAAAAAATGGAAGAAAAAAGGATTCGATATTAGAAGTTTCGAGAAATTCCTAAAAGAGCTTAAAAAAATTAAAAAAGAGACAGAGGAAAAATTAAATTATTTAAAACCAGTTAATATTTTGATAAAATTATTTTTATCATTTACAGGGTCATTTCTACTTATTTTATTGTCAATCTTTTATAGTAATGTTGATTTTAAGATAGCAGAAGTCGATTTTTTTAATATATTAATATTTTTAAGCTTATTTTTGCTTTTTATTGGAGGAAAGATTTTATTTAAAAGTTTTTGTACGATTAATGAAATAGCAGAAGTCAGTAATCAAGAAAGAAATGCTTATGAAAATAAAGTAATTGAACTATTAACTGTATTAATTAAAGAAAATAGTAAAGATAAAATGCTAATAGGGGAATCAGAAATTAATATTTATTTTAATAAAGAAAAGATAATCGAAAATAAAATTTATGAGTTTTCGGTAAGTAAAAAAGTTATCGAAGTTTCTATCGAGAATAATAGTGAAAGAATGGCAAAAAAAGCAGAATTCGGTATAATATTTTCTACAGATTTTTTAATTGAAAAGACCAGTAATATAAAATCAATAACAACAGATGGAGATAAGCAAATTATTAGGTTTGAAAATGACTTTATTCACTCACAGACTAAAAGTATTCAAGGGGGCATTTCCATTAATTTTCTTAAGGCAGGAGATTATGATGTTAAGGCTTTTTTAAAAGGAGAAAATATAAAGACAAGCTATATTAATTTTAAAATTAAAGTTATAGAATAAATTAGATGGTTGACCGTCCATCGGTGTGCGATAATTAAAATATAAATCAATTAACCCTTATGGTTATTGCCTCGGTGGGGCACTGGACCGTACAAGGAAGTCAACAATTTTTTTATCGAGGGAGCGGTTTTCCGTGATAAAGGAAGAAGTATCGAGAGACCGACTTGCTGTCGGTTTTTGTTCATATCAATTACTGAAGAAGACATTGATATGATTTTATAAGGGTAAGAATAAACAAATGATCCATAACATGAAATTAGGCAACGAGCCTTTTATAAAAATAAAAAATGGGGAAAAGGTTATAGAGTCAAGATTGTTTGATGAAAAGCGTAAGGCGATTAATATTGGAGATGAAATTGAGTTTATTTCTAATGAAAATCAAACCGAAAAAATATTAACTAATGTTATTGCACTCTATCGTTATCAGACATTTGAAGAATTGTTTTCCGATTTTCCTAGTGAATATTTTGGACAGAATTCAAAAGAAGATCTTCTTAGAGAGATTGAACAAATTTATTCTGACGAAGATCAGAAAAAATATGGAGTCTTAGGAATAAGAATAAAAAGAACCTAGTTTTCACTAGGTTTTTCGAACTCAAGGACTATGACCCCGAGCACTTCTTTATTTTTGGGATATATCTGCCTAAGCAAGGCAAGAACTTCTCCCTTTGATTTTACATCAGGAACAATTAGCTTCCAATTCTCGTTTGCGAGCATGTCTTCAAAGTTTGAATAATTTCGTACTTCAACTACTTTGACTTCTTGTGTGCTAACATGACATCCGAGTTGGATTCGTTCACCGACTTTGATACGCTTTATCGATTCGTATCCAACACGTACTTCCAGAGTTTTTTTACCTGATTTAATTAGGTCAAAATACTTTTGTTTTATTCTCATTGTTCTCATTGTTGACTCACCTATGTTTAGGCTCCATTGTTGTGTTATGATATCTGGATGATATGCAGAAGGCATAGCTGCATCCAGTTTCCATCCAAGTCTTTGTAATGAAATAACTTCATTCACATTTGGATCAATATGAATATAAAGCTTATGTCCGTACGGGACAAGCTGGAAGGGAATATCAATCAATAAAGCCTCAAAAGCAGATATATTACTAGCTATAAGTGGCATAATTTTGATAGGATTTCCTTTTTTTGGAGTTGCACCCGCTACTCCTACGACTTGTCCGTTGCCATCAAGAGCTACGAAAATAAGCTTATATTTTGCATTTATATCTTTAGTGTGACGACGTGTATATCCATCGAATAATGATGAGACCCAATCACTTGTTATTCCATCAAAAGAATTGCAAAGACGATTAAGTAATAGCTCAGCAGTTTGCTTTTTTATTTCTTCGTTAGTTTCATCAAGCGGAACGACAGAAATATTTATAGAGTCAAAGCTTGTAAGACTCTTTAAGTCATGGAGTGGTTTATAAAGCATAACTTCATTTATACCACCTTTATAATGACTTTCTGACTCTCCTGCCCGAATGAACCCATTACGAAGGAAAAATTGTAGTGCAGAAATGTTTTGTTCAGCTACCGTACAGTAAATTTGCCTTGCATTATGCTCATTGACATATGCTTCGGCAAAATCAAGAAGCAGGGTTCCGAGCCCTATCTTTCCTCTGAATTCAGGGGATATGATTAGGGGGCTAATTTTGTATGTTGACTGTCGTTTCCAACAATATGTATTATTCCCCCTCTAATTTCATCCACTTCTATTACAAACATTCTTTGTTCGAAAGAAAAAAATCCTAAGTAATCAATGCCTCCAGAAAGATGGGCATTTAGGATTCTTTTAGCATGAGCTCTATGATCTCCTCCATAGTAATCTTCGAGTGCATTTTGCATTAGGTTTTCAACCCATTTAAAATCTTTGCTCTCCGCATCACGAATCTTTGTTTTCATTTTACTCCTCTGCTAAACTACTACTTTGATAAATCAAAGCTGTGTAGTTATAAGGTTTTTAAGGTGCTATATTGTTTCGGCACAATGACCATTATTATTAAAACATATTTAGGCATAATTGTAAATTAATGCATTTGAATAGTTTAAATAAATATGCATTAATATAAATAATATAGGCTTTTACGATTTATTCTTAAAGCTACTGGCAAATGAAAGATTAGACCGATTGGCGGTTCGAGTCGCATTGTCGAAGTTAAAGGAAAATACCCTAAAGAAGGGTATTTTAGGCTAAGTTGTATGATTTGAAGGTTTTTTGCGATTGGATTAGCAGTCCTGAAGCAACTGATGTGAAGGCGGATCTTAACGCTACTAATTTTGACTAATTTTGGTTTTGGCTATAGTATTGAGTTAATAAAAAATATTATCGCGAGGCCGCCTCGGAGTCCTAGATAATTATATTTTCTAAAGATGATAGCACACCTTATTTTGGGGTGTGCTATTTTATTATAATTATTTTTTTTGAGATTTTAATTTTAAAATATAATGATTACAATCAATCAAGAAGAAAAAATCCCAGCGGGAAGGCATATATTCTATTTAATTTTGCGAAGTCTTTTATTGCTAATTATTCCATATTTGTTTTTTTCAATGTTTAAATTTCAAGGGATTATAACCTTTATTTTTATATTCATTGTGTTGCCTGTAACAATATACTCATATCTTTATGACAACTCTATAATATTTATTGTTGGTGATGATAAAATAACAATAAAAGAGGGGATATTTTTTAAGAAAACAAAAATTATTCCTTACTCAAGCGTCCAAAGTGTGGATATTAAATCAGGAATGCTAAAATCGTGGATGCAATTAAGGGTCGTGAATATATGGACTGGGTCCCAAGAGCAAGTCGGAGTAAAAGAAATTTCTCCAGATGGTGCGCTTATGCTTTCAGCCGAAGACGCTGAATGGTTAGCAAGCCATATTGTTTCAAATAAGAATCGTTAAATGTGCTAGAGGGAGCTATTGGTATATTTACGGAAGAGGATATTGTATGAATCATTCAATTATTAAATTACAATTTGATCAAAAATTAGACCAAGATATGGCTTGGAGTTTTTACGGACATAAAAAGGGTGGTTGTGATTTTTGGAAAGAAAGAGCATTAAAATATCATCCAACACTTATTGATATCGAAAAAGTAACTAATAAGAAAACTTTTTTGGATAATTATGTTTTAGATTATTATATTTCTCATAACGATGAAATCATATCTCTTAGTAGCAAGACTATTGAATATTTAAATCAAACACAAGAAAAGTATTTTCTTTTGGTTGATAAAATATTTAATAATCATCCTTGGCCTAAAAGAGAACTTATTGGTGATTTTTCTATTTTTGATTTTTGTCCTCGATTTTTAGAAGATGGAGAATTTCAGGTTTGTATTTACGATGAAAGAGGTATTCAGCTTTTTACTATTTTTCACGAGTGTCTTCATTTTATATTTTATAATTTCGCTTTAAGTAAATTTCCAGAAGTTTTTACTGGAATGAACACTGAAGATGGAAAGTTTTGGGTTTTGGCAGAAGTATTTAATATAGTGATTCAGACTACAGATGATTTTATTAATTTGCATGGAAAAATAGATAACATTGGATATCCCGAACATCAGGAATTAATAAAACAGGGAAGAGTGATATGGACTAATAATCCAGATGTTTCTAGCTGGATTGTTGAAATGATGAAAATAATTTAATAATATTTTTCGGTATTTCATTTTTTAAGAAATAAAGTCGATCGATCCCGTTGAAGGGTTTGAAAATTATAAAATGAGGAGTCTTGGGAAGAGGGGGAATAAAAGATAGTATTAAAATTAAATTAATATTAGT
This sequence comes from bacterium, assembly GCA_023228085.1. Taxonomy (GTDB): domain Bacteria; phylum Patescibacteriota; class Minisyncoccia; order Minisyncoccales; family Minisyncoccaceae; genus Minisyncoccus. The sequence continues at coordinate 200,577 of JALOBW010000001.1, forward strand.
ATTGTAGTATGACTAAATAAAAATAATCTAATATGATAAATATATGAATATTTTTAAAATACCTCGTATGAAAAAAGAGGAATATGATCGTTTAATTAATGATAATTATATTTGTCGTATTGCTTTTAAGGGAGATGAATTTCCTTATGTTGCTCCGTTTCTTTATAGTTTTGATGGGAGATATCTCTACTTTTTACCGACTCGTTATGGTCGTAAAATAGATTACTTCCATAAGGATCCACATGTTTCGGTGGAGATTGAGTGTTATTCGGATGATTTTTCTAGTTATAAGTTTATTAGTTTGCAGGGAGTATTAGAAGAAATTGAGAATAATGATGAGAAGAAGAGGGTGCGATCTAGTTTTGTTGATTTAATTAGAAAAAGAAATCTATCTTCTAATGTATTAGCTGCGCTAGGGTATTCGGCCAGTGATTCGCCAGAAATAATCACTCAAGAGGATAGAAATATGGTATGGCGATTATCGAACGTTAAAGAAATTATTGCCTTAAAAAATACTTAAATTGGCTCTAATGAAACACCTTACTTATCAAGATTACACTGGAAGGTGGGTTTTAAGGCTGTATTTTTAAGCGCTAATGCAAAAGTACTGAGAGACCGACTTGCAGTCGGTTTTTTGATTTTTTATGATACAACACCCTTAAAAGGATAAGGCAAAAATAAGTAAAGAAGTTAGGTAGGAATCAGTTTAAATAATAATATGAAAAAACTCTATTATTACGATTTTGTCCAATATAAATTGATTAAGTCGTAATCGGAATTAAAGTCTATGACAATCAAAATCGACTTTTTGTCGATTTTTTTGTTTTAATTGTGTATAATTTGGTAAAGATAATTAATTTGCATGCATATGAATTTCGAAGATTTTGTTTTCGGAGAAGACACTGTGGAGTGCGGGCCTCTAGATGAAGATGTCTGCTATCAGGCAATGTCGGGAACTGAAAAATATTTGGATAAAGTTGATTCAACTGAAGATGCTGTAATATTTTCACCGGAAAAAAAGAAGGACGATGTTCCTGTTTTTTATGCTCCTGGTTGGGCTGTAAAAGCTGATACTAATTCTGTCAAAGGGGTAATGAAATTAATGTCTGATCAAGGAAGAGAAGTTATTTCGTCTTCTTTTAAGAACAGAAAAAAGATTATTGATGCTATTGGCGAAGACAATAAGTATTATTTTCAATTAGCAGAACTTCACAAGTCCTTACTGATTGTTGATACTATTAGAGATCTTGGTATTGAGCAGTGTGATATTGTTGGATATTCGGAAGGCGGTATAAATGCTTCTATTGCTGCTTGTTTGCTGGGGGAAAAGTCTGTGAGAAATCTAGTTCTTGTTTGTCCTGCTGGGATGATAGGAAAAGATTCTTGCTTTGACTTGATTAGGAGATTTGCAATAACTGAGGAGGTTGAAGAAATAAGAAAAAGGGAACAAAAAGATTTTAATTCAACTGTTGATTATACCGGAGATATTATTGAATATATGGTAAAGAATCCAAAATTTACTCGGGATGAAATAAAGGCAATGACAGAGATAGATCTTTTTAAGATGACTAAGTATTTAAAAGGCAAAGGAGTAGGAGTCGGATTGGTGTGTGGGGCTAATGATAAGGTGTTTCCGATAGAGCAGGCCTTGGACAAAATCGAAGAAAATGTTGATTATCTTGTTTCTACAAAGGGTAATCATGGATCAATTGTATTCGAAAAAGAACATATTTTGCTTGCTGAGAATTTACTGACAAATATGGCGCTTGATGCTAATAGAGAAAAATATAAAAATAGTAAATGAGACTTGTATTTATTTTGTTTTGAATGTAATGTTGTTTTGGTACTTGGAGTTATTATGAATAAGGCTGATAGGTATAACAATGTTGTGCGGAGCATTTTAAAGTGCGAAGCAAAACGGCTTAATTTTATTCTTGGGCATATTCGTCATATTGATATGCTCATCGAAACTATGGATGAATCGTCATTCATTTTTTTATTGCTAAAAATGAAGTTGAGAACTGGTGAAGTTTTTAAAAGGAGATTAATCTATTCGGTTAATTTGTGGCATGTTATACTTATGTTATATTATTAAAACTATTTCAAATGCTTTCGAATAAGGATAGTTGGATAAAAATACTTTTGAATCTGAATATAACACTTTGCCTTGTTCTCTTGGCGGTGTTGGTTTTTTATTTATTTAATATTCCAATAATAAAGGAGGGGATGTTTTTGCAGATTGTAGCTATTGTTGCTACTATTCCAGTTTTGGTTAGTGCTTTGGTAACTATTAAGAATAAAAATATTTCTATTGATCTTCTGGCTAGTATCGCCTTAGTGGTGTCGTTGTACGAAAAGGAATGGATGCCAGCTATTTTTATAAATTTGATGATTGCATCGGCAAGAATATTTTCGGCTTATGTAAAAATAAAATCTCATTCTGCGATTAATAGCCTACTTGATCTAAAGCCAAAAATGGCCAAGATAGAAAGAAACGGAAAACTGTATGACATTCCTTTGGAGGAGGTGGTACGGGGAGATACAGTTGTAATTGAGCTGGGTGAACGGATTCCAGTTGATGGGGTGGTATTGAGTGGAGAAGCCTCTATAGATCAATCTTCTCTTACAGGAGAGTCTGTGCCAGTTTTTAAAAAAGAGGGTGACTCTATTTTAAGCTTTACTACTGTTGTGTCAGGACATTTGATTGTTCGGGCAGATAAGATCGGTAAGGAGACTACTTTTGAACGAATAATAGCCCTCATTGAGCAGGCTCAGGCTAATAAATCTCCGATATATTCTTTTATAAATGAATTCGTGAAATGGTACATAATTCTTACTCTTAGTGGGGCAATTATTGTCTATATTTTTTCTGGTGATATCGGATTGGTTATAAGTTTGCTGCTAGTAAGTTGTGCGGATGATATTGCTGTTGCTACTCCAATAGCATTGATGTCTGCTATTACTCATAGTGCAAGACACGGAGTTATTATTAAAGGTGGTGACTATCTGAATAGTTTGGCCAAAGTTAAGGTAATTGTTTTTGATAAGACTGGAACTTTGACGCAAGGAAAAATGAAAATCGAGAAGGTAATTTGCTTTAACAAGAGTAAAGAAAGTGATGTTATATTCCTTGCAGCAATACCTTCTTCTTGCTCTAGTCATCCGATATCTCATGCGATTATTGAGTATTCTAAAGAAAAGGACATTTCTATCTATGAAGTTCGTGACTTTGAGGAGTATGGAGGAAAAGGAATATCGGCTACATACAATGGAAAGAAAATTGTAATGGGGAAAAAGTCCTTTTTGCAAGAAATGAAAGTTACTATGAAGAGTGCTGAGGTTAAACAGATAGATGAAGAAATATCCGAAGGATTTAATGTGTCTTTGGTTGCATACGATGGCAAGCTCGTGGGATGCATAGCATTGGCCGACAGAATAAGAGAAGGGTTGAGAACGACGATATGCCAGTTAAAAATTCTGGGCGTAGAGAGGACAGTTATGCTAACTGGAGATAATGAAAAAGCTGCGAGTAGGGTAGCAAAAGAAGCAGGAATAGACGAATATCATGCTAACTTATTACCAGCCGATAAGTTAGAAAAACTAAAGACATTTTTAAGTAAGGATTATAAAGTGGCTATGGTTGGAGACGGGGTCAATGATGCTCCTGGATTGGCTTTGTCGGATGTGGGGATTGCTATGGGAGCTATTGGCTCGGATGCATCAGTTGAAGCAGCTGATATTGCGTTAATGAAAGATGATTTATCTCAAATTCCAGAATTGATCAGGACTGGGCGCTCGACTGTAAATGTTATTAGGCAGAATATAATTGTTTGGGCGGTTCTGAATATTCTTGGATTCTTTTTGGTTTTTGCCCATATTCTTAATCCTTCAGGTGCGGCTGCATATAATTTTATTTGTGATTTTATTCCGATAATTAATTCTTTGAGATTGTTTAAATAGCTTGTTTTCGAAATACCCCTAAAAGGGTATTTTTGATTTATTCTCTGGTCTCATTGTGGTATAATTAATCCGTAAAACTCATATATAATTTAAATAAATGAATTTCGAAAAAAGTTTTGAAGAAGAGTCTGAATATGAAAGTGGAGCAATGGAAACTAAAGCTTTGGGTGAAGATTTGGAAACGAATACGAATGAGGGTGAAGAAGGTAAAGAGAATAATATTTATACTGAAACACGAAAAATAGCTGAAGACCTTTTAGTCAAATACAAGTTTTTTAATGAAGCAGACGTAGTTGAAATATCTCCCGAAGAAATTGCTGAAAATGTTCCTGTTTTCGCTTCTCCTGGCTGGGGGGTTAGCCCAGAAGCTTGGAGCGATTCTTTGAAGATTATTGCAGAAGAGGGCGAGAGGAAAGTGGTGACGGCGAATTTTACAAGAGAAGAGATTATTAATGAAGAAGAGGGAGCGGATATTCCTGCATCGGAATTGCAAAAAGCTTTAGCGATAATAGACATATTAAATAGTAAGGGGCTGGAAGAGGTTGATGGTATCGGGCATTCTGAAGGGGGATTAAATCTTGCTATTGCGGCTAGTCTATTCCCAGAAAAGTTTCGGAATCTTGTATTTGTTTCACCTGCGGGGTCAATAGATATTTCGAGGGAAGAATTGGTAAAAAGGTTTGCAATCGATGAAGGAATAGAGGAAATGAAAGGAATGGATAAAGGTAAGATACTTTCTTTTAAAACATATTTAAAAGCGATTGTTGGAAGTTTTTTAAAAAACCCAATTCTTTCACACAAAGAAGTTGATGCGATGACCAAGCTTGATATTTTTGAAATGACTAAATGGTTAAAGGAAAAAGGGGTTGATGTTGGATTTGTTGCTGGAGCTAATGATCAAGTATTTAAGATGGATGAAATAAATAAAAAAGTAGGAGTAAATAATATTGATAATTACCTCACAACAAAAGGTAATCATGGATCGTTGATATTCGATTCGCAACACGCAACGCTCGCAGGAAATCTTCTTCATAATATGAAAATGAAGAAAGTCTGGAAAAATGATAATAAAAGCTAAAAACGCCAAGGGGCGTTTTTATTTTGCTTGATATTTGTTAATTTGTGATGGTGGTAGTTCTTCCTTAAGTTATATTTTTGTGGTAAATATTTAATATATGCATGATTCAATTTTAGAAAATTTTGGATATAATGATTTTTTTGAATCTAATCGGAAAACGTTAGGATTAAGCGAATTTGATGTTGCAAGAGTAATATCTGAACACAAAGGAGCTTATGAATTAATAAATCAAAATGGTAAGTTTTTGGCGAAAATTACTGGAAAGCAAATGTTTAATGCTGAATCAAGAGAAGATTATCCTGCTGTTGGGGATTGGACTCTAATGAAGGATCTGGGAAATAAACAAGCCGTAATATTTGGAATTTTACCTAGAAAAACTGTAATAAAAAGAATTTATGGGGACAAGGATAGGCTTGGCAATAAAAACGATGTTCAAATAATCGCGACAAACATTGATACAGCTTTCATTGTTGAAGCGGTAAATAGAGACTATAATCTTAATCGTTTTGAAAGGTATTTTGCTATCGTAAGAAACCAGGAGATAACACCAGTAATTATTCTTAATAAAGCAGACTTAATTCCAAAAAATGATTTAGGTTTAATCGTTGCGGAGATAAAAGGCAGATTTAAAGATGTGGACATTATATTAACTAGTACTTTAAACGACGAGGGGCTAAATGAATTAACGTCTTACATTGAGAAAGGTAAAACATATTGCTTTCTTGGATCTTCGGGAGTAGGTAAGTCTTCTTTAATAAACAAACTTTTAGAAAATAATATTATTAAGGTTGGTGATATAAGTGAGTATAGTGATCGTGGAAAACATACAACAACTAGTAGAGAAATGTATTTTCTTAAAAATGGCGGAATAGTAATTGATAATCCAGGTATAAGAGAGGTGGGGATTAGTGACATTAGCAGTGGAGTAAATGATATTTTTAATGAAATCATTGAGCTTGGAAAAAAGTGCAAGTTTAGGAATTGTACCCACACAAATGAATCTGGTTGCGAAATACTCAAAGCGCTTGAAGAAGGAAGACTTGATAAACAGAAGTATTTTAATTTTTTGAACATAGGGAAAGAATTAAACTATTTTGATATGTCTAAGCTTGAGAAAAGGAAAAAAGAAAAAGATTTTGGGAAATTTATAAACAAAGTAAAAAAAGATTTAAAAAACAGAGGAAAATACTAAAATTGTGATTTGATTGTCTAAAAATAGCTTCTCAAAATTGTATATTACAATATTTATGATAAAATGAATTTATAATCATAAAACACTTTACAATGTCTAAAACAAGTGCATTTACATTGGTGGAGATACTGTTGGCTATTGTTTTGATTGGTATAATTTCTACTATTATTTATACCAACCTTGCTAAAAACTCTAACTACGAAGCAAAAATAACAAAAGCAAAAGCTTTTGCTACTTCTGTACCTCTATCTCTTCCAACTAGCTTTCTTGCAAATTGGAAATTAGAAGGTTCTGGCTCATCTGGAAGCAGTGTAGTAGCTGCAGACCTATTAGACTCATGGAGTAATAATAGTGGAACATCTGTTTCGGGAGCTACTATTCTTGATAGCAAAGATTGTATGTTCGGAAAATGTATTTTATTTGATGGAACGGGAGGAATAGCTACTGGGTCGTCCAGCGGACTATTTAATGGAAGATCAAATTGGACTCTTTCTGCATGGATAAAACCAGATAGCGATGGTGGGAAGGACTGTTTTTATTCTGAAGGAAATGGAAGTGCTAATATCTTTAGTGCTTGTGTCACTAGTGACAATAATCTTATGGTGTCTCTTTATCGTAGTGGAAGAGTTGATGAAATATCAACCAATGTTTCTCAAAAAATAGAGAGAGGAAAATGGAACTATGTAGTTATTAGCTTGGAGAAAGGGGATTTGCCAGGAGCCTTAAAATTTTGGATTAATGGTGATCTTGTATTTACCTCAACAAGTCAAGCAAGAACGGACACAGTAAGTACGACCGATATTGTGGAGAGAATCGGAGTTGGATTTAATAGTAATGATAGATTTAAAGGGGCAATAGATGATATTCAGGTATACAGCGATTATGTACCTTCAGCAGCTGTTGCTGGAACTATAGTAATGAAACTTGTTAGTATTGCAATAACTACTCCAGCTTCAAAATTAAACTATGCTATTGGAGAAACTATTGATATTAATGGGCTTGTTGTGACAGGTACTTATAGTGATTCAAGTACAAAAGTTGAATCATTAACGGCAGATAATATTACCGGATTTAACAGCAGTAATCCAGCTGAGAATCAAACTTTAACTATAAATATTTCTGGAAAAACCACAACTTATGGTATAAATGTTATTCCAGCTGTTCCCCAAAATCTTGCTTGTGGTGGAGCTACTGGAACAAGTATTTCCTGTAGTTGGGATTTTGTTTCTGGAACGGGAATAACATATAAAATTAGGAGAAATAATAATGATGCTAATACAGTGACTTCGTCTACTAAGCCAATCTATGATACTGGGCTAACATGTAATACTTCCTATTCATATGAAATAAGTGCGTGTATTGGCAGTGTGTGTTCTAATTATTCTGCTTCTACTTCTGCTTCAACATCGGTATGTCCTCCACCTATTCCTACTAACTTTGCATGTATTGCAAATTCATCAACCGAAATTGCTTGTAGCTGGACAGGAAGTTCTAGTGCTACTACATACGAGTTGCAGAGAAACGGAACGACAATTCAAGATACATCCGCAGTATCAAAAACGGACTCTGGACTTACTTGTGGAACTAGCTATGACTATCAAGTAAGGGCAAAAAATGCTGGAGGTGAATCGGCTTGGGTAGCAACGAGTCCGGTAGGAACTACAACAAATGTATGTGTTCCTGATGTTCCATCAACACTAACATGTACAGGAATATCTGCCAGTCAAATAGATTGTTCATGGAGTACTTCTACTAATGCTGCCACATACGAATTGCAAAGAAATGGAGTCACTATCCAAAACACTTCTGCGACTACAAGAAATGATACTGGAATTTTGTGCAATACTTATAACTATCAAGTAAGGGCATGTAATAATGCTGGAGGATGTTCGGAATGGAAAACAACAACTGGAGCTACCAGTCAATGCTATGCATGGACACAGATTGATGCAAATGGTGGTTGTTCTTCTGGTACGCTTGGAGCATTGACCGCTTCTTCTGATTTATCTAAAGCATATTTTTATACATGTAATCCTTATAGAGTAGTCATCCTTACAAATGGAAATACTGTCACTTATTCTACTTCTAGTGGGTTAATAGCAGAGGGTAGGGCAACTACTTCAACTGGTAATATTGTTTTTTCGGGTGATAGCGATTATAACAGTAATAATACGATTTATAAATCAACTGATTATGGAGTTTCATGGACAAAACTAACAACGCCATATTCCGGTGGGGTTTATGGATTATGGGCAAGAATTGCAACATCTTCTGATGCTTCAAGAATATATACGGCAGCTTATCAAGAAGTGCCTCCGGCAAGTGGCGGTAGATTGTTTACTTCAACAAACCAGGGCTCTAGCTGGACCGAACTAAGACCAAATGGTGATGCAGGCTATGGCTGGATAGTATTAAACACCTCCACAGATGGTTCTAGGGTGTATGCGGGTTCTTTTCAGGGAAATTTATATACATCTTCGGATTATGGAAATAGTTGGACGTTAATAAATAATGGAGCTTATAAAATGGTTTCTTCTTCGGATGGATCCAAATTACTTCTTTTAAAATACGTGGATAGTAGATATAGAATATATAAGTCTTCAGATTATGGATCAACATGGACCGAAGTAAAACCAGCAGGAGATTCTGGTTATTGGTGGTATACTGTGGCAATGTCTAACGATGGTACAAGAATGCTTGCTGGTATAAATCCTGGAAGTGGAAGCAAACTTTATCAATCATTAGACTCTGGGGCTACTTGGGTTGACGCGACTCCAGTAGTCAGTCCTACTGACGGATGGGTAAGTAGTGTAATTTCTAATGATGGAACAAAAGCAATTGTTTTAGGTAATAAAAATACATATTATGGAGTTTTTCTCCCTTAAAGAATTATTATAAATTTTAATTAAAGAACCGATAGAAATGTCGGTTCTTTTTTTGACATTTATATTACATAATGATTATACTAAGTTAGTAGTTTAAAGGGGTATTTGAAATGAAGATTTTTGTAGGAGTTCCACGAGAAGATCCTAATTTGGCTTCAATACTGAAAAATGAATGTCAGCCCAAGCTTATGTTTGGCAGTACTATTTTTCAATTGGGAGATATAGGATGGTCATCGGAGAAGTATAGTTTTAAAATCCCAGAAGTTCTTTTAAACGAACCAGAACTAAAACCTTTTGTAATGTGCAGCGATGGAGAAGAAAAAGAATACTGCTGGTTTTACTTCGGAATTAATGGTGAGAGATTATATCCTTTTCATTTTTCTAAAAAGAAAAAAATCTTTACCTATATTGTTCCTGATGGAGTAAACAGTTTTATTTTTTACTACGACGAGAGTTTTTCTTTATTTCAGTTTGCTGTTCGCCGTAAGCGAGATGTTTTATTTCTGCAGCGTAAAACAAAGTGGTTTGGTTTTGTTGGAGAAACTATTCCAGACACATTATGGAGACTGGAGCCCATGATAAATTTGGCTTTTAAGATTTATCACACAAAGAATCTTTCACCGCCAGATGAAGTTTTTACGTTGATACCTTTTGATTATGATGAAGATAGTGACGATGGACAAAAAATTACTTAATAGGTTTTACAATAACCTATTTTTTTATTGTTATTTTCTGTTTACTGTGATAATTTTACTATATGAAAAACAAATTGCCATATAATGAACAGCTTGATAGAGTGAAACGCTTAAGGGATGATCTTAACCGATTTTCTGTTGCAACTGATGAGAATTTTAACATGGCAATAGATGCCTTTACCTCTTTTTTTATACAGTGTTATCATCTGAAGGACTGGTTAATTGATAGCAGATATGGAAGAATTGATATAGATATATTTGTTTCGCGAAGTCCATCATTATCTCTTTGTCGTGATATAGCAAACACGCAAAAACACAAAAAACTTGATAAGTATGAACCACAGAATCATTTTGTAAATCATAAAGTAGGAGATATTCTTACTCCAATTATTGAGTATTATGATCCTTTTAGAGATCAAAATAGATTTGGTATTGATGTGCAAGAATTTGATACTTTAGTTGACGTGGTAGATCTTGTCAAGCAATGTGTTGAGGATTGGGAAAGATTTCTTTATATATATTCAATATGAAAAATAGAACAGTAGTTGTTAATGATAAAATGCAAAAAGGATATATCTATGAATTAGTTGAACCAATGGGGAAGAACTTTCATAAAGATTTTAAGCCTCAGTTAACTCCAAAAGAGATGCTAGAGATGGGTGTTTTTGGCGGAAAATATATGACAGATTGTAGAGATGAATTTCCCTCTGATTGGTATAAGAATGCAAAACTTTGCCCAAAAGAACACAAAAAAGAGCTTAATTATTTTGGAGTTAATGCGAGCCAACCGTTATCGGTTTGGCAGAAAAAAGGATGGATACATATAGATGATCCTAGGGGTTGGTTTCAATGGTATTGTAGATATTATATGGGGCGAAGACATCCTGATGATTTGCGCCAAATTAAAAGATGGAATGCAATGAAGCGTCACATTTATCAACTAAAAAAGAATTGCGTGATGGGTGATTTAAATTGTCGCACAGGGCAACGACAAGCCTTGCTTCATTGGGCTTATGACTCAAGACATTTTTAATTATTTAATAAAAACATTTATGATTTTAAAAGTTAGAAAATTTTTTATATCTGTTGTAATGTTATTAGCATTAGGTTTTTTCCCGTTGAACGTCTTTGCTAATACGACAGCTGATGCTTCAAACGAGAATCAGGCATATTTTGTTATTGCTATTGATGAAGAAGAGGTAGATGTAGTTAATTCTCTTTACGAAAAAAAGTTAATAAAAAATAAGGAAATATTTAATTTAATACTTGATATAGCGGGATTGCATAATAAATTAAAACCAGGTGGTTATAAAATTGATAACAATTTGAATGAGTTGCAAGTTGTAAAAATATTGATTAGTGAGTCAGACTTAAAATGGATTGTAATTCCTGAAGGATATAGAAAAGAACAAATTGCTGAAGTTTTGGCAAAAGAGTTAAGGTGGAAAGAAAAGCAAAAAATGGACTGGATATTCAAAACAACCGAAACTAAGCCCGAATATGCTGAAGGGGTTTATTTCCCTGATACTTATCTTATAAAGGCAAACGAAACAGGGGAGCAGATTGCTAAACGTATGATAAATAGATTTAATGAAAAATTTGCCCCTTACCAGGCTCAATTTCTTGAAAATGATATTAAGTGGACAACTGCTCTTAAGATAGCTTCTATAGTCCAAAGAGAAGCTGCTTCAAAAGAGGATATGCCACTCATTGCTGGGATAATCTGGAATAGGTTAGCAGATGATATGCGACTTGAAATAGATGCTAGTGTGCAGTATGTAAAAGATTCTTTAACTCATTCAAACGTAGAAGTGTGCCAAAAAAAGAATACTATTCTTTGGAGTAATAATTTATGTATGCAATCTGGAGTTATTGAAGCACCTTTTTTATATATTAGTAGTGGAGATTGGTGGAAACCAATAGCTAGCGAAGACAAAAAAATAAATTCTTCTTATAACTTATATTTGAATACAGGATTACCTCCAAAACCAATAGCTAATCCAGGTCTTAGCGCTATTGATTCAGTTTTAAATCCAGCAGTGACTGATTGTTTGTTTTATCTCCATGATAAAAACAAAAAAATTCATTGTGCAAAAACATACGATGAACATCTCAAAAATATAGAAACATATTTAAAGTAATGTATAGTATTGTTGGAAATAAAATAGTATAATTATTAAAAGGTCGTTAGTGTCTTAAAAATTTAAAATATGGATATTGCAATTGAAGCATTACGTCAAGTAGAAAGAAATTTTATTTATAACGGTATTTTAGCGATTCTATTTGGTGTGCTTATATTCATTTATCCTGATCTTTTGGCAATATTGGTTGGAATATTTTTTGTAATTTTGGGAGTCTTTAGTCTAGTTTTTGCCGTAAAGATAGGAAAGTATTCCAAGATAAAATTGTAATTCAAGAGACTGGCTTGCTGTCAGTCTTTTATATAAAAAAATGAAAAACGTAGCTATCTTAGTGTGTAATTTTGCCTCATTTACTGACGACATTATTGATAAATATAATATTATTCCCATCTCTTCTAATCTTTATTGGCCAGAAATGGATTCATTAGTAGGAGAAAACATTTTTCAAAAAATGCGAGATGCTCTTAAGAAAGGACTAAACTCTAATCCTAAAACATCTCAGCCATCAATGGGAACATTCAAAAAATATTTTGAAGAAGCTTTGTCAAAAAACGATGAACTAATCTGTATTACTATAAGTTCTAAGATTTCTGGTACTTACAATTCAGCACTGCAGACTAAAAAAATGTTTAATGAAGATAGTCAAAAGAAAATCCACATAATTGATTCAAATAATATAGATGTAGCCGAAACACTTTTGGCAATCAAGGCAAGAGAAATAATAGAACAAGAGAGTGACATAAATAGTGCTATTCAAAAAATTGAGTCTTTTATTCCTAAGTTATATTTCTATGGAATGACAGAGAACTCCGCACAAATGGAGGCTGGTGGAAGGATAAATCATCTTTTAGCAGTTTTATTGGAGCAGATGCAGAGGATGGGAATGAGACCAATACTTCATATGGAAAATGGTGAAGTTAAGGCGGCAAATTTAAAAATGAATGCAAGAGATACAGCTAGTGCCTTGTTTAGACAATTTGAGGATGTAAACAAAAGTGAACTAATAAACAAAAAGAATTTTATGATTGCTATTAGTCACGCCGACAATATAAATGAGGCTGAAGAATTACGCGATCTTTTTGAAAATAAATATCCAAATCAGGTGAAAGTATTTTTTACAAGTATGACGGGTATTTTTATTGGGTCACATGTTGGACCAGGAACTTTAATGTGTTGCACTTTACAAGAAAACTAGCAGAATGATAATATATAGATATAAATAATAAGTTTAAACATATGGCAAAGGGCAATAACTCTCAAAAAAAAGAGACAAAAAAACCTAAAAAAGATAAGAAAAAATAGCTAAAGGCTATTTTTTTCTTCATTTCTATGGTAAGAATGTCTTATGAAAATAGAATCAGCAAAATTTTTTAGAGGGGTTAAAGGATCGGATAAGGCTTTGGAAGATGGAATTCCACAGTTTGCTTTTATTGGTCGTTCTAATGCGGGCAAATCTAGTGTAATTAATTGTTTAACCAAAAATAAGGGACTTGCTAGAACCAGTTCTTTTCCTGGCTTTACCCGCCAAATAAATTTATTTCTAATAAATGATTCATTATATTTTGTTGATTTGCCTGGATATGGGTATGCAAAAATTTCTGCTTCAGAAAGACAGAAAATACAAGAAATGGTAAAGTGGTATTTTTTCCGATCGGGAATAGTCCAGAGAAAGATATTCCTTATAATTGATGCTGATGTCGGATTAACAAAAGATGATTTATCTGTTTTACGAACTTTTGAAGAAGTAGAAAAAAATGTGGTGATAATTGCAAATAAGATTGATAAAATAAGAAAAAGTGATTATGAAGAAAAAATAGCAACAATAAACGAATTATCATGGCCACATAAGGTAATATTATTTTCGGCTAAAGATAAAATTGGTATAGAGGATTTTTTAAACGAACTAAATTAAAAACGACCAAAGTGATCGTTTTATTTTTTTAAATAAAGAGTTCTTGTGGGGAATGGTATTTCTATATTTTCTTTATTGAGGGTATTGTAAAGTTTTTCAATAATTTCAGCTTTTTTGTCAATTGCTACTGTGTGATTTTCTGCCCAAAATCTTATTTGACAATTAATTGATGAATCCCCCAGTTCATTAACAATTAAAGTTTCGGTTGGATCTTTTATTATTCCTTTCTCTTCGTTTAACATTTTTTCAACAATTTTTCTAAGTTTGTCTATGTCGGTACCATAAGCAACTCCAAAATCAATAATCATTCTTATGGTAGACACTGGCTTGCTGAAATTTTTGATTTTCATATCTGCTAGCTTTCCATTCGGAATAGTTATCAGTTCATTGTTAATCGTTTTAATTTTTGTACTACGAATTGATATATCCTCAATAACACCAATATCCCCACTGTCTAGCTCTATCTTTTCTTTTACTTTAAAGGTTCCGTCTAGTATTAGAGAGATTCCTCCGAATATGTTTTTTAATGAATCTTGGATTGCGAAACCAACGATTACTCCGGCAATTCCTAAACTAGCTAAGAAAGGGGAAACATCAATATTCCACTCTCTTAATATCCAGATAAGTCCACCAATAAATATCAAAACATTGGCAATACTTTTAAACATAGGAAGAATTGAGTGAGCGAGGTGAGATTTGTTCTTTTTGTCAATATGAAGAGTCCAGCCCTCAATAAACAAGCCTGCCGTAATCATTGTGAGGTAGGTGACTATTACTACTATAATACTATTGATAAGATTTGGTATCCATCCTGTTAATCCTAATTCGTTAATTGCAAATCTTATTCCGACAAATACAAGTAATTGAATTAATTTTGGTCTTATTTTTGGAATAATTATTTCTTCTAACTTGCTCTTACTTTGCTGTATCCATTTTTTAAAATATTTCTCAAATATAAAAGCACCGATATTCGCAATCAAAAAAAACGAAAGAATTATTATCAGAGCGCTTGTAATAGATTCTTGAGTTGGCATTTTTTTAATAAATTACTTATATCTGCATCTTATCATATTTGATAATTTAAAAACACTCCTTTATCGGAGTGTTTTGTTTAATTATTCTGCGCTATTTTTGAGCCCTTGATGGTCCCTTGAATTTTGGCACTTTTGTTTCTACGTTAATCATTGTTGCGGTTATGTTTCCTGAATTGTCGGTTGTCCCACGAATCATTACTTTTTGTCCGTTCGCTAGATCGCTCAAAGAAATAGTAGTTTCTCTATCCTTTGTGTATTTTGTATCGCTGGAGACGTTAATCGTTTTATTAATCTCACTTTCATTTCCTCTCTCACGAGTGGTGATGGTAATGGTATTGCCGCTCACTGATGTTATTGTTCCGAATGCACCTCGTCCTTGTCCGTTCATGGGTCCCTTGAATTTTGGCACTTTTGTTTCTACGTTAATCATTGTTGCGGTTATGTTTCCTGAATTGTCGGTTGTCCCACGAATCATTACTTTTTGTCCGTTCGCTAGATCGCTCAAAGAAATAGTAGTTTCTCTATCCTTTGTGTATTTTGTATCGCTGGAGACGGTAACTGTTTTGGTAACCTCACTTTCATTTCCTCTCTCACGAGTGGTGATGGTAATGGTATTGCCGCTCACTGATGTTATTGTTCCGAATGCACCTCGTCCTTTTTCTTGGTGGAATTTAAATGAATTTCCATTATTTATGTTGTTATTATTCGTATTTGCAGCAAGGGTTGTAGTTGTAAGTATTAATGAAGATGCAATTATCCCCGTAGCAAGTAATAATCGTTTTTGCATGTTTTGTTTATTTATTTATTTTATTATCATAGCCAGTCTAGCTATATTGTGTACTACGCTAATTGAATAATGAATGGTGCAATGTTATCTTCTTAATTAAGAAAAAACAATTTGCACCAAATATTTGCTTATGAACGTATTAATAACTACATTATGGATAATGAGTCCGATGAAAAACTAGTTGAATATTTTAGAAGTGGCGAAAAGAAGGCTCTTGAAGTTTTAGTTTTTAGATACTTTAAAGTAATTTACAATTTTTGTAGTAGATACGTGGGCGATGTAAATGTCGCTGAGGATATAACACAAGAAACGTTTGTAAAAGTGTGGAAAAACTTAAATAGGTTTGACACACATAAAAAGTTTAAAACCTGGATTTTTCAGATTGCAAAAAATACGTGTATAGATTATTTAAGGAAGAAAAAATCAATACCATTTTCCAATTTTGAAGACGAGGATGGCACAAATAATTTTGTTGATAATTTTGTTGATAATTCTCCTCTTCCAGATGAAATATTTATAAGGAAAGATCTTTCTGATTTTTTAGAGAAAAATATTAATGAACTCCCAGTAAATTATAAAATGGTAATACTAATGTACCATAAGAATGAATTTAACTTTAGAGAAATTTCAGAAATAATGGATGAGTCTGTTGATACCATAAAAAGTAGATATAGGCGTGGAATGATCTCATTGAGAAAAAAATTAAATGGATACAAATATTAACCTGCACCAAAAAAGCATTTAAAACGTAGTATTTAATAAAAGATATGGAAAACGAATATAAAAAACTATTTAATAGTTTAGTAGACAAAAATCCTTCCGATAAATTATTTGAAAAGATAATTTTAAGAATAGGAAAAGAAGAAAAGATGCAAAAAGTTAAAAGGAGAATAGCAGTATTTTCATTGTTTTTAGTCATATCATTTTTTGGGTTTATTTATTCTTTTGTAATGGTTCAAAATGCTCTAATAAGCTCAGGATTTGCGCAGTTTTTTTCACTAATATTTTCGGATTATAATATTATTACAGCATATTGGCAGAATTTTGTTTTTACCCTTCTAGAATCATTACCAGTATTTGCTTTGGTAGTTTCTTTATCAATGTTTTCTATAGTTCTTGGTTTATTTGCTTTTTTAGTAAAGGATATAAAATTTATAAGTTCAAATAATTTAATTGATAAAAAACATGGATTTTAAAAAAAATGGAACATCAAAAATAATAATAGTATTCCTAATTTTAGGGGAGATAATTCTTCTATTGTTAACTTTTGAAACAGGTGTAATAGTTGGCTTTAAGAAGGCAGATTTTTCTTGTGATATGGATAAGAATTATGGAAGAAATTTTGCCGGTATGGATTTTCGTTTTCCCGATAAAACAAGATTTGATGGAGCTCATGGAATATTGGGTCAGATTATTAAAATAGACGAAAACACAATAGTAATGAAAGATATAGATTTAAGCGAAAGAATAATCTCTGTTGCTGGAAATGTTAGTATTAAAAAATTTAAAGATGATATCAAATTATCTGATCTAAAAGTAGACGATAAAATAGTTGTAATTGGAAGCCCTAACAGCAATGGTGAAATAGAAGCCAAACTCATAAGATGGGTTCCTGCTCCAATGGATAATAGAAATCCTCCAACTGAGAATAATAATAATTAACATATAGAAAATGGAAAAAGACAATCTATTTAAAAGATCAGTTTTAGTGTTAAAAAATATTATTTTAAAGAAAAAAATAATAATCATTATTAGCTTGATAGTTGCCTTAGTTGTTGGTTATTTTTTTTGGAACAAAGGAAATACAGAAACTGTCACAAGTTATGTGATTAATACAGTCACAAGAGAAACATTAATCAATTCAATTTCTGGCACGGGGCAAGTTTCAACATTTTCAGAATCAGAAATAAAGCCAAAAGCTTCTGGTGAATTACTCACTTTAAAAGTTAAAAATGGGCAGGATGTTAAAGTTGGAGATATTTTAGCTGTTATAGATTCTACAGAGGCTCAAAAAACTGTACGAAATGCACAAACAAGTTTGGATAATGCAAAATTGTCTTTAGAAAAACTACAAAGAGGAGATAGAGAAGAAGAATTAGAAATATCACAGATGGATATAGAAAACTACAAAAGAACTATAACTGAATCTGAAAATGATTTAGTTAAGGCGAAGGAGAATGCCGAAACTGCGCTCAGTGAAGATTATGACGGTGCATTAACTGATCTTTCTCAGGCAATGAATAAAGCTACTAGTACATTAATAACTATAACTGATATTCAATATTCCCATTTTAATAATAACGATCAAGATGGTTCTAATATTTCTTCTACTAAAAGCACAGCTGTAAAATTATTGTTTGGGATTGAAGATGGCGGGCGCGCAACCATAGATTATTTTAGTAAAGCAAATGCGGGACTTAAAAAATCTATAGCCGATATTCAGTATTCAAAAAATAGAACAGATATAGACCTGCTTCTTGTTCAGACTAAAGATGCTCTTCAAAAAGTAAAGAATACTCTAGAAGCAATTCCAACAGGAAGTTCTTTAACTAGTAGTGAAAGAAATAGTGTTATTTCAGAAAAAACAAATATTGATAATTTGATTTCCACCATTAATTCAAGACAACAAGCAATTTCCTCTCAGATAAGTACTAATAAAGAGAATATAGAAAGTGCTGAAAATAAAATTATTGATGCAAAAAATACCTTAGAGAAAGCGGAAAAACAATTAGCTTTGAATAACAATCCAGATCCTTTAGATATAAGAAGCTATGAGATGTCTATTACCGAAAAAGAAAACGCTTTATATGATGCTAAGGTTGAATTATCTAATTATACAGTTAGGGCTCCTTTTTCAGGAATTATAAGTACTGTTAATATAGAAAAAGGAGATAATGTTTCTTCGGGAACATCTATTGCAACCATTATATCCAAAGAACTAACTGCCGAAATTACTTTAAATGAAATTGATATTGCGAAGGTTTCACTCGGACAAAAAGCTACTTTAACTTTTGATGCTATAAGCGATATGACTGTCACTGGAACAGTTTCAGATGTTGATGCTGTCGGTTCGGTAAGTCAGGGAGTAGTGAGTTATGGTGTAAAAATAGTTTTTGACACAGAAGCAGAAGGGGTAAAGCCTGGAATGAGCGTATCAGCTTCTATAATAACTCAAACAAGCCAAGATGCTTTGGTTGTTCCAAGTACTTCAATAAAAACACTAGGTGGAAAGAGCTATGTGGAGATTCCTAATGAAACGATAGCGGATAGCGATTTGGGATCAACGAAAGGTATTACACTAAAAAATAAGACGAAAATGATTGAAATAACCACTGGTCTATCAAATGATACTTCTACCGAAGTACTAACTGGTCTCAATGAAAATGATTTAATAGTAATAAATACTATTTCCAATACAAAAACAACAAAGACTACTACCAACGGGCAGAGCTTATTTCAAATGGGAGGAAGTAATCGGGGTACTGGAGGTAGCGGAATGCCTAATACAAGATAATACTAAAATATGATTGAGTGCAATAATATTACAAAAAGTTATTTCAATGAAAATGAAGAAACTCAAGTATTGAAAAAGTTAAACTTTTCAATTAGAGATGGGGAATTTGTTGCAATAACAGGACCATCTGGATCTGGTAAGTCCACATTAATGCATATATTAGGAGCTCTTGATACGCCAACGAGTGGTGAGTATAAACTTGACGGAAGGAATATCGCTGATTTTACTGATGATGAACTAGCAGACATAAGAAATAAAAAAATAGGATTTGTGTTTCAATCCTTTAATCTTTTGGCAAGAACAAGCGTTCTTAAAAATGTAATGCTTCCTCTTGTCTATGCCGAATTTCCTAGAAGTAAAAGAGAGCAGATTGCACGCGATGCGTTAGCGAGATCTGGGCTTAGTGAGGAACATTACAATAAAATGTCAAATCAACTTTCAGGAGGTCAAATGCAAAGAGTAGCGATTGCAAGAGCATTAGTTAATAATCCGTCATTAATACTTGCCGATGAGCCAACTGGAAACCTTGATACAAAAACAGGTGAAATCGTACTAAAAACATTTGAAGATTTGAATAGAAAACATCATCATACAATAATTCTAATTACTCATGAGATGGATGTTGCTGAACATGCAGATAGGCTAATACTTATAAGAGATGGTGTGATTATAAATGATTACAAAACAAAAAAGTAATTTATGAAAATAGTAGATTTATTTGAAGAAATATGGCTTGCACTTCTTTCTAATAAGGCTAGATCAGGACTTACTATTTTAGGTATTGTAATTGGTATAGGTTCGGTTATTGCTATGATATCAATAGGACAAGGTTCACAGAAAAGTATTCAATCAAGCATACAATCTTTGGGTTCAAATTTAATACTCATAACTCCTGGCGCTCAAAGAGGGGTTGGGATGCAAGTTAGCCAAGGAAGAGGATCTTCTCAAACCTTAAAAAAAGACGATGCCGATGCAATATTGAGTGGAATTGCAGGCGTAAAGAGTGTTTCCCCAGAGGTTTCGGGTAGATATCAAGTGACTGCAAAAGGAACAAATACTAACACTTCGGTTAATGGTGTAGTGGCAGCATATTCTACGGTTAGAAATGTTAATGTGGAATTTGGGAGTTTTTTGACTGATCAGCAAGTTAAAAATATGTCTAAAGTTGCTGTAATAGGTCCATCTACTCGCGATGATTTATTTGGGGAAGGTGCTTCTTATTCAGATGTAATAGGACAAACAATCCGTATTAAAAATATCAATTTTACTGTAATAGGAATTACTGAAGAAAAAGGTGGTACTGGATTTAACAACCAAGATGATGTGATATATATTCCATTAACCGTTTCTCAGCAATACATGACTGGAGGTGATTATGTTTCTACTATTGCTGTTCAATCGGAGAACGATAAGGTAATGACTAGTGTGCAGGATGCGATTACACAATTATTACTGGTTAGGCACAATGTAGAAACAGCTGATTTTAGCATAATGAATCAAGCTGATATTGTTGCAACGGCATCATCTGTGACTAGTACGTTTACCGTTCTCTTAGGATCTGTTGCTGGTATATCCTTGGTTGTTGGTGGTATAGGGATAATGAATATGATGCTTACAACAGTGACAGAAAGAACCAGAGAGATTGGACTAAGAAAAGCAGTTGGAGCGAAAAGAAAAGATATTAATTTCCAGTTTTTAGGAGAAGCAATAATGCTAACTTTTATTGGCGGAATATTAGGAATAGTTTTAGGATGGATAGCATCTTTTATTGTGAGTCATTTTTTTAGTATAGCTACTGATGTTTCTATGTTTTCAATAATTTTATCTTTTGGGGTTTCTGGTGCAATAGGAATAATATTTGGTTATTATCCTGCAAGTAGAGCTAGCAAATTAAATCCAATAGAAGCATTACGATACGAATAACAAGAATAATTATAAATATAAAATGAAAAAAATAAAAAAAGAATATATAGTTTTTTTAATAATATTAGTCATAGTAACTCCTTGTTCGTTTTATGGGGGAATGAAATATCAAGAAGTTATTACAAATTCAAAGATGAGTCAAATGAGAGGACAAATTGGACAAACGCAAAATTGGCAAAAACAAGGGACTCAAGCACAAGGAAATACGGATACAAATAGGCGCGGAGGTGGACTTATCGGGGGAGAAGTTTTAAGTATCAATGATAAAAATATAGTCCTTAAAGACAGAAGTGGTGGATCTAAGATAGTATTTTTTTCTGATTCAACGCAGTATTTAAAGTCTATTAGTGGTACCTTAGCTGATATATCCGTTGGAGCTAATATAACTGTCACGGGTAGTCAAAACTCGGATGGAAGCGTGACGGCAAAATCAATACAAATAGCTCCTCAAATACAGCCGTCAAAATAATTTCTAGATAGTTTTTAAAAAGGCAATTTGCCTTTTTTATTTTTGAAAATATCTGTTATAATTTTATTAAAAAACTTATGAAAAGAAAATTTGAACTGCCATTAATAAATGCTCATACTCATGCTGCCATGGTTGCTTTCAGAGGTAAAGGAGAAGATATGCCTCTTCATAATTGGTTAAATGACTGCATATGGCCCATGGAAGGGGAATTAATTAATCCAGAATTTATATATTCCAATACTGAGTTGGCAATTACAGAGATGAAGAAAAATGGGATAAAAGCATTTATGGATATGTATTTTTATGAGGATGAAGTAGCTAAAGCAGTAATTGAAAATGATTTTTTAGCAGTAATTGGTGAGGGTCTTATTGATATAAGAGGACAGGATGTTTTTGATAATGATATTAAAAGAACCGAAGAGCTTTTAATAAAATATAAAGAGAATAAAAATATTATAGTTTCAGTTGCTCCACATTCACCCTATACTGTAAATGAGGATAACCTACTAAAGGCAAAAGATATTGCAAGAAAACATAATGCAATATATCAAATTCATATTTCAGAAACAAAAAAAGAAGTTGATGATTCAATAAAAAAACATAATCTGACTCCTGTTGAATATTTGAATAAATTGGGAGTGCTTGATGAAAAAACTATTTTGGTGCATTGTGTTTGGCTTACTAGTAAGGATATTGCAATAATATCGGAAAAAGGATGTAGTGTTGTGCATTGTCCATTAAGTAATCTTAAACTAGGATCAGGAATTGCACCAATTAAAGATATTATCAATGCTGGAATTAATGTTGCTATTGGTACCGATGGGGCAGCAAGTTCTAATCGTTTAGATGTTTGGGAGGCTGGAAAATTTTGTGCCTTATTACAAAAAGGTGTGAATTGTGATTCTTCGCTATTACCAGTACGAAAGGTTATAGAAATGATGACCATAAATGGGATGAAGGCTTTAGGTATAAATTCCGTTAAAGGGAAAAGCATTAGTGATATAGAAGCAAAAATTAAAAATGACGATTTTAATTTTTTATATGAAAATAATGCCGAGGAATTAGATTTTTGTTAAAATTACTTTTGATTTAATTTTTATTATGTTTTATAATAATTAATAATACCTAAAACTTAATATAATTAATTTTATTCAACTCGCATGAGACAAGAAGAGTTATTGCAATTTATTTTTCTTTTTATTTTCATTGTCTTGATTGCCGTTTTGGTTGGTACCAATATTAGTAGGTTTAATCTTGCTGATGCTGGCGAAACAGTTAGCAATATATCTGTTAGTAGCGTAGCTTTTGGAGCCGAGAATTCTCTTTATGCTGGAACCTCAGTAATGAAAATTTGGGCAAATCATCCGTTCAGCATACAACTAACGGGAAAAAATTTAAATTCTCAGGCAACTTCTCAGATTATTTTTTCTAATTCTACGTATTCTGGATCAATTACTAAAGATTTTGATTGTGAAAATTCTTCTAACGCGGATTATTGTTCTTTTAGCGTAGATCCTCTTACGTTTCCTGGATATTGGTCTGGGGTTATTAAAGTTAATGGAAATGTTATAAAAACTTTCTATTTTGATGTTATCCAAATGTGTGGTGTCTCCAATAACCAGGTTTATTCTTTTGATAGTACTATTAATAGTTGCTCTGGTATTGTTTCTTCAAAAGGATTATTGTTATGTAATTATCCATCTCAATTAGTTAATGAAGCTATATTAAGTAATAATACCTGTCAGTGGACATGTTCTTATCAACTATCACCTAATTATTCTAAAACAACCGAGTCATGTTTATTTAACGTAAGAACAAGTAATTCCGTTTATCCAAATCCTACATTGAGTTGTGGGGCTTCATCGGCAACGAATTTAACTGCTAGTAGTACGGGTCTTTGTAGCTCTGGTTCGGTAATCGCCTTTGAAGAAAAAGCTGATGGAAGTGGATGGACATGGATTTGTTCGTTATCTGGACATGAGCCATTATCGTGTAGTGCAACAAGAATAGTCCCTGGAAAATGTTCATATTTAAATACTTATACATCTCTACCAACAACTGGTTCGTGCAGCTCTGGGAAAGTGAAGAGTTTTTCCTTATCGGGCAATACAGCTAATTGGGTATGCGAAGGTAGTACTAATGATTCGTGCAGTGTTATTATTGGGGAATGCTCAAAGTTTGAGCAATTAACGACGATACCATCTTCGGGATTATGTATCAGTGGTAATCCAACGACTCCTAATACTACAAATACGGGGTGGAGTTGGAGTTGCAATGGTAAAAATGGAGGAAAGAGTGTTGAGTGCAGTGCAATTAAGAAAAGTGAAGTACTTATAACCATTGATGCATCCAAAATAACTATTAGTCCATCTACGGTAAAAGCGGGAGAAGTTGTTTCGGTAAAAATAACAGATGCTGCCGCTTCAAATCAGGACTCCTTAATGCTAGTAGCGAAACCAATTTTATCTCACTTAAATAATCAAGCTTCGGCATTGTTATCAAAATGTACTGACAACAATGGTTTTTGTGGGAATTTTGTTGCTCCTGATAGTGCTGGAGAGTGGTCAATTTCTTTATATTCTTCGGATAATAAAAATATTCCGATTTCTACATTAAAAACTTTCATTATAGTTTCTGATTTACAAATCCCAGTTATTACTGCTCCAGTCATTAGTCCTTCAGTCGCAACTGCTGGTGAAAACATAACTATCAAACTTTCCGTATCTGGTACAATTAAAGGAGTGAAGGTTGAGTTAAATCCAACAAGCAAAAGTTTCTCTCTTAAAAATTCTCTGCAAAAAGGAGCTTGTTCCGAAAGCAAAGACTTATGGTGTGGAACATTAAAAATACCAGCTACTTCTCCTGGCGGGAATTGGAATGCAAAAGTTGTTTCATATATTGATAATATTGGAACAGAAAAAACTATTACTTCTGATATTTCTGCTTCTTTCGTTGTAAGAATTCCTTGTAGTTATAATTATTCGGATTGGAGCAATTGTGTTAATGGTAAAAAAAGCCGAAGCGTGGTATCTGCTTATCCCACAGGATGTATTGATAGTGAAAAAATAACCGAAGCAAGCTGCGAAAGTGTTTCATGTACTGCTTATAATTATTCGGATTGGAGTAGTTGTTTAAATGGAAAGAGGACACGAAAACTAATTTCTGCTACTCCTAGTGGATGTTTAGGGAATGCTATTCTTGAAGAAGCTTGTACTATCCCTCAGGTTTCTTGTAGCGAAGATAAGTGGGAATGTGAGAATTGGCAGCCTTGCACACCAGAGGATAAACAAATAAGGAGATGTTTTGTTATTTTTGATTGCCCTTTGGTTTCTAGTAGTTCTCCAGAATTATCTAAGTCTTGCAGTTATGTGCAAGACAGTACTAATCCTATAACTACCCCAGTATCTCCAAATCAACCAATTTCAATTCCTACTGAAACAATAAATAGCTCCGATACAACCATAATTACGTATACAAAAACTGATATTTCTTTAGAGTGCACACTTGAAGGTATTACAGATGTTAATACTTGCCAGGATTATATTGCTCAGATTAATATAGCAGATCATTGTATTTCAAATAAGATAACAAGTTTTGATCAATGTAAAAAGTATCTTTTAACAAAGTATCCAACTCTTATAAAATGCCAAAAACTAAAGACATCTGAATGTGAAGTCTATATCAACGATGTTCTTTTGGCAGATCTTAAAAATTCAATTTCTGAAGAAAGTAAAGAAAAATTAAAAGATTATACTGGAACTGTTGCTGCTGTTAACGCACAAGAAAAAACAATAAATGTCACTAATAAGAATACTGGAGAATCATCTTCTATTAAGGTTGAAAATATTCCTATTGCAAACGATGTTTCTGTTAATCTTTTGCTAACGAAAACAAGTGATGAACAAAAACATTTATCTCCAGTTGCTATTACTTTTGATTTTAATAAAAACGGAATTCCTGATGATATTGAATCACGTTTAGGATCAAATATTGATAAAGATGTCTTAATAGGTGTTGATAAAGCTATTATTGATGGGAAGTCGTTGGAGCAACCAAAGTTAAAAAAAGAAACCTTAATTAGCGGACAGTTAACAATTGATCAGGTTAATAATAAAGATGGAGGTATTAAGTTTCAGGGAAAGGCAACTCCTAATCAGGTTGTGACATTATTTATTTATAGTACAATGCCAATTGTAATCACTGTTAAAGCTGATTCAAATGGAAATTGGATATACGAACTTGATAAAACCTTAATAAATGGAAAACATGAAGCATATGTTGTTATCAACAATAGTGAGGGACGTATTCTTGAAGCTAGTTTACCTAAACCATTCTTCATAGATGAAGCAAGGGCTGTTGCTATGGATGAGTTTGTAAGGATAGAGGACGCAAGTTCTATTTCTGTTCCTGAAAGTTCGGATAACTTTATAAAAACATATGTTGGCGCAGGACTGGGATTTATATTTTTACTCATAGTAATATTTTTCTTTATTCGTATAAAGGCAGCAGAACAAGAAAAACAGTAATTATTAAAATGAAAGTTTCTAATATCAATATTTTTTTAAAGGACAATAAACAGTTTATATATTCTATTGTTCTTATGATTGTAATACCAAGTGTTATTATTTTTAACACTTGGCTTTTTTCTCAGTCACTTAAAAATACTGTAGATCAAAGTTTGCGAGATAAGGCAGTGGGGGTAAGTCAATCCATTAATATATCTTTAGCTAACAGTTTAAGTTCTCCCGAAGAACTTCAGAAGTATGTTGATAATTGGAAAAAATTTTCTGCTAACCAAGAATTAATTGATGAAAAATATGAAGATGATGTTATAGCTCTTGATATTCTTTATAGAGATAATGATAGTTTTAAATTGATAGCTAGTTTTGATAAAGACAAAATTGGACAGTCTTATGATTCAATGGCATATGTTATTGCTTGGAATTCTAATTGGCCAAGTGCTCAAAAAATAATAGACCATAGTAATAATAACTATTATTGGATGGTTGTTTCTCCTATGAAAGATTCTCTTGGTGATAAACAAGCCTTATTAGTGATGACTATTTCTGCTAACGCTATTGATACAGCCCTTTCTATTGCTTTAACAAATTCATATCTTGTTTTGATATTTTCGGTTATTGCTATAATACTACTTCTGTTAGCAAATTCTCGCCTTTTTGAGCATGCTCTGCTTTATCAAAAAATCAAAGAAATTGATCAAATGAAAGACGAATTTATATCTATGGCATCTCACGAATTGCGAACCCCAGTCACTGTAATTAGAGGATACATATTAATGCTTATTGAAGATTCTAAAAGATTGGCAATTACTAGTGAAGCCTTAGAATATCTTAATACAATTAAAATATCTACAGAACGATTAGGTTCGTTGATTGAAGATCTTTTGAATGTAAGTCGTATTGAACAGGGAAGAATGAAAAACGATAGTCATCCTATTGATGTTTATCCCATCGTTGAAGGAGTCACTAATCAATTTTTAATACAAGCGAAAGAAAAAAATATTTCTTTAACTTGCACTAAAGAGAACTTAGAATCATCTATTGTGAATATTGATAAAGATAGACTTGAGCAGGTATTAGTCAATATTATTGGAAATGCAATAAAATATACTCCGAGTGGCAACGTTGACGTGAAAGTAAGAAGCAAGAATAACTCTTTGTTTATATTGGTTAAAGATAGTGGAATAGGAATGACGGCAAAAGAAAGAGAGCATTTATTTGAAAAATTTTATAGAATAAAAAATTCTAAAACTAATGATATTATTGGAACGGGATTAGGATTGTGGATAACAAAACAAATTGTTGAACTAATGAATGGATCAATTTCGGTTGACTCTATGGAGGGAGCTGGAAGTCTGTTTACAATAGAGTTCCCGCTAGTAAAAGAAGAAAAAAAAGAGCGTTAAGCTCTTTTTAAAATTCTTCCAACATTTCAATGCCTCTTTTTTGTTCAAGCAAGGCTTTAAGTGCTATCTTTTCGTTTATATCTACGTAATATTCTAAGTATTTATAATCTGTAAGGTCTAATTTATGAAGAGCACTCCTTGATTTTTCAGTAAATCCTAATACTTTTTTTGCTGACATTGGGAGTACATTAAACCAGAATAATTCTTGGATTTTCTCTATATCGTTTTCAAGATTTATTACTTTTTCGTTTGGATATTTTTCTTTCCATTTGTCTAATATCATTGCAACGACTGTACTAATGTGTCCTCTTCTCATATCTTCTTCCCAGTCGTGGGCATCATCATTTATTTGCATAGCGATTAAGTAATTTTTAAAATATGCAATCAAATTTTTTATAGCTTCTGATTCTATATCATATCCTGATTCTAGCATTATAAAAACTGGTCCAAGTATATGCCCTGAAGATGGGTAGAATTTGTATGAATAGTCCTCATAATTTGGGATTGATTCGGGAATAATAAATTTTGAGTTCTTTATTGTCGCCCGACAATGTGCAACTTCCCAAGAATTCGCCATATCAAGATTATTCATAATCATATCAAAAAACTCAATGTGTTTCTTTTCGTTAAATATTAAGGAAAAATAAGAAATATATTTTCTGGCAAATGCATTAGCGCTTGGAAGAATTTTTGGATTAGCTTCTTCGTCTTCATCCCAGAAGTCATCGTAGATTATGAAAGCCGTCCAAAAAAATGTGTTCATTAATCCCAAGTCAATAATTTTTTCTTCTGGTATGTTGCTATTAATTGATTTTGCAACATAATAAGATATTAAGGACATTTGTTTATCCTTATTTCTGTTAATGGTTTTTTTAATTTGATCAAGAGATATTTCCGAAAATTCTGTTGAAAGGTTTTCTAAAATCTTTTCTGCTCTTTTTAATATTTTTCCGGTCATTGAGACTTCATCTGCTTTTTCCTTTTTAAGCTTTTTGATATTTTCATATTCGGAAATCATTTTGTAATAAAAACTAAAATTAAGCTCTGGCGTAGTTTTGATATTTTTGATAAAAACGAAATTATTATCAAGTTCGTTTATCCTATTATCTATTTGTAATATTTGATCATATAAATCTTCGTCGTATCCTAGATTTAAGAGCGAAAGGATATCTATTATTTGGTCTAGAATGTTTTTGTCTTTCTTTTCAAGAATTTTTTTAATTAATTTTTCTTTTTCATTTCCTTCATAAATCTCAGATAGAAAGTAGGTAAGAAGAGAGTCAATAATTAAATTTGTTTTTATTTGATCATTTTTTATATTTTCTTCTATAAAATCGTCAAGGTTTGATATTCTTGTTTCTTGTGATAGTAAGAGGTTTGCAATTATTATATTTAGTTCAGTTTCGGTTTTGCCATCTTTATTTTTGTATGGTCCTCCTTCTTTTTGTTCTATTTCACTAAGTTTTTTAATAATCCTAGCAATTTCTTTACCAGTTATCTCTTCGGGAAATGTTTTTGAGATGTTAGAAATTGTAATAAAAGATATTTCTGAGAGTTCGTCATAAAAAAGATTATGTAGCGATTTTTTCGCTATTGATGTAGTATCGCTATCTAAATGATTTTTAAGATTTTTGATAATGAAACTTGATAGAAGTAATGTTTCATTATTGTTTTCTTGATCTTTATAAAGTTGTTTTTGTTTGTCCAAGATGGTTTCTATTTTCATTGTTTTTCAGTAAGAAACTTATTATAAACGCAGTTCCTTTATTTATTTTGCTTTTTACAACAATATCTCCCTCAAAATGTTTATTTATTATTTCCTTAACAAGGAATAATCCGATTCCAGTACCTTTTCCGGTTTTTTTTGTGGTAAAGAAAGGATCAAAGATTTTAGCTTGAATTTCATCGGGTATTCCGCATCCATTATCTTTAATAATTATTTCTATTTTTTTATCAGTTTTTTCACTAGTAATTTCAATAATGTTTCTTGTATTTTTATTTTGAAAAGAATCAATTGAGTTAGAGATTATGTTTGTAATAATTTGGTTAAATTTTATTGAATCGCCGAACATTACTAAATCATTTTTTTCGTTGAATATTACTTCAATATTTGATTTTTTTGCCTTATAATTTAGTATTTCAATAGAGTCTTTAATTTCTTTGTTTATCAAAAAATATTCATCTGAATCTTGATTACTCATCTGTTTCCTAATTGATTCTATAAGTTTTTGCATTTTATCATTTGCGATAGTTGCCTTATTGATACTATTTTCAATAGTTTTTAAACTTTCATTTTTTTCACTTGTTTTTCTAATTTGTTCAATGTTTAGCGATATTGCCATAAGCGGGTTTATTAGGTCGTGAAATATTCCACTAGATAGTCTACCTAATTCCGCAAAGTGATATACTTGAGTCATTTTTTCAATTTGTAGTTGCTGAATTTCTCTTGTTCTCTCCTCAACTCTTATTTCAAGATTACTTCTTTCTTTCTTTAATTCTTTTTCTGAGTTTCGTGCTCTTTGGAGGGATTTTTCTATTTCTCTATTTGATAGCCACGAGATAGTGGCTATTATAAAAAAGAAAGCTAAAAACATTACAATATCTTCTATTTCGGCATATTTTGATATCCAACTCATGTCTGGATTAATGATCATTTTTTTTTGTAAGTATGCAAAAATGACGAGAGATAATGAGGATAGGATAGTTGTAAAAAATGCTACCTTAGTGTTTATTAATATTCCCGACATCACTATGATGAGTATATAGAATAGCAAGACTACTTGTGCTTGGGTACCCCATCTATATGAGATATAGAGATTTATCAAAAAGAGAATGGATAAAAATACAAAAGAAGAGACCTTATGATGTCCTTTTTTTGAAATAAAAAACAAAGAGACAAACAATAAGAGAGTAAAAAAACTAATTATTAAAAAAAGAGAGTTGGTATAGTACTTGTCAATTCTTATTGCTGCTATAGTGCAAGCAAGAAATGTAAGCAAAATACAACTCAATAAGAGAATATTAAGTATATATTCTCGGCGACTAGAATCTTCGTCTTTTGAATTTGGCTGGATTAGTTTTTTTAAAAAAATCATTTAATAGGGAAAGAAGGATGCATCGCATCCTTCTTTTTAAATATTTAGCCAACCCAAGGTAAGCCTGCAGTTCCTGATATCATGACTGCGAAAAGAGCAGTTTTATTCCTTACATCTTTTCTTGTTAGGAAATTTTTGATAAGATTTTGCATCTTTTTTTGTTTTTAATCTTATTATTTAAGGCTTCCGACTTTTGGGATTTCTAGAATCTCACGATGATAGCCTTAATTAATCGTGTATCCTCTTCCAGAAACTGTTTTTATTATGTTCTTATCTATTTTTTTCCTAATGTTTGATATATGTGTTTCTATTGCATTAGAAAAGATATCAACATTTGAATCCCACGATTTGTCAAAAATTTCAGCTCGCGAAATTATTTTGCCTTTATTAATAGCAAGAATTTCTAAAAGTAAATATTCTTTGTTGGTTAGGCACACCTCTTGTTTTTTATAAAAAACTTTTTTATTATTCCTCTCTATGACTAATTGGTTTATTTTTATGTTTTCTTTTTCTAGTTGTGGCGATCTCCTAAGAATAGCATTGATTCGTGCAACAAGTTCTTTAAGAGAAAAAGGTTTTGTGAGGTAGTCATCCGCTCCTATGTTTAGTAATTTTATTTTAATTTCTGTGTCTAGTTCTCCCGTAAGTACCAAAATTGGAGTCTGCTTTTTGCTTCGGATAGCCCTGCAAACGTTTTCTCCATTTTCGTCTGGAAGATTTAAATCGGTGATAACAATGTCGTAATTGTTGACTAACGCCATTTTTATACCACTTAATCCGTTATGAGAACTCTCAGTTAAAAAGCCCTCTTCTTTGAGGCTTTCCATTAACGATGTTGCAAGATTGGTGTCATCTTCTATTAACAGTATTTTCATATTTCTACCTATATTATATAACAAAAAGATATTTCACAGCAAGAAAAAAAGAGCCATAAGGCTCTTTTCCTAAATTTGGTTTATTGTATTGCGTAGGTGATTGTGACTGTTGATATAATCTTATTTTGACCTGTCTGTATCTCTGGCGCACTTACCGCTTTCATAGATGATTCAAGTCTTGCGCCCGTGTTATATGCGTCATAGCTACTAATTGATGGAGTGTATGATTCTTCGGAGTAATTAACTATCTTTATCATTTTTACTCCGAGCTGTCCCTCAAGATCCTTTGCCTTATTTTTTGCATTTTCAATTGCTATTTTTTTTGCTTGCTCTTTAATTTTTTCATTATCATCAACTATAAATTTAAGTTCTCCAATATCATTTGCCCCTCTTTCGGTAGCTCCTGCTATTATTTCTCCAACTTTAGAGGTATCTCTTATTTTGACTGTTAAACTTTGATTTACCTCATACCCACTTAAACTTCTTTTTCCAGTATCTTTTTCATAGCTATAAACTGGATTTATATTAAAACTATTAGTCTTAATATCTTTTTCTTCAACCTTTTTGGTTTTTAAGAATGCTATAATGTCATTTGTTTTTTTGTTGTTTTCCTCCGTTCCATTTTTTACTTCCTTATTTTCAGTTCTTACTGATATGTTAATAACACCTACGTCAGGAGTTATATATACTTCTCCCGTTCCTGTGATTGTGACAAGATTATTTTCGCTTGGTTGAGATTTCTCGTTTATAAGTACGGCAATAAATACCGTTAACACTATTAAAAGTGTACATGCTAATATTTGGAAATATCTGTTTTCTAATATGTTCATAATTTTTTAATTATTTATTATTTTTTTGTTTCTGACCTTATTAATACATTTTTTTTGTTGAAATAAAGTGATGTTTTTACATTTTCTTGCTTTATTTGTAATTCTTTAATACTACCATAGTCACTTCTTAATACATTATTATTTTTTGATAATCTACCATATAGGGTACTCTGAAAGTCATCTTTTTTTTCAAGCACTATCGGTTGAGAAATATACGTTCCAGTAAATATGATGACTATAAAAGCAAACGACAAGGAAGGGATAGCAAGACTAAAATTCCACCTTAAATCATTTTGGGTAAAATATTTATTTTGCATCAAAGCTGCCCTCAAACTTTCTTTGTGGTTTTCTAATTCGTAAGAAGTTTTATTTATTTTTTGAAACATCTCTTCTATTTCCATTTTAGTTTTCAAGAAATTTTTTGTTATCCTTTTCTATTAGTTCTTTTAGTTTGTCTTTTGCTCGCATACAATAGACTCTGGTCGTTGATTCGTTTTTCCCGATAATGCGAGAGACCTCCTCGTAAGATAGGTCTTCTATATATCTAAGTCTTATAATATCTTGATAGGTGCGATTCATTTTTATTAGAGATCTATTTATTACCTTTAGATATTCATCATTTTCAATCGCCGCTTGGATTGTCTTGCTGTGCAAATTATTATCGCTTAAATCTAGATCTTTTTCCTCTATTTTTATAATTGATTGGTATTTTTTGTTCTTTCTGAAAAATTGATTTATTTCATTTGTTGCAATTTTATATATCCATGCATTAAAACTTGAATCTGTTTGCCATTCAAATTTTTCCAATCCTTGTAGTGCTTTAAGAAAAGTATTTGAGGTTATATCTTTTGCATTATCTAAATTAGTCGTACTTCGGAGTGTGTAGTTTAATATCTTGGGATAGTAAAAATCAAACAATTCTCCAAAAGCTTGACTGTCTTTATCCTTTGCTTTCTCTATTAGATTTTTTATTTCTTGGGTATTCATTGATTCTTCTAATAATTACAATGCAATAAAGATATAATCTGTTACATTATGTAAAATTTTATGATATATTATAACCAAAGAAGGTATGAAAAAAGAGATTAAAAAATTTGACGTATTATTAAATAAAATTGGAATGGTTATTATTATAATAATAGCACTTTTTTCAATTGTTTTTTATTGGTATTACTCTCAAGTTAAAAAAATTGATTATTATAAATCTTTTCCTTTGTCATTTTCTGTAAAAACAAATCCGATAAATGGAGAATATGTTATAGGGGGTGAAGTTTTTAATATTGTTAATGGGGAAGCGAAGGGGAATAATAGTTCAAGTATCGTTATTGTTGATTCAATTGATGCAGATATTAATGGAGATTTTAAAAAAGATAATGTTTTTTTAGTTGCATACAGTAATGGAAATGTTCTTTCTTATTATGTAGCTGCTGCCATCACGATCAATGACCACTATTTTCCTTCAAATGCTATTTTTGTAGATGATGATATTATTCAGACTGAATTATCTTTTGATGGAGAAAGTATAACCGAAAGGTATTATGAAAACAAAAGCGATTATAAAAATAAAAAAAATGAAAAGATAGTTTATTTAAAATGTTTGGATAAAGAATTAAAACAAATAATAAAATAAATTTTAAAATATGTTTTTTGGACTAG
The DNA here is from genome assembly GCA_023228085.1 of bacterium. Taxonomy (GTDB): domain Bacteria; phylum Patescibacteriota; class Minisyncoccia; order Minisyncoccales; family Minisyncoccaceae; genus Minisyncoccus. Next base: position 234,549 of record JALOBW010000001.1, read on the forward strand.
CTATAATATTAATAGGAACAGTTTTTTTACTAAATAGTCTTGGAATAATCTCTGGAGAAATCTGGAATATAATTTGGCCATCTTTATTAATACTAATAGGTTTAAGTATTTTTCTAAAAGATATAAGAAGAGAAAATAGATGGTGTAATTTTGAGAGGAAAGCTGAAAGATTTTTTAAAGATGAGTAGAAAAAAATCGGACAAAAGTCCGATTTTATTTTTTCCAGCCAGAGTTTAAGTAGTTTGTACCGTTGTAATATTCATCTGTCCTTTTTGCAATTTTTCGCATTGTCGCTACCGCTTCAATTGGGTAATTTCCAGATGCTGTTTCGTCGGAAAGCATTACAGCATCAGCTCCACTAAAAACAGCATTAGCAATGTCAGCAACTTCTGCTCTTGTTGGTCTTGGTTTATCAATCATTGAGGAAAGCATTTCAGTAGCAACGATGGCTGGTTTTTTATACCAATGTGCTCTGCGGATAAGTTCCTTTTGAATAATTGGTAGTTCTTCTATTGGGACCTCAATTCCTAAATCACCTCTAGCAACCATGAGTCCGTCGGAGTATTTGGTAATATTATCAATATCCACAAGAGCTGTACCTCTTTCTATTTTTGCGATTATTTGAACGTCTTTGTTTTTTATTATTTTCCTAAGTTTTTTAATATCATTTCCAGTCTGAACAAATGAAAGACAGATATAGTCTGCACCATTTTTTGCTCCAAACTCTGCATCGGCAATATCTTTTTTTGTAATAACTTCTCCCGAAAGATTGGTTTCAGGAATATTAATACCTTTTCTAGGTAATAAATATCCACCCCTTATTACCTGTGCCACAATTTTTTTGTTTTTGACATCCATTACTTCAAGTTCAATCATTCCATTAGCAACATAAAATTGATGTCCAATCTTCATATCTTTATAAAGAGCGGGGTGATCAATGGGAATTTCATTTTTTTTTAGATCTGCTTTGCCATAAAGAAATGAATAAACTTCACCTTCTTTGATTAATATCTCCTTTGGAATATTTCCTATTCTTATTCTTGGACCTTGTAAGTCCATCATCATTTTAACATCAACTCCAGTTTCATCCTTAATTTTTGTGAGATATGATTTTATTCTGTTCCATTGCTCATAAGTACCGTGCGAAAAATTTATTCTAGCGATACTCATTCCAGTTTCTACCATATCTTTTAGTATTTTGTAATTGTCAGACTTTGGTCCGACTGTAGCAATAATTCTTGGATTCATAAAATTTTTTTATCCTTTGATTACATCCCAATTATACCATTTTAAAGAGTATTAATACAATTATTAATATATATGATATAATCTTGTAAACATATGGAGAAAAAATTAAAGACATTAAAAATTTCTGAAGCGATGGCTAAAAATGGCATTGGAAGGAGGCGGGGAGATAGGAAAAAAGCTTCTATTGAAAAGCCAAAAGTGACATTTTCTAGCGAAAGTAAACGCTTGCTACGGCTCATAGAAAAAGGAGGAAATATTTTTTTGACAGGAAAAGCTGGGACTGGGAAAACTACTTTCTTAAGATACTTCAGATCAATAACAGATAAAAATGTTGTAGTTTTGGCTCCGACAGGTGTTTCGGCTGTTAATATACAAGGACAAACAATGCATTCATTTTTTAAATTCCATCCGGGGATAACCGAGAATGATATAAAAAAGGTTTATTATAAAGATAGAGATATTTACAAAAATATAGATATATTAATTATTGATGAGATATCAATGGTAAGGTCCGATTTTTTTGATTGCATTGAAAAATTTTTAAGAATAAACGGACCAGAACCAGGAAAAATTTTCGGTGGCATTCAGGTTATTATTACTGGTGATTTATATCAACTTCCTCCTATAGTACAAAAAGAAGAAGAAATTATTTTTGAATTAGTTTATAAGAGTCCATATTTTTTTGACTCAAATTCTTTTAAAAAGGGAAATTTTTCAATGGTAGAATTAAAAAAAGTATATAGACAAACAGACCATGACTTTATTAGAATACTTGATCTTCTAAGAACTTGTAAATTAAGTGACGAACATTTGGAAAAAATAAATAGTAGGGTTTGTGATTATGTAAGTAGTGATGAAAATAACGGTATTGTATTGGTCACAACTAATTATGCTGCCGACAAAATCAACTACGACAAACTGTGTTGCATAGAAAATGAGGAAAGGTGTTTTAAGGGATATATAGATGGGGAGTTTAAAATAAATGAATTACCAACTGCTCAAAATCTTTTTCTTAAAGAAGGAGCACAGGTAATGTTGCTTAATAATGATAGTAAGGGTAGATGGATAAACGGGGATATAGCAAAGATAATAAGAATAGAAGAAGATCAAATAAGAGTAATGTTTGAAGATGGAACATTTGATGATGTTAGTAAATATAAATGGGAAAAAGTAAAGTATTCTCTTGATGAGAATGGAAAGATAAGGTCAGAAATAATAGGGAGCTTCACACAAATTCCAATAAAACTAGCTTGGGCCGTCACCATACATAAGGGGCAGGGGAAGACCTACGAAAAAGTATTTGTTGATTTTGGAAATGGAACATTTGCTTCGGGTCAGGCATATGTAGCTTTAAGTAGATGTCGTTCACTAGAAGGGGTGCGTCTCAGAAAACCTTTATGCTACGACCATTTATTAGTTGATGAAAGAATTGAGCACTTTATGATAGAATTCCCAAAAACTGAGTTATGATTTACCTTGACATATGCATTTAAATATGATATAGTTTTGAAAAAAGGGATATTGAGAACTTAAAGAACGAAGTCTCTGTATTTGAAAATTAGAGCCTTCGTTTTTTTATTAAATTTATGCAAACTAGAATAAAACAATCAAAAATAATTCATAGAGATAGAGAGCGCTTTGAAAAAAAAGGACATGCTACCAAAAGTAATTTTGGAAGAGGAACAATAACTCCTAGTTTTTTGAATAAAAAGGAAAAAAAGAATAATTTTTTTGGAAATAAAAAGGGGAGATTTGTTGCTAAAAAAAGCAATAAGTTTTCTGGATCAAGAATTGATGTTTCCAGATTTATACAAAAATCAAGTATTGAAGATAACGAAGAGGTATATGTTCCAAAGAATAAATTTATTGACTTTGATATTGATCAAAGATTAAAAGACAATATTGTTAAAAAAGGATATATAAATCCCACTCCTATTCAAGATAAAGCTATTCCAGTAGTTCTTCAAAAAAAGGATGTTGTTGGTATTGCAAATACTGGAACTGGAAAAACTGCTGCTTTTTTAATTCCAGCCATTAACGATGTTTTGTCTAAAAAAGATAGTAAAACTATTATTATTGTTCCGACTCGTGAGCTCGCTGAACAAATTGAAAAGGAGTTCAAGCAGTTTACTTATGGGTTAAGAATATTTTCCGTGCTTTGTATCGGTGGAACGAATGTAAGAAAACAATTTTTTGATTTAAAAAGAAGTCATAACTTTATAATCGGAACACCAGGTAGAATAAAAGATATGGTGCAAAGAAAAGCAATAAATCTATCGCAGTTTAGAACAGTTGTATTAGATGAGGCGGATAGAATGCTTGATATGGGATTTATTGATGATATAAAATTTTTAATTTCTCAAATGCCCGAAGATAAGCAAGCTCTTTGCTTCTCAGCAACATTTCCCGCAGAAATAGAATTACTGGTGAAGAAATTCTTAAGAGATCCAGAAAAAATATCTGTTAAAAAAGGTGACTCTTCTAAAAATGTTGACCAAGATGTAATACGTGTTCACGATAAAAACAAAAAATTTGATATGCTCTGTGAGCTTCTTTCTAAAAAGAATTTAAGCAAAGTAATAATTTTTGGAAAAACCAAATTTGGAGTTGAAAAGCTTTCAATCGCTTTAAATGCAAAAGGATTTAGATCCGAATCAATTCATGGAGATAAGAGTCAGATAAAAAGGCAAAAAGCATTGAGAATGTTTAAAGATAATAAGGTTAACATCTTAGTTGCAACAGATGTTGCTGCAAGGGGAATAGATATAGACGACATAAGCCATGTTATAAATTATGACATTCCCGCTACTTATGATGACTATGTGCACCGAATAGGAAGAACTGGAAGAGCAAATAAAAAAGGAAACGCAATTACATTTATATAGTTAAGATAAAGCCAGCATTTGCTGGTTTTTTAAATAGCTATTGACACTTTTAAAAAGCGGTATTAAAATTATTGTAGAAGCAATGAGGAATTCATTGTTAAAACTTAATAGATAAAAATGCGTATGCATTTTTATCACAATCGTACTTTAAAATATTATATATTAATTGCACCTTTCCTAGATATTGGGTACTTATTCATATGAATTCGTACCCATTTTTCCTTTATAGCCTTCATGGGCTTTTTATTTTTGGTTTTAGTTGATAAAATTGACTCATAACAAGATAATTTAAAAACTATGAAACACGTTTGGTCGGTATTATGTCAAAAGTCATCAATTGATTTTGAAAATAATTTAGTAAGTTTATTTGAATGTATTGAAGAGGTAAATCTGGTTTTTAATAATACTAAAAATGCAACCGATGAGAAGATTATTATTCCTGTTGATTGGCAGTTAGTAAGTTATTGGATTGTTGACGAAAACGAAAAAGAAAAGTTTTTAAACTTGAAAGTAGAATTTATTGATCCAAATGGAAATTGTCTAAATAATCATGAATATAAAATGGATATAAAAGAAGGGATGAAAAGACTAAGGGGTAGAATGACGATAAATGGATTTCAAGTGACTAAAAGTGGAAGATATTTTTGTAAAATATCAAGAATGATAGAAAACAATTTTCTTTTACTTTCCGAATTACCAATAGATATAAATATAAATTACAATTTGTCTAATACATAAGACGAGCAAGTAAAAATTCAAATAAGAGAGATGTTTGAAGTATTTTGTGATATAATAGCAATATAATAATTAATCACTAAAACTATGACACCTGGATTTGAATTTGTATTTAATGTCTTAGCCAATTTGGTAGTTGAGCTTCCAATTCTTTTTATAATAAGTAAATTTATAATGAAGTGGGGCTATGAAACTGACCACGTAATATTCTCTGGAACGATTGGTACTTTGATGAGATTGTCGTATGTGTTTTTTGTTTTTCCACTTTTTGTGGCTACAAACGTTCCTTATTATTTATACATACTTCAGACACTTGGTGTATTAACGGAATCGGTAGTGCTTTATAATACTTTGCGTATAGATTATAAGAAGGCATTAATAATTTCTATACTACTGGGAGTAGCATCGTTCTTATTTTCTCCTAAAGTATTTTACTTTATAACGACTGGTAAATTTTAAAATCACAAGCTCCTTTAAAAGGAGCTTTTGTTTTGTATTTAAGCTGAAAATTAGATATAATAATAGCAAATACTTTTAAATAAGGCTATGGACGAAACCCCAAAAAAAGAAAAATTTGATATATCGGTTATATCAGACAAGGATGATAGCAATACTAATCTTTCTCCAGATAACCAAGAAAAATCTGTTTTGAATACAGACTCTTTAAGAGATTATCTTGGCATTCAAGAAAAGGCTAAGTCTTCTGATCCTCGCGAAAGAATTTCTTTTTATTTAGATCAAATAAAAGAAGGTTTAAGTCAAAATCTATTATGGCAAGAAATAACCTATTTTTGGACACCCAAAAAAATTGGATTTATTTTTGCCTTAGGATTAATTGCGTTTCTTTTATTTTTTGTTTTGTCTTATGTAGATTTTCAAAAAGGCAATATAAGTGCCCAATATAGATTAGTTCCCGAGAAAGTTTCCAAGTCAGCTGCAATTAAAATTTCCTTACCCATTGATATTAATGTAAAAAATATTGAAGAAAGAATTTCTTTTGAGCCTAAATTAGAGGGGGATTGGATAAATAGATATACCAGTTTATTTCCACTTGTTTTTGCCGATAATAATCAAAATCAGTTTTTCTATTTCAAACCTAAATATGACTTAGAAACCAATAAGTATTATGAAGTTTTACTTAGTTTTGATGATGGTAAAAAAATAGGAGTTGATTTTTTAGCGGTTGATAATCCTAAAACGATTGCTGTTTTTCCTGATGATAAACTTGAAGCGGATGAAAGCTCAAAGATTACAATTGTCTTTAATAGGCAGATGATAGATCCTTCTAAAGTGGGACAGCTGTCTAGCACTGTTCCAGTTGAAATATATCCAAAGGTTGAGGGTGATTTTACTTGGCTGAGCGATACTACATTACAGCTTGTGCCAAAGAATAAATTAATTCCGTCAACTGATTACAAAGTAAAAATCAAAAAAGGATTTGTTTCAATAGACGGCGTAAATGTGCCAGAGGCTGATTTTAGTTTTAAGACGAGAAATGTAAGATATCTCAATGATTCACCAAAGGAAGAAAAGAAAGTTATCTATAATGAGCCGATAAGGATATATTTTAATCAACCAGTAAATCTTGAAAAAATAATTAAAGAAACAAGGCTTTATGATTCAGAAAATAAAGAATTAGAGTTTTATGCTCAATATGCAAAAAGTGAAGGTGATGATGTAATTTCTGACTATCAAGATGAAGAAGTCTTAGAAGTGTATAGCGATGAAGAGCGAGATAAAACATCAATGGCTGACTATGGACTAAAAGCTTTAACTGACTTTATCTCTTCAACAATAAAATCTATAAATCCAATTAATGTCTCTAATGAAATCAGTACTCCTTCTTTGGGTAATATCATTACCGATAATAGTTCAAAAAAGAATAAATCAGTAATTGAAATATATAATAAAGCGAATTCAAATAATTATTTATGGGCATTGAATTCTAAATATACCCTTGAAATAAATAAGATTTATCCGTTGCATGGAAATATTTATAATGAAGGCAAAAAGACTATAGCGATAACATCTGGAGATATTGTTAATACCTGGAGTAGTGTTTCACAAAAAACTAGCGAAACAAGTCTTGATTTTTTTGATCCATCAGGGGCTTTATCAATAAAGTTTTATGAAGAAATTGACGCCTCAAGAGTAAAGATAAACTCGTCAGGTAAAATTGTTGATGTTAAGTATGGACAAAAGTGTAATAACGATGAGTTAAGTATCTATGATTCTGGTTGCATTAAAATTCCCGACAAAAAGAATATTTTAATTTACTTTTCTGAAAATAATCTTAATCCCAATCAAAAAATTGAAATTTCACTGGAAGAAATATATAGCGTTGATGGTCGTCTTATAAACAAAGAGCCGATTAAAAAGACTTTGAAGGTATATGATTATTTGGATTTTAATTTAGGAAAAGTTGTGCGAGGAAGTAATTTGTCAGTGTTAGCTATTTGTTCTACCAGCCCATTATTAGTTCCAGAAAAAAACCAATACGGAGATTTTATTAATGCGAATTTTGATTATGAAATATTTTCATGGAATCAATCATGGCTTCAAAGTTCTGATGGTGATAGTTATTGTCCTAAAAATAGTTTCACTACAATTATAGATGTAGGTTTTATGCCAGAAAAAGATTATGAGCTTAAGCTTAATTTTGAGGATATTTTTGGGCAAAGGAAAACAAAAGTAGAAAGATTAAGAACTTCAAAAATGGAAAGTGGTTATATGTCCATTGCTTCAATGCAAAAACAATATGTAGTGACATTACCTGAAAAAACGGTCCTTTCGTTTTCTTCGCAAAATATTGATAATGTAGACATAAAAATATGTAAAAAAACCGATGGTTATAGTTTTTATTCCGATTTAAATAAAAGAGGTAAAGACGGAGATAACCATTATATAGAAAATAACGAAATTGATTGTCTTAAAGTTGTTAATAGTAATATTAAGCTTGGAGAAAAATATTGGATAAATAATTATTTTAATATTGATATTAAAAAGTATTTTAATGACCCCATTGGTAATTATGTAATAAAAGTATCTAATAGTAATTACAATAACGCCAAGGGAATTTATTCCTATCTAACTATCACTAATCTTGCTGTAGCAGAAAAGAGAACGGATATTAATTCCTCCAATGAAGACCAAGACTTCTTAAAGGATTTGAAAAACATTTATTGGGTGACTGATGTAAAAACTCAAAATCCAATATCTAACGCAAAAGTGAAACTTTATAGTAATGGAAAGATTATAGAGGGAGACACCAATAATGAAGGCGTTTCTCTAATTAGTCCAGTTAAGAATATGGAAGTAGCAGTAGTTGAAAATGGTAGCGACAGTACTATAGTAGGTTTTAATGGAGATTCAATAAATCTTGCAGGAAATGCTTTTTCAATTAAGAAGTCATATATTTATACGGACAAGTCAAACTACTTACCTGGAGAGACAGTAAATATAAAAGGTTTGCTGCGAACTGGATATGACGGAAAATATGAAGTTTTAGGTCAAAAGGCAAATGTTTATGTTTTGAATTCAAAGGGAGTAAAAATATCGGAACAAGAAATAAAACTAGATGACTCCGGAATATTTATAAGCTCAATAAACCTTACAGAAGAAGCTTCTTTAGGTTTGTATTCAATTTGTGCTACCGATTATAATTGTGGATACTTTTCTGTTTTGCAAGGGGGTAAAAATAATCTTATAGCAGAAGTAAAAACAGATAAAGAAGAGTATATTTCTAAAGATGTATTATCAATGAATATTGACGCTAATTACTATTTCGGCGTTCCTGTTGAAAATGGAATAGTTGATTATACAGTATCTGCAAAGAATTATTATTTTGATAGATCTACTGGAGATTATAATTTTAATTACATTAACGATGATTTTAGTGATAAGTTTTTATTCAAAGATACTGTAAAACTAGATTCAAATGGAAAAGTTGTGATTAAAAAACAAATTGATCTTGATAAGTTTTTTGGAGAAGATAAACAAAGCAAAATACTAACTTTTGATATTATTATTAAAGATTCATTTGGTCAGAGTATTTCACAAAAAAAGACAGTAATTTTTCACTCAGGTGAGTCCTACTTAGGTGTGGCACTGAATTCTTATTTTATTTCTAAGGACAGTCCTGTAGGTATTAGAGTTTTGTCCGTGGATATTAATGGTAAGGCTCGTCAGTTAAAAAACATAGATGTTTTGATAAATAAAATTGATTGGATAAGATCGGGGAATAACTGGGAAAAAGAAATTACAAATGTTAAAAAATTAAGCATATCTGTTGGTATTAAGGGAGAGTATTATTCTAACTCTCAAAAGATTTCATCCGAAGGAGAATATGAAATTCTTTTAGTTGGAACTGATTCTAAGAACAACAAAATATATACCAAATCAGTTTTTTATGTTTATGGTGATGAGGACAATATTGGAATCCAGATAAAAGATGATTTCGCACTAAATCTTAAAACCAATAAGGATAGATTAAGAGAGGGTGAATCTGGAGAAGTAATAATTGAATCTCCTTACATGAAAGGAAAAGCACTTATTACCCTAGAAAGAGGAAAAATTTTTGACTACAAGATAGTTGATGTTGTGGGTGGTTTTTATAACTACAAATTTAAAGCTCAAAGTTTTTATGCTCCTAATGTTTATGTTTCGGTTTTATTACAAACTTCAACCCCTACTGTTAACTTTGCTATGAAAAGTTTCAACATAGAAAGCGATGAGAATAAACTTAGCGTAAGTTTAACTCCCGACAAAAAATCTTATGGACCAGGCGAGACTGTGAGGTTAAGAGTTTTTACAGCTAAAGCTGGTGGAGGTGTATCTTCTAATTTTTCGTTATCTGTCGTGGGCTCTAATGCTTTGACTTTGAATGATCCTCAAAAGGATCCCTTTGCGTTTTTTTATAGCGAATTTCCCTTAACGGTATCAACTTCATCAAACATAAGGAATGTAATAAGTAAAGAGCAAAATAAAAGTGAAAAATCAGTTGCAAATAATCTTGAACATAATGTCCCATTTTTACAAAATAGTTATAGCGATGTGGTTTATTGGAAAGGAAATATTAAAACTGGCAATGATGGGCGAGCAGATATAGTTTTTGAATTGCCAGATGTTTTAGCTTACTGGAAAGCTGAAGCAGTTGCCATAACAAGTGGATCAAAAATCGGAGTAGCTTATCTGAATTTTAATACCGAAAAAGAGTTAACAGCGATTCCACTTAAACCAAAATTTATTATTCCTGGAGACACGTTTTATGTTGGAGCTAGAATTTCTAATCAATCAAAAAATAAAAAAAGTGTAAAGGTTTCTTTTACTAGTGATACTTTATTATTTACAGGAAACGAAAAAGAAGTGGTTTTAAATGTTGAGAAAGATGATTCACAATCTGTTTACTTTTCTGTATCAGCCCCTAAGAATTATTTTAAAGATTTTCACAATTTTTCCATAGATATAAAAGGAGACAATATTGATGAAAAAATAGAGCAGAATTTGATGGTTTTATCAGATACTACGTATCTCATTTCTAGAACATCTAATTATTCAAATGAAAATAAAATAAGTGAAGCAGTTTTTATTCCTAAAAATGTTCTAAAGGACGGAGGAAGTCTTTCTATTAGGGGTGGAACTAATTTGTCAATTTTTTTCACAGATGGATTAAATAGCTTTATAAAGTCTCCGTATAAAGATGCAAATAGTATATCAGCCTCATTAAAATTGTTCAGTAAAATTAAGAGAGTTTTTGAAATTGATAATCCATATAATAAATTTAATCTCAGTGGGTTTACTTACGATGGTAGGGAAAGCAATATGGAAAAAATAATTGAGGACGGATTAGTGAATTTTTCTAGAATGCAAAGTGGTGATGGAGGGTTTAGTCTATTTGGAGATGATAATTCGGATAATACTATTTCTTGTAGGGTATTAGAAGCTTTTGCTGAATTAGAGAATGCGGGAATAATAGAAGATGAAGACCAAAGATTTATAAAACTATACGAATACGTTAAAAAGATTTTAGATGCTGGTGACTCAACTGAGGATGAAAAAGTTTCTGCTGTTTATGCACTACTTTCAACTAAAAAATTCTTGAATGACGGAAGTATTAAAAATCATGTTTCCAATTTAGTAAAAAACAGTACCGATAAGTTAAGTATTAATTCGTTAGCTAAGCTGGGAGTATTAACTAATAGTGGTAATTATGGATGGGGACTAAGCGGAAAAATTAACGATTTGCTGGATAAAAAAGTTATTTCTGACGCAAGGGGAATTTATTTAGGAGATAATTCAAAAAATAATAATCAAGTGATTAACACTGCAACATATCTAAAGTCTATTGTATCTGGAAAAAGAGATAAGGATGTTGATGGATTAATAAAATGGATTTTAAATAGCAGGACTAATGATGGTTCTTGGGGTTCGGTTCAAAACACTGAAATTGTGATGGATACCTTAATTGACTACATAAATTGGAAAAAAGAAACAAATGCTGAGTATTATACTGCCATAAAATTAAATGGAAATGATTTTGATAATTATCAATTTAATTCTACAAAAGTGTTTGATCAATTAAACAAAAAAATAAGTATTGGTGATATGAGTATCGGTGCAATGAATTTAATTGATATTGATAAATCAAATCATAGACCGTTGTTTAAAGATAAATTTTATTATGATATTTCTCTGAATTATAGCTTTGATAACATAGTTAATTCTGGTGATAATGGTTTTACAATTAAAAAATCGTTTTATCCATTAAATTATGAAAGTAATTCCCGAGAATTAAATTCTGCCCAGACAGGTGATGTTTTAAGAGCCCATTTAGAGATTGTAGTACCGGAAAACAAAAATTCGGTTATGATAGAAGATTTTATACCTGCTGGAATGGAAATCTTAGATATGGATTTAATCGCTGATCAAAAATTACTTCGTTCAATTGAAAAACAAGTAAAAAATAATTTTTTGTATCCTGAATACAAAGAAATTAAAAACGACAGGGCGATGATTTATAAAAGAAATATAGACGCTGGAGTTTATGAATTTGATTATTATGTTAAAGCCCTTATACCAGGAAGGTATCTTGGTTTGCCGACGGTTATTAAGAATTATGATAATCCGAATGAGTATGGTCACACTTCATCTTTTTACTTTGAGATAAAATAGAGACTCAAGAAGTTTTTATTCTATATGTTTTTGGTATTTTTTATGGTAATATATCAGTATGAAAAAAGATGAAGTAAAATTTTTATATATAATTTTGTTTTTAGTAGTCGTAATTGCTGCAGCCTTGATTTTAATAGTAATAAAAATTGAGAATAATAAAGTTGAGGAAGAAAAACAGAGGAATATATCGTTGCAACAACAACTTGATATGATAGCAAAGACAAAGAGAGATAATCCTATTTTTGGAGAGTCTATAGAAAAAGAACAAAGAAGTAATACAGAATTAAATGTTCCTGCAGATAAAAAATATATTGGGAAATGGAAAAGAGTATCTATGTTAATAAATGGAATTCCAGAAAATTTTTCCGAAGCTGTATTAGAAATAAACGAGGATAGTTTTGTTAAAACAACAAATTGTTCTATCTCTGGTTCATTATCAATCAACGATAGTAAGATGATAATGAGCGTAGAAGAAGATGGATGCAAAGAGGGGAAAAATAATTTTGTAAACAACTATTTAATCTCTCCTGATGGTAAAAAGTTAACTCTTTTAATTAATGATCCCCAATTTAAAATGATTGAGGATTATGAGAGAATAGTTCAAAAATAAATTATAAATTAATCCAAAGTTATGAAAAAATTATTATTTTTACTAGTTCTATTGTCATTTATAGTAATTTCTCCTGTATCTGCGGTAGGTTCATCATCTACAAATAGTTCAAGTGATTTGGTTTATTTAGATGACATAAAAGTAAGTGCTGCACTTAATAATTCTGGGAATGTTAATATTGAATGGTCTACGTACACAAAAGGTGGTAATTTTTCTTATTATAAAGTAGTAAGATCACAAAGCAATAGCAATCCCGTATATCCAGATGATGGTTATATATTTTATTCAACTGATTTAAACAAATTGTCATATACTGACGAAAAGGTGCCTCAAGGAGTGAGTTATTATAGGGTTTGTCAAGTAGATTCAAGTAAAAGATATTGTTCGGCTAATGTTATAAAAATTATTAAGGGATCCGAAAATGTGATTAAAGATCCTGTGGTTTGTACTATGGAGTATGCTCCCGTATGTGGAAAAGATGGAAAGACATACAGTAATAAATGTATGGCTGGTGCAAGTAATGTAGAAGTAGTTTATAGTGGGGAGTGCAAGGCAAAATGTACAAAAGAATACATTCCTGTATGTGGAAAAGATGGAAAGACATACAGCAATAAATGTATGGCTGAAGCCGCTAATACAGAAGTTAATTATTCTGGTATTTGTAAAAAAACTGTTGTTTGCGAAAGTGAAAATCAATGCAATGCTAATATTGGTGATTACTTAATTATAAAATTAAAGGAAAATCAAACAACGGGATATAGTTGGACCTATGAATACGATAAGACATTGTTAAATTTTGAAGAGAAGACAGCAATAAGTAGTTGTACTCAAAATTTAGTTGGATGTGGAAGCGAAGCTTCTTTCAAGTTTAAGGTATTAGCCAGCGGAAGTACAAAATTAACATTTATATATTCTAGACCATGGGAAAGTGTAGAGCCAGCTGAGAAAAAGGTATATAATCTTCTTCTTAGCGAGAATCAAGGATGTGATGATATTTTAAATTATGTTTGTGGTAAAGATGGAAAAACATACAATAATGAATGTTATGCAAACAAAGCTAATACGGAGGTAAGTTATCAGGGAAAGTGTACGACTTCAACAAATAGTGATTATTCTAAAATGACAAGGGATGAATTATTAAGACTATTAATAACTTTATTACAAGCCTTAATAGCCAAAGGACAGATCTTATAAATTTAAACACCCTCTTTAAGGGGGGTGTTTTTTTTATTGATTTTTTGAGTTATTGCTAGTAGTATCAAAAAAAATGCTAAAATATCTTCAAGATAATTAAACTGCAAAATATGAAAACAAAAGGCAAAATATTCAAATCAAAGCTATTTTGGGTAGTTTCATTAATAGTAATCATTATTCTAATAGTTATTATTATCCCAAAAGGGGAAAAAGCCCCAACTTATGAGACCGCTAAGGTTGAAAGAGGATTAATTGAACAAACCGTAGATGCAACGGGAAAAATAGAATCTGCTGATAGGGTTTTACTTAATTTTCAAATGGGTGGAAATATAAATAGAATTAATGTAAAAGAAGGCAATAAGATAGTATCTGGTCAATTACTTGCAAGTATTTCATCTGCTGATTTAGATGCAGCTGTGGCTCAGGCACAAGCATCGTTAAACCAAAAATTAGCAGGCTCAACAACCGAACAAATAGATATTGCTCAAAGGCAGGTTGATTCCGCAAGGATTGCCTATGAAAAAGCTCAATCGTCTCTTAATGATACTATTTCGTTAGGAGAGTCCAATATGAATTCAAAGTATAGCTTTGCCTTAACGTCATTAAATGATTCTTATCTAAAGATATATAATGTTTTTACATCAGTGACATCAATAAAAGATAATTATTTTAATGGATCTGATCAACAAGGATTAGCAGTTCAGGGAGTGGTAAGTTATAAGATAAGTACTGCAATGAATACTGCAAAATCCTCCCTTGATAAAGCTAAGGCAGGAAATAGAGATACTATTGATACAGCAATTATTGATGTTGAATCTTCTCTTGATGCTGTATACGATGGTTTGAATGAAATAAGGGCAATGTGTGATAACGGATCATATAAAACTAATATTCCTGATAGTGTAAGATCTAGTTTAGATTCTCAAAAATCAATAATAAGTTCATCAAAAACAGCAATAGTGACATTGCAGGGTGAAATAAGCTCGCTCAAGATTCAGAACGAACGAGATAAGAATAATGCCGAATCGGCGATAGAATCTGCAAAAGCTAGTCTTGATGTTCAAGAAGCAAATTTGAAATCAGTAAAGGCGACCCCTAGAGAAGTTGATATTGCTTACTATGAAGCTGCCTTGAGTCAAGCAAAAGCTAGTAGAGCAAAAGCTTTTCTTTATGCTCCTATCTCTGGGATAGTTTCAAAAGTTAATAAGAGGATTGGAGAATTAGTTGGTATGAGTGATGGGGCAATAGAATTAATTTCACCACATTATGAAATAAAGATTGATATCCCTGAAACTGACGTGGTGAAAATAGCAGTGTTAGATGAAGCTCAAATAACATTTGATGCACTTGGAAATGACATAAAATTTAAAGGTAAGATTATAAGTATTGAACCCAATTCAACCGATATTCAGGATGTGGTTTATTATAAGGTTAAGGTAAGTCTTGATGAGAATGATGAACGAGTAAAACCGGGAATGACTGCAAATGTGCTCATAAATACCGATAAGAAGGAAAGTGCAATTCGTATTCCTAGTCGTGCCTTATTAACCGATACTAAAGTTGGAAGAAAGTATGTAAAAGTTTTAGTTAATGGGCAAGCAGTAGAAAAAGATGTTGAAATTGGTATAAAAGGCGACGGAGGATTATTGGAAATATTATCGGGATTAGAAGAGGGCGAAGATGTGATTTTGAAGACTAATAAATAATATCTATGTTGATTTCGGTAAAAAATCTAAAAAAAGATTTTAAGGATGGTGATATGGTGACTCATGTATTAAGAGATATTGACTTTGATATTCCAAAAGGAGAATTTGTTTCTATTATGGGACCAAGTGGTTCTGGTAAATCTACTCTAATGCATATCTTAGGTTTTCTTGATAAGCCAAGCTCTGGAAAGTATATTTTTGAAGGTAATGATGTGAGTGATCTTTCCGATACCGAGCTTGCAAGAATGAGGAATCAAAAGGTGGGTTTTGTCTTTCAGTCCTTCAATCTTTTAAACAGAATGACTGTTCTTGAAAATGTAATGCTTCCCCTAGTTTATTCAAAAGCATTTAAGGGTGACAAAGAGGAGAGAGCCAAAGAGATACTTGATCAAATGGGACTTTCGCATAGATTGGAATACCTCCCGAATAATATCTCTGGAGGGGAAAAGCAAAGAGTGGCTATTGCTAGAGCCTTAGTTAATAATCCCGAGGTAATCTTTGCTGATGAGCCAACTGGAAACCTTGATTCTAAATCTGGATTCCAAGTAATGAAAATATTACAAGATTTGAATAATCAGGGAAACACAATAATTCTTGTCACTCACGAAAAAATTACTGCCGAGTACGCAAGTAGAATAATTACAATAAAAGATGGAGTAATTACCGATGATTCTTCGGTAATAAAAAGACAAATTGCTTCTGAGAATGAGGAACTAATAAAATAATATGGTCTTTCGTGATTCCATAATTGCTTCAATAAAAATGATTGCCAAGAATAAGATGCAATCGTTTTTGACTATGCTCGGAATTGTAATAGGAATTATGGCAGTTATAATAGTAATGTCTTTGGGGGCAAGCGCTCAAGAATTTATATTAGGACAAATAAAAAGTTATGGCTCTAATCTGATAGCTATTTTACCTGGAAGTTCTGATGATTCGGGAGCCCCAGCTTCGGCATTTGGAATAATAACAACAAGCTTAAAGAATAAAGACATAGAAGATATTATTAATCTACACAATCCTCATATTGAGGGAGTCTCAATGTATGTTAAAGGAAGCGATGTTTTAAGTAGGAATGATAAAAGCTTGGGAGTGACTTTTTATGGAACTACTGCTAATTATCCCGAGATAGAAAACAGTGAATTAGAAAAAGGAAGATTTTTTGATTCGGGAGAAGTTGATTCAAATTTGGCAGTAGTAGTATTAGGAAGTAAGGTGGCTGATGAATTATTTGGAGATGATAATCCTCTAGGGCAAAAAATAAAAATAAAAAAATCTAATTTTACAATTATAGGTGTTTTAAAATCAAAAGGAGGTAATTTCATACAAGATCAAGATAGTCAAATATTTGTACCACTAAAGACTGCTCAAAATATTTTACTCGGAATAAATTATATTGATTTTTCTAGATTGAGAGTGGATAAAACCGAAAATATAGACATAGTTAGAGAAGAAATAGTCGGAATTCTTAGGGATAATCATAATATTGATAGTGGAGAGAAGGATGATTTTTCAGTAAGATCAGTTGCGCAAGCCCTTGAGGTAATCTCAAGTGTCACAGATATGTTAAAATTTTTCTTGGTTGCTGTTTCAGCTATTTCTTTAATTGTAGGAGGTTTTGGAATAATGAATATTATGCTTGCTATAATACAGGAAAGAATAAAAGAAATAGGCTTACGAAAAGCACTTGGTGCTACGAGCATGGATATTGTTTGGCAATTCTTACTTGAAACCATAACAATAACTTTTATTAGTGGTGTGATTGGAATATTACTGGGTATATTAATTTCATTTATTGCTGCCCAGATAATAGTGGCATTGGGCTATAGTTGGACTTTTGTTATTTCGTATGACGGGATTTTACTTGGTTCTATGGTTTCTATATTTATAGGGATAATTTTTGGAATATTGCCAGCTTTTAGAGCTAGCAAGCTTGATCCAATTGAAGCATTAAGATATGAGTAATCCATTAAAATATTTTGAAATAGCTTTTAATAATCAAAAAAAACAAAAACTAAGAACTTTTTTGACTGTTTTTGCTATGGCGATAGGGATTGCCTCTTTAGTGGTTATGATTGCAGCTAGTGAGAATTTTAAAAAAAGTGTGACGGGACAACTTGATATATATAGTCCCAATTCAATAAATGTAGAAGTAAGAGTTCCTGGTAATAAGAATGATGTAAGTGTTAATATTACTACTTTTAAAAACTCCGACGTTGAGGCCATAAGAAGGGTCTATAATGTAGAACAAGTTTATAGTTATGTGACTGCTCAGGCATCAATAAAGTATGATAGCGAAAAGGATACAGTTATAATTTTTGGCTATGGATCTGAGGCTGGAGAGATTGAGAAAATGGATTTTGAGGAAGGTGGTTTTTACACAGTTGATCAAGAATATTCTCTTTCATCGGTTATTGTACTTGGAAAAAAGATAAAAGAAAAATTATTTGGTGATGCTGAAGCTGTTGGGCAAAAAGTATATATTAAGGGCAAACCATTTGAAGTGGTGGGGGTTATGAAGGCAAAAGGTGGTGGATTTGGAATTGATATGGACAAAATGGTATACATTCCATCTATGGTAGTTCAAAAAAAGATACTAGGAACTGATTATGTGATGGGAGTAATGGCATTAGTAAAAAACGCTTCAAAAATAAATGAGACTAAAGAGGAGATATTATCATTAATGAGAGATAGACATGAAATTGAAGGGGAAGGGAAAGATGATTTTGAGGTGATGACCATGGAGGAAGCTAGAAAAATGGTAGATAGTATATTGTCTGGTATAACATTTTTACTTATAGCCTTAATAGGAATCTCTCTTGTTGTTGCTGGAGTGGGAATTACAAATATTATGTATGTGACGGTCGTTGAAAGAACATTTGAAATAGGATTAAGAATGTCTATTGGTGCGGAAAAGAAAGATATATTGTGGCAATTTATTGCGGAAGCGCTATTATTAACTTTTATGGGAGGTGTGCTTGGTATAATAATTGGAACTAGTATAAGCTACTTAATATATTATTTAGCAGTAATATTTGGTTTTTCTTGGTCACCAGATATTCCTTTGTGGACTTTTATATTTTCCTTTGTTTTTTCTGGAGTGGTTGGATTATTCTTTGGAGTTTATCCTGCAAAAAAAGCTTCTAATTTAAATCCTATTGAAGCAATTAGAAAAGAATAGAAGAAATAGAATTGTGTCAAATTTAGATATGTTTGTAATTTGTATTTTGATATTATCTTTTTCTTTGACACAAATTTCTTGCTAGAAATTTGACTGATTTGCTTTCAGTCAAAGCAAAAGGCAAAGAAAAAGAAACATCAAAACAAATTACCTGTCTAAAAATTTGAACATGCCAAAGGGCGAAAGAGTTGAAAATGGTAGCTTGCTTTCGCGAGCTTTTTTGATTTTTGTTGGTGTGAAAATTATGTTATATTAAAGCTGTAATAAGTAATTTTAAAAAAATGAAAAATACACTACAAAATTTGGCAAAGGCGTTTACTGGTGAAAGCCAAGCAAGAAATAGATATACTTTTTATGCTAAGGCAGCAAGAAAGGATGGGTATGAAAAAATTGCTGAAATCTTTACCTTAACTGCCGATCAAGAAAAAGAGCACGCTCATTGGTTAATGAAACTAATTGTTGAGCTTCAGACTAGGGCTGGGGAAACAGGAATAGCTCTTCAGGTTGAAGCAGATGTCCCCACTGTATATGGAACAACTATTGATAATCTTAAGGCAGCTATTGCGGGAGAAAATTATGAATATACTTCAATGTATCCTGAGTTTGCAAATATTGCAGATTCTGAAGGTTTAACCGAAATAGCAATTAGGTTAAGATCAATCGCGAAAGCTGAGGAGCACCACGAAGAAAGATATAAAAAGATTTTAACACAGCTTGAAGCAGGAACGTATTTTAAAAAAGACGAAGAAATAACTTGGGTTTGTCGTGAGTGTGGATATCAACACATAGGATTTGAACCACCGATGAAATGTCCATCTTGCGATCATGAAAGAAGTTTTTATGAAAGGAAGTGTGAAGAATTCTAAATACTTGAAAAGGAAAATCTCCTGTAAGGAGATTTTTTATTTTATTTGAGTTGAGTAATTTTTTTTGTTAATATAATATATATGCCATCTAAAAAAAAGAAGAAAAATATTAATATTTTTTATGGTTTATTTTTATTTATAATAATCTTTAGTTTTGGATTAGTTTTTTATTTATATTTTAATCAGACATATGATGGAAAAGTGTATCCAAATATTTATGTGGCTGGTATTGATATTGGAGGAAAGACATTACTTGAAGCTAAACAATTAGTTTCTAACAAAATTACTCCAGTTAATGGAACTGGAATAAATATTTATCATAACGCAAGTAATGTGATTATCTATCCAGTAAATTCGTCATCTGATGGCGAAGCAGCAGAGGTTTTGATAAATTTTGAAATTGATAAAACTATTGATAAGGCTTATCTAATTGGTAGAAGTGGTAATATTGTGATTGATTTTAAAGATCGTTTAGAATTAATGTTTAAAAGATACATATTAACCGATTTTATCGTAAATGTAGATAGAAAAAAAATAGCAGCTTATTTAGGAAAAAATTTCTATCCTTATGAATCAAGTGATGCTTTTTATTATCTTGATAATCTTGGAAATATAGAAATTGAGCCAGAGAGTAATGGTAAAAAAATTGACTATGACAAAACAATTTCTTTATTAGAATTTAATTTAAGCAGGTTTGATTTTTCAAGTATTCAATTAGTTTCTGAGCCTAGTCTTGCAGTAATTACAAAAGACGATTGCCTAAAAAACATTAAAGCAGTAAATATTTTATTGGATTTAGCCCCAATAGTTTTGAGCCATGAAGGAAAAGAGTGGAGTATTGAAAAAGAAGACTTGATAAAATGGTTATCTTTAGATAAGGAAGAAGGTAAATTAAATATTACTTTGGGTAAAAATAAGATATCCGAATATCTTACAACTAATCTTTCAAAAAGCGTTGATATACCGGCAAAGATGCCTAAGTTTTCTATTGAGAATGGAAGAGTTGTTAATTTTATACCCGGAGAAGATGGATTAGAAATTGATATAAATGCCATGAGTGATATTTTAGTTCGTTTACCAATAGAGGATACAAAATATTTAACGGTCTTAACAAAAAAAATTATTCCAAGTAGCATCACCGACAATGATGGTAATAATTTTGGGATTAGGGAAATTATTGGACAAAGTTCGTTGTCATTTGCTGGATCTTCAGTAAAAAGACAAAAAAATATAACTAATGCATCAAATGCGATTAATGGGATATTAATAAGACCTAACGAGGAATTTTCGGCAATTAAAAATCTTTCGCCTATTGACGGAACTAACGGATATGAGAAGGAAATCGTAATAAATGGGGGAAGTACACATGCGGAATATGGTGGAGGGGTCTGTCATTTGAGTACCACTTTGTTTAGGGCTATTTTGGATTCTGGTCTGCCAATAACAATGAGACAAAACCATTCATACAATATGCCATATTATTATCCTGCTGGAACCGATGCTTCAGTATATGATCCAAAACCAGATTTACGTTTTATAAACGATACTGATAATTATGTTTTAATTCAATCAAAAGTTGTTGATTCAAATTTGATTATACAATTATGGGGGACTAATGATGGCAGAGTAATTACGAAAGGAAAATCAGTTGTTTATAATGTAATAAAACCTGGCTCAGCAAAAATGGTTCCAACTACTAGTCTTCCAAAGGGGAAGGTTAGCTGTAGCTATACCCCTTATTCTGGTGCCGATGCTTATTTTGATTACAAAGTTAAGTATAGCGATGGAACAATAAAAGAAAGAAGATTTAATTCTCATTATATTCCAAGACAAGGGGTATGCATGGTGGGACAATAAACGGTTTGTGTAAAATTTAGGTATGTTTGTAATTTGTATTTTGATATTATCTTTTTCTTTGACACAAATTTCTTGCTAGAAATTTGACTGGTTTGCTCTCAGTCAGAGCAAAAGGCAAAGGAAAAGAAACATCAAAACAAATTACCCTTATGAAATTTTAACGTGCCGAGAGGAAGAGGAGAAGGGAAAGAGGTTGATTGCTTCGCAATCTTTACATATTATGGACAGTAAACGATTCGTGTAAAATCCTTAGTCTTGTCACTTAATAATATTCATTTCTCCAGCACAAATTCTTTGCTAAGAATTTGTCTGTTTGTTCTCAGTCAGAACAAAAGGTGGAGAATAAATATTATTAAGTTTTAGTTTAGTAAAATTTTAACGTGCCGAAGGATATAACAAAAACGGATATCAAAGCGAAGTCGTAAGAAATTAAAAGTAAAACAGAGGTTCTAATTAGTTATTTGAGAGGGTTGAAAAAATGAGAAAAAGTGCTACTATTTAGACTCAATATGAAATTTGCACTTCAGGCAAAAATGATGCCACAAGGTGATCAGCCTAAGGCAATTGATGCTTTGGCTCTCGGATATGAAAAGGGATTGAATAAACAAACATTACTTGGTGTCACTGGTTCAGGAAAGACATTTACTATCGCCAACGTCATACAACGTATCCAGAAGCCAACTCTGGTGGTTTCGCATAATAAAACTCTGGCAGCTCAATTATGCAACGAATTTCGTGAATTTTTTCCTCAGAATGCTGTGGAATATTTTGTGAGTTATTATGATTATTATCAGCCAGAGACATATATGGCTAATACGGATACTTATATAGAGAAAGAGGCTCAGATTAATGAAGAGATTGATAGGTTAAGACATGCGTGTACTCAAGCTTTAATGACAAGAAAAGATGTAATAATAGTTGCTTCTGTTTCTTGTATATACGGACTAGGCTCTCCAGAAGCATACAAAAATATTATTCTTGTCCTTGAAAGAGGGCAAATGATAAACAGACAGGAATTGGCTAGAAAATTGATTGATATGCAATTTGAGAGAACAAATGCCGATCTTCTATTTGGTACATTTAGGATGCATGGGCAAGTACTTGAAATAATGCCAGTAAATCAAAAGATAATATATAGAATGGTTATATCAGATAAAATAGATATGATAGAAATAATAGATCCGATAAGAAAAAACGTATTAGAAGAAATAAATAATATAAATCTTTTTCCAGCAAAGCATTACATGATAAATGATAATGTAAAAACTAAAGCAATTGATGATATAAAAAAAGAGCTAGAGGGTAGACTAAAATTCTTTGATAAAGAGGGAAAAATTCTTGAATACGAAAGATTAAAACGAAGAGTAAAATACGATATTGAGATGATTGAGAATATGGGGTATTGTCAAGGAATTGAGAATTACTCAATGCATTTTGATGGTAGAAAACCTGGAGAACCTCCATACACTTTAATTGATTATTTTAGTGAATGTATGGATGATTTTTTGGTAGTGATAGATGAATCGCACGTCACATTACCTCAAATAAGAGCAATGTATAATGGGGACAAGGCTAGAAAAAAATCGCTTATTGATTATGGTTTTAGATTACCGAGTGCATATGATAATAGACCTTTAAAATATGAAGAATTTAGCGAATTAGCAAAGAAAATTATTTATGTATCCGCAACGCCAAGCGATTTTGAAATAGAAAACAGTGAAAAGATTGTAGAGCAAATAGTAAGACCAACTGGATTAGTTGATCCAAAGGTAATAATCAGACCGATTGTGTCCACCAAAGATAATCTTTCACAGATAGATGATTTGATAATACGAATTGAAGAGCAAGTTAAAAAGAATGAAAGGACTTTGGTGACTACATTAACCAAGAGAATGGCAGAAGATTTGAATGATTATTTAGAGAAGAAAAAAATAAAAGTTAAATATCTGCATAGCGATATCAAAACGCTAGAGAGAATAGACATAATAACAGATTTAAGAAGAGGCAAGATTGATGTAATTGTTGGTGTTAATTTACTCAGGGAGGGCTTGGATATTCCAGAAGTTTCTCTTGTGGCAGTATTAGATGCCGACAAAGAAGGATTCTTAAGAAATGAAACTAGTCTTATTCAGACAATAGGAAGAGCAGCTAGAAACGTTAATGGAAAGGTGGTACTTTATGCTGATAATATTACCGATTCTATAAAAAAAGCCGTAAGAGAGACAGATAGAAGAAGAGAAATCCAAATTAGGCACAATTTAGAAAATAATATTACTCCGAAAACAATTGAGAAAAATATCAAAAACATACTTGAAGAATTCGGTCTTGAGATGAGAAAGACAAAAAAGAGAAGATTTACCGAAGAAATATTAAGAATGGATATGGCTGGAGATAATAGACCATTAAAGGAAATAATTATTGATAAAAAACAACAAATGAAAAAAGCTGCTGATGAATTAGAATTTGAATTAGCGGCGATACTTAGAGACGAAATACATAAACTAGAGAAAGAGTTAAGAAAGAAATAAATGAAAGATAAAATAGTAATAAAGGGAGCTAGAGAACATAATCTAAAAAATGTATCACTAGAAATTCCTCGCAATAAAATGATTGTTTTTACTGGACTTTCTGGGTCTGGAAAATCCAGCTTGGCTTTTGATACTATTTTTGCTGAGGGTCAAAGAAGGTATATTGAATCACTTTCTTCTTATGCGAGGCAGTTTTTGGGGGGTATGAGTAAGCCGAATGTTGATGAAATTGAAGGACTTTCTCCTGCAATTTCCATAAGTCAAAAGACACATAGCACGAACCCTCGTTCAACAGTGGCAACTATTACAGAAATTTATGATTATTTGAGGGTTTTGTACGCTAGAATAGGAAAACCTTATTGCCCAAAATGCAGGATAGAAATAGAAAAAATGGCTATTGATGAGATAAAAGATAAGATAACTGCTTCAGTAAAAGAAAAGAATAAGGAAGGAGTATTGATGATTTTATCTCCGATTATTAGAGGAAGAAAAGGAGAATATTTTCAAATGTTGCAAGATATATATGAGTCTGGTTATTTGGAAGTTAGGATTGATGGAAAAATCAAAAGTCTCAGAGAGCGTGTAGATCTGGAAAGAAATAAAGCACATACAATAGAAATAGTTATAGACAAAATATACTACTCTAAGGTTGATTCTGATTTTGAGTTTCGTCTTAACGAATCTGTTGAAAATGCGATTGATATGTCTAATAGTTTATGTACTGTTATTTACCCAGATAAGCAAGAGCAGATTTTTAGTACGGAGTTTTCATGCCCGAAATGTGGTTTTAGTTTTCCCGAAATAGAGCCAAGATTATTTAGTTTTAATAGTCCATATGGATTTTGTCCCGAGTGCCATGGACTAGGGACGGAAAGTATCTTTAGTACAAAACCATGTCCTTTATGTAAGGGTAAAAGATTAAATGATAATGCTTTGAGTGTAAAAATAGACTCTAAAAATATATATGAAATAACAGAAATGAATGTAGATAGTGCAATTAATTTTTTTCATAATATTGACTCAAGGCTTGATAAAAAACAAAAAGAAATTGCCGAAGTAATTCTTAATGAGATTAAGAATAGATTGAAATTTATGCTTGATGTTGGTTTGCATTACATAAACCTGAATAGAATGGCTGGCACATTGTCTGGAGGTGAATCACAAAGAATACGTCTTGCTTCTCAGATAGGCACAAAACTTGTCGGAGCATTATATGTTTTGGATGAACCTACAATAGGTTTGCATCAGAGAGATAATGAAATGCTTGTGAAAACATTATGTAATTTAAGAGATGTAGGAAATTCTATAATAGTTGTTGAGCATGACGAAGATACTATTCTTGCTAGTGATTGGCTAGTTGATTTTGGTCCTAGGGCAGGTAAACATGGTGGTGAGATTATGTATTCGGGTATTCTTGATAATCTATTATCATTAAAGGATGAAAAAAATTCCTTGGGATGTAAATGTCAGGGAAGCTCTAAGAAATCTTTAACTGGAAAATATTTACGAGGAGAAGAGCAAATAGAAATTCCTGAAAAAAGACGGAAAGTTGATAATGATACTATGCGGTTAAAGGTTATAGGTGCTCATGAAAATAATCTCAAAAATATAAGTGTTGATATTCCTCTGGGGAGGTTTATTTGTTTGACCGGAGTATCGGGTTCTGGAAAATCTACATTGCTCAACAATATTATTTATGAATACGTCACTGGCAAAATAAATCATGTAAAAAGAGATATAAAAGTAAGTGAAATAAAAAATGTTGATTATCTTAATAAAGTAATAAGAATAGATCAGTCTCCAATTGGAAGAACTCCAAGATCCAATCCCGCTACTTACACAAAAATCTTTGATGAAATAAGGGAAATTTTTTCAATGACTCCAGAGGCACGAATGAGAGGGTATGATGCAGGTAGGTTTAGTTTTAATAAACCTGGGGGAAGGTGTGAGCATTGCGAGGGAAAAGGAAGTTTGGAAATTGAAATGCATTTTTTACCAAACGTTGAAATTATTTGCGATGTCTGTCGGGGGAAGCGTTTTAATAAGGAGACATTATTTATTCATTATAAGGATAAGGATATCTCCGAAGTTCTTGATATGACAATAGAAGATGCTGCTACTTTTTTTAAGGACATTCCTTTTATCAATGACAAATTAAAAATATTGAATGAGGTAGGTTTGGGGTATCTAACATTAGGGCAACCAGCAACAACATTATCTGGAGGTGAATCACAAAGAATAAAGTTAAGTCGTGAATTGTCAAAACACGGAACTACTAAAACTTTATATCTCTTAGATGAACCAACTACAGGATTGCATTATGATGATATAAAAAAGCTTATTGTGCTATTACAAAGATTAGTTTCTCAAGGAAATACTGTCCTTGTAATTGAACATAACTTAGATTTTATAAAATGCGCTGATTGGATAATAGATTTGGGACCCGAGGGAGGAGATATGGGGGGGCAATTAATGGCTGAGGGAACACCCGAAGAAATGATAAGTAGAAATACGTGGACTGGGAAATACTTAAGAAGAGTTATTAAAAAATAATGACCATTCGTGACAAAATAAAAAGAATACCTGACGTTTCTGGTATATATCTTTTTTTCAAAGATAAGGATTTGGTTTATGTAGGAAAAGCGACTTCACTCAAAAAAAGAGTTTCTAGCTATTTCAGTGGAATGAAAAGTCCGAGACCTATTGAAATAATGATTTCGGATGTTAACAATATAAAATATGTGGAAACTGATTCTGTAATTGAGGCTATAATTCTTGAAGCCAATTATATCAAAAAATATCAGCCAAAATACAACATTGAAGGAAAAGATGATAAGAGCTGGAACTATCTAGTTTTAACAAGGGATGAATTTCCTCATTTACAGGTTATTCGGGAACATAATTTAAAGAGTGAAAACAACACAAAAAAAGAATATAAATATTTATTTGGACCTTTTCCCTCAATCAAAACAAAAGAGATGTTAAAGATACTTCATAATCTTTTTTATGTCTCGCGTTGTGACCCAGAACAAAAAAGACCGTGTTTTGATTATCAGATAGGGCATTGCTTAGGAGTTTGTGCTGGGGAGATAGGAAAAGTAGAATATAGAGAAAGAGTTGTAAAGCCATTGGTATATTTTCTGTCTGGAAAGAAAAAGACACTACTTAATTCTTTGGAGAGACAGATGAAAAAGTACAGTAGCGAAGAAAGATTTGAAGATGCTAGACAAATTAGAGATCAGATAAAAGCATTATCTAGAATAAGGGATATTGCTTTGCTTGATAAAAGTTTTTTAAATGATTTTGATGTAAAAGAAGGCGGAAGTGATATAAGAATAGAGGGGTTTGATATTTCTAATTTTGGAATTGATGCGAAGGTAGGAAGTATGGTAGTGTTTAATAATAAGACCTCTACTAAGAGTGAATACAAAAAATTTAAAATAAAAGAGGTAGTAGGGCAAAGTGATGTTGATTGTTTGCGCGAAGTGATAGTAAGAAGATTTAACCATAAGGAATGGAAATTTCCAGATATAATCTTGATTGATGGAGGGAAACCTCAAGTAAATACGGTTAAACGATTAATCCACTCAATGGATATTAATATCCCAATAGTTGGGATAGCAAAAGGAAAGGATAGGAAAAAAAACGAGTTTATATATGGTGAAAATGAGAAAAACTTTGTTGATTGGGTAAAAAAGAACGAAGATTTACTGATATCTGTTAGAGATGAGGCTCACCGCTTTGCAATCTCCTATCAGAGACAAACATTAAGAAAGAATAAGTTAATATAAGATGAATAATTTAAAAAAAATAGAATTGCTATCCCCAGCGAAAGATTATGCATGTGGTATAATAGCTATAAATTCTGGAGCTGATGCAGTATATATAGGTGGTCCAAAATTTGGAGCAAGAACTGCTGCAAGTAATTCAATTAGAGATATCGGAAATCTCATAGAATACGCTCATAAGTTTCGTGTTAAGGTATATGTCGCTATAAACACGATTGTCTTTGATAATGAACTTGAAGAAGTAAAGGATATTATTGAAAAGGTTTATAGACTGGGAGCAGATGGAATCATAATTCAGGATATGGGAATTCTTGAAATGGATTTGCCTCCGATAAAGATAATTGCAAGCACGCAGTGTAATAATTATGATTTAGAAAAAATAAAATTTTTTGAAAAAATAGGAATACAGAGAATTATTTTGGCTAGAGAGTTGTCTGTTGATCAAATAAAAAAAATACGAGAATCCACAAAAATAGAACTAGAAAGTTTTGTTCATGGAGCATTATGTGTTTCAATGAGTGGGCAATGTTATTTTAGCGAAGCAGTGGCTAAACGTAGTGCAAATAGGGGGCATTGCTCTCAGCCGTGTAGATTGCCGTACTCTCTTGTTGATAGTGAAGGAAAAATTTTGGCAAAAAATAAATTTTTACTTTCTTTAAAAGATCTTGATTTGTCTCAAGAGTTGGGTAATATGATTGATGCGGGTATAACATCTTTTAAAATTGAAGGACGATTGAAAGATGAATATTATGTTTCTAATACTACATATTATTATAGAAGAAAGTTAGATAGGATTATAAAGAGAAACAATGAATATCAAAAAAGTTCTGTTGGTGAATGTATTTCAACTTGGGAGCCAGATATCGAAAAAACTTTCAATCGTGGCTTTACCGATTACTTTTTTAAAAATAATAAAGAAGATATTCTTTCTGTTTCACCAAAATCAAGAGGTAAATTGATTGGAAAGGTAAAAACTATTTCAAAAAATTATTTTATATTAGAAAAGGGAATTGAGCTTTCAAATGGTGATGGATTATGTTTTTTTGATAAGAAAGGAAATCTCCAGGGTAGCAACGTAGTAAAAATTTTTGGACCAAAAATTTATCTCAACGATATGTCTCAAATAGAAGAAGGTGTTTCTGTATATAGAAACGTGGACACTGTTTTTGAAAAACAGATAAAGAGCAATCCGATAAAGAGAGTTGTACTAGTTTCTATTGAATTCAAAGAATATGACGATGGGGTTATTATTTCTGTGAGGGATGATGAAGGGAATGTATCCGAAATTAAAAAACAAATTGAAAAGGTACTCGCAGAAAACACAGAAGCTGCATTGCAAAATATTAAATCACAATTGTCTAAATTGGGAGATACTATTTATGAGGCTAGGGATATAAAAATATTGCTTGAAAAACCACTATTTTTTAAAATGTCTTTTTTGAATTCATTACGAAGAGAGTTAATGGAAAACTTTGATAAAAAAAGAGATGAATCATATAAGAGAGAAACTTATAAAATTACTCCAACTAAGAATTCTTTTATAAAGGAAAATCTTTCTTATGAAGATAATGTATCTAATACTTTGGCAGAGAAATTCTATAGAAGGCATGGTTGTAAAAATATTGAACCTGCTTTTGAAATACTAGAAGATAAAAAAGGAAAAAAAATAATGACAACCAAGCATTGCTTAAGAAGATATTTAGGTAAGTGCTTAAAAGAAAATATAAAAGAATTAAAGGAGCCTCTTTACTTGGTTAATGAAAAAGGTTATAAATTTCTTTTAAAATTTGACTGTAAGAATTGCCAAATGGAAATATATTATAGATCCTAAAAATATGAAATCATTAATTATTTATATTTCAATTCATAATAAAAATACTGAAAAAATAGCGAATGTAATCGCTAGCGAGCTTGATAGCGAAATTGTTAAAGTAGCAGAATTGAAGAATTTTGATGTTTCTCAATACGATGTAATTGGATTTGGTTCGGGTATTTATATGTCTAATTTTAGTGGTTTTATAATTAATGTGATTAGAAAAATGAAAGGAATAAATGGGAAAAAGGTTTTTATCTTTTCTACTAGTGGAAATAAGAAAACATTCTTCAATAATTTTGATAAGAAAATTAAAGAAGAATTAAATAAAAAAGAAGCAATTCTGATTGGAAATTATAATTGTCCAGGTTTTGATACTTTTGGGCCCTTTAAACTAATTGGAGGGTTAAATAAGGGGAGACCAAATGAAAAAGATATCGCCGAAGCAAAAGTATTTGCGGGTAAAATAAAAGAAGCTATTTAGCTTCTTTTTTTAAATTGACATAATACTAACCAGGAATTAGAATTAACCATAGATAGATATTTTTAGTAAAAAACAGGCAAGACTTTCTTTGAAAATAAAGATAAAATTGCTAATTACGAAATAACCGAAATAAAATGATTGAAATATTTTTTAAAGATATTAAAAAAGGAAAATTGGAAAAGATTGATAAGTTGCGTGACGGCTGTTGGATTAATATTGAAAAAGCAACTAATGATGATCTTGAATACATTGCCCAGATAACAGGATTACAAATCTCTGACCTAGAAGATGTTCTTGATCCATATGAACTTCCTCGTATTGAGAGAGATGGAGAGAATATGATACTTTTTGTAAGAGATATCGCTACTAATCAGGGTGATTCTTATACTAGTCTGCTCGCAATAATTATCACTGGGAGATATTTTATAACTGCAGCAATCGGAAAGAATAAAACTGTAGAAAGTATGATTAATAATGGCTTTTCTGCATCAACAACACAGAGAACGAAGCTTTTAATAAATATACTTTTAAATATCTCAAAGAATTATATGCGGGAAATAAAAGCTACAAAGACCGATATTTCTATGAGAAAAAAGAGCTTAGAAGGAATTGAAGATATTGATGTGGTAAAACTTATTGAAAAAGAAGATGTTTTAGATCAGTATATTTCGGCATTAACACCAATGAAAAACACGATTGAGTCAATATTTCAGGGTGGCTATGTGCAACTCTATAGTTATGATAACGATCTTATTGAGGACTTATTAATCGCTACTAGACAGTTGCTAGATAATTGTTCTACTACAGTTAGAAACATAAGAGCTCTTAGAGAAGCTTATCAGGTCATAGTGACAAATAGATTAAATAATACAATAAGAGTTTTAACTTCTCTAACTGTTATTTTGACTATTCCGACAATAATTGGAAGTCTATACGGAATGAATATTAATATTCCAGGCGAAAACGATCAGTATGCATTTTATTATATAATACTATTTATACTTCTAGTGACCGCTTTACTATATGTTTTATTTAAGAAAAAGAGATGGTTTTAATGAAATAAAATTAAAATATTATGAATAAAGAGTTGTTAAAATTTTTTGCAGGATTTTTCTTTGCGGTTGTGGTATTACATATAATACTTGTTATGAGTGGTATTATTCCAATAGCAGCAAGGGGGATAGTTTTTGATTATTCACTATGGACGACAACATTAGTATTGTCTTTACTCTTAGCTATTTTATGTTCATATCTTGGATGGGAAAGAAAATTAGCTAATAAAATTTCAATTGGGGTAATGTTTTTTGTTTTGGCTGTTAGTGTAATGAGTGGGTCATATTTTTTTCAAAAAGATGACTTTGGCTTTGTAAATAACAAGCTTTTAACAGCTAGTGTTGTTGATCAAAAGAAGGTTGGCAATAACAATCAAGAATTAAAAAGTCAACAACTAAATGATTTGGCATATGCTTTTTCTCTTGGTTCAGAAGGAAATGATGAAGGAAAAATGGTTGCTAGTGATAAAGAGAATAATGTGTATATTATAGGGTCATTCAATGGTACAATAAATCTTGATATTAACGGAAAAGCAGAAAAGACCTCACTTGGAGGTATAGGTGAGGGTGAAGATATATATTTAGTGAAATACGATAGATATGGAAAATATGTATGGGGAATGTCGTTAGGGTCAATAGGTAATGACAAGCCAACCGCTTTAAAAATAGAAAATAGTTCGGTTTATATAAGTGGTTATTTTGGTGGAAAAGCTGATTTTGATCCTTCTGAGAAAGAATTTATTCTTGATTCTGGGATAGGAAGGGATGGTTTTATTGCAAAATATGATAGTGATGGTAGATACTTATGGGCTCAAAAGATTGGAAATCAGGAAAATATTCCTTTTGAAGATAATGACATGAGATTTGAACAAGTCTCTGCTATAGATATTGACGAAAATGGAAATATTTATGCATCTGGTTTTTTTAACGATGAATTATCTTTTATTGATAAAGATGAAAAGGAAGTAAAACTAATAGCTACAAAGTATTCAAAAAATATTTTTTTGGCTAAATACGACAAAGATGGCAATATTTTGAAAGCAGTATCGTTTGCTGGGGGAATTATTAATGAACCCAGATCAATTGTGGTTAGTAAGGGAGAGTTGTTCTTATCTGGAATCTTTAATTCAAAAATAGCATTTAATGTAAATGATCCTAAAAAATTCTCATATACAAATGGTGGACAAGATTTGTATCTATTAAAGTACGATACAGATTTTAATTATTCGTGGTCAAAGAAATGGGGTAGCTTACTTGATGATAATTTTAATTCTATGGAAATTGCTAACGATGGAACTTTAATTTTTTCTGGTAGCTTTATTGGAAGTATAAATTTTCAAGGAAAAATTCTAAAAAGTTATGGCAATCAAGATGCTTTCATTTTAAAAATAGATCGTTCTGGAAATGTAGTTTTTGCAAAGTCATTTGGAGGCTTGGGGGCAGATAGTTCCTATTACGCAATAACTGATAGTGTAAATAATATCTATGTTGTGGGTTATTTTAGTGGTATCGCAAGTTTTGATAATGTAAGCCAGCAGTCCGTAGAATCCTTTAGCAGTGGTGACGCTACCGATGCATTTATTGCAAAATATGATAATAAAGGTAGGCTTTTTTGGGTACGATCTTTGGGTGGAGATGTTTCGCTAGGAGATGAATCTCAATATTTTTCGGGGTTAGCAATAGACAGTCTTGATTATCCAATTGTGACAGGGACGTTTGCTGGGAATTATAATTCTGAAGACATAAATGTGTCTTCTAATGGTGCTATGGACTCAATAATTATAAAGTATAGTCCAGAGGGCTATAAAAATAATTAAAAATATGAGAACAAGAGCTGGTGAGAATAAAAGTATTTATTTTATTATATTATTATTAGTTGTAATAGCATTTGCCTACGCCTATAATCAAAACTGGTTTGGTTTGTTTTCTAAAAAGGAAGGGGATATTAGACAATCAGAAGAGAAAAAGGTTGAAGAGCCTGTTCAAAAAGTATATCAATTATCATCCAAAGAAATAAATGAAGAATCAAATGGTTCAATGATAGCAATAGAATATCCTAGTTTTGGAACGGCAGTTGATAGCAAAATAAAAGAAGTAATTGACCTAAAGATAAGTGATTTCAAAAATTCTTCTGGTGAAGCATTAATTAATAGTGATCAGTTTATTAATATATCTTTTTCTAGTGCTAATTATTCAAGAGAGATATATGGCATAAAATACGACATAGTTTATGGCGGCGGTATTCGTCCAATTGAAGATATTGAATGTCATACATACAATTTGGATACATCAAAAGAAGTATTTTTAAGAGATGTCTTTAAAGAGAATTCAGAATATTTAAGTAAATTATCTGAAGCGACATATGTAGAGCTTTTAAAAGATAAAACAGTTGACAAGAACTGGGTAAAAGAAGGAACAGCAGCTAAGGAAGAAAATTTTAAAAATTTTATAATTGATAAGGAAAATATATCGTTTTATTTTGCACCAGGAATTGTAGCTCCAAATACGGCTGGAGTTAAAAAAGTAAGTGTTCCTTTATCTTCTTTAAAGTATTTTCTAAATAATTATTTTAATTAGTGCCTTATGAAAGTATCATTTTGTGGAGCCTGCCGCGAAGTGACTGGGTCATGTATACTTATTGAAACAGAAAGCGAAAAATTTTTAGTTGATTGTGGGCTTTTCCAAGATGATAGATCAAAAATGAAAAACGCTTACCGTTTTCCTTTTGATCCTTTAGAAATAGATTTTGTGCTATTAACTCATGCTCATACCGATCATTGTGGTAGATTGCCCAAATTAGTTAAAGATGGATTTTGTGGAAATATTTATGCAACTCCTGCGACAATTGATTTAGCCGAACAAATGATGCTTGATTCAGCTAAGGTTTTTTTGTCTAATGAAGACATTAATCCAATATATTTTTCTTCCGATATTGAGGCAACAATGAATTTTTTTTCTCCCGTTTCTTATGGACAGGAATATTCTATAAATAAAAATATAAGAATAAGACTTTGTGATGCTGGGCACATATTAGGTTCGGCTATTTTTGAAGTGTGGGTAAAAGAAAAAGGAAAAGAAACAAAACTCGTTTTTACTGGTGATTTGGGAAATGCAAATGCACCAATCGTAAAAGATACAGAATTTATTGATGGAGCTGATTATGTTTTTATTGAATCTACTTATGGACTAGAGAAGCATGAGACACGAGAAATAGGAAGAAAAAAATTAAGAGAGGAGATACTTGAAACAATAAAGGAAAAAGGCGTTTTGGTAATTCCTGTTTTTGCCTTAGAAAGGACTCAGGAAATGATATTTGAATTAAGGAATCTTTTTGAAAGTGGGGGGGTACGAAAAATCCCTGTTTTTTTGGATAGTCCGCTCGCAGTAAGGGTGACGGATATTTACAAAAAATATACAAATCTTTTTGATGATGATATAAAAAGAATAGTCAAACATAAAAAAGACGATGTTTTTAACTTTGATTCATTTAAGATGGTAAGG
Organism: bacterium; assembly: GCA_023228085.1. Classification (GTDB taxonomy): domain Bacteria; phylum Patescibacteriota; class Minisyncoccia; order Minisyncoccales; family Minisyncoccaceae; genus Minisyncoccus. The sequence goes on from JALOBW010000001.1 coordinate 269,167, forward strand.
AAAAAAGGAGATTCAATAAAATTTCAGCGAGTACAAAATCCTAAAATAATAATGGCTGGTAGCGGAATGTGTAATGGCGGTAGAGTGCTTGAGCATTTAAAGAATAATCTTCCCATCCGTAATAATCGTTTGTTTATAATATCGTTTCAGGTAGAGGGATCATTGGGTAGGAGTTTGGCTGAGGGTGAAAAAAACATAATAATAGGTGAAAAAAAGGTGAAGGTGAGGTCAAGTGTTAATACAACAAGAGCGTTTTCTTCTCACGCTGATTTTCCAAAGATATCTGATTGGTTATCAAAAATAAAAAATCCTCATCCCTGTAATGTTTTTGTAATTCATGGTGAGGAAGAAAACTCTATTAATATGGCTAACAAATTGAAAGAATCATATAAAATAAATACGATAGTGCCAGAATATGGAAAGTATTATGAACTATGACTTATTTTTTAATTCTTCACTTAAGGCTAGTATTGTTTTTGTAGATATATCAGCCATTTCTTTGACGTTTTCCATAATGGAATTTTTTTTCAATTCTTGAATAACGGCTTTTATGATTTTTTTCTTTTGGACTTGTGGTAATAGTTCCATAAAACCCTTTCCAGTTATTTTTTTCCCTTCCATTTTTCCGTTTAGGTTTATACCTCCTTCCCAATAATTAATAGTTCCAAATATCATTTCTTGATTTTTTTTGATTGGAGATGTTTTGATTGATATTTTATATTCTGGAATCTCAATTTGGTATTCTAGTTCGTACTTAGTATTGGTGGTCTTGCTGGTGTATTTTGTTCCGATAGGTATTATTGATACATTATTTGTTGAACTAATTTTTCCCTCTTTGTTGATAATACTAGCATGAGATGTTTTGATTTTATTTCCATAAAGAAAGCAGAGGATATCTATACCATTATCCAATTGCAATGAAAACCATGTCCATTCATCATCATTTGTGAGGGGGGTTTGTGCCCATTGGTGATCCATCCATGAAAGACCAGAAACTTCTGTCCATTTATTGTTTATCTTGATAAGTCCAGTTGTCTCTAATCTTGTGAGTGAATAGTAATATGTAGTTTTCACTCCCAAATCAATAAAACCATTACCATCTATAAGAAGTGGTATTTTTTTTGATTCTAATTTTAAATCAATAAAATCATTTGTAATATGAAAATTAAAAGGTGAGGTTTCTTCTATGAGACATCCGTTATCGTAGTTTGCCCAAAGAAGAGGTTTTTTAAAATTATTTTTATCAATAAGACAAAGGGGATTGATTTTACTGTGAGAGATTTTTTCGCCAGAAAGAAGATAGTGAGAAAAGAAAATATTTTTGATAGGAAAATTTTTAATAAATGGAATATTTATCTTTTTTGTTTTTGCGGAGAATAGACAATCCATAAAAAAGAAATTCTCTCCATTCTTTGTTTTTAAATTTCCGTTGAAATACCACCATTCTATTATGTGATCATGTTTTTGTTCGTCTTGCGGAAACTTTATAGGTATGAATTTTTCTTTATATGTTTTCATAGTTTTTTTCTTTTTCCCAAATTGATACAAATCCTAAAAATTTGTTTGATATTAATGATATTGCTTTGTCGGATGATATTTCTTTTAAATAATACTCTTTTATTGGATCCATAAAAATAGTCCTTCCTATTGCGAAGCCAATGATTGTTTCGTACTTTGCTGCGTCTTTTAACCATTGCCTTACTTTTTTATCGTCTTCGCCTCTACCCAGAACGATGATTTTATTATTTTTTGTTTCGTTGATTATATCTTTCCATTGATTAAAACTAAAACCTTCAAGTTTCCAGATAGTTGGCTTAATTGCTTTTTTGATTTCCCTTATTGCATTTTTTGTTCTTAATGTTCTTAGTTTTTTGTCGTAAGTTTCTTTATTTTTACAAATAATCATATCATTATCAGTTGGCGGAACCAGTAATTCCAAAATTGTTTTATATTTGTTTTTTTTACAAAAAGAATAGATTTCATTAAGTATTTCTAGTTGTTTTTTGTTTTCTTTAATGTTTTCGGGATTATATCGGACTAATATTTTTACGAAATCTGGGGATATCTTTTTAATATGATCTTTGTAATGTTTTCCATACTCCAGCTTTAATATATTTTCTCCACTTTTTTCAACAGGAAGACATATTTTTATTTTATTTTCTTGAGCTTTTTTAATTACATCTAATCCATACTCTTCATCAACTAAGATTGAAAAATCTTTTTTGTCCTTTCTTCCTTCAAGAGATTTTTGTAATCCATTGAAGATTATTGTCTTGAGATTTTTAATTTCTTTCTTTTGATTTTTATTCGGAATTTCTATGCCTAATATATCTTTTGTAAACGATGATCTATGATCAAAGGGGAGTATGTATATTTTTTTCATATTTTTTATTTAATTATATAATAGGTTTAGACTGTCTGACAATGTATATTTCTAATTAGCCATTTTTATTTTAAATTTTCTGTGATAAAATTACTAAAACATCAATTAAATACTTATAATTAATATATTAGTTTATGAATAAAAAATCTTTCACCCTAATTGAACTATTGGTTGTCATCGCTATCATCGGCATCCTTGCTGGTGTTATTATTGTATCCATGACTAGTGCAATTAATAGTGCTAATGATGCTAAAAGGAAGGCAGACATCAATCAATTAGTAAAAGCTTTACTAATTTACAATACTTCTCATTCTGAATATCCTGTCTCAACTACTGCCTGCAACATCGGAAGTAATTGTTCTTCTGAAGTAAATACAGCTCTAGGAAGCGGTGTTAATGCTAAAGATCCTCAATCAGGAAACTATTACTCCTATTGGTCAGATGGAACTAATTTTACTGTTTCTGCTAATATGTCTAACGCGACTACCTATACCTACAGTTCTTCAACTGGACTTTATGGATCTGCTGCTACAGGTGTTTGTGGTTCTGCAGCAAACACAGAACATTCTTCTATTCCTTCTACTAACCTTTGTACAATTGGTACAGCAAGTAGTGTCACCGGTGATGGCGTTCCGTATACATGGACTTGTGATACTACACCCTGTGAAGCTACCAAAACAGGATGGATTAATACTGGACTTGGTTTCTATGTTATGAAATATGAAGCTAAGATACAAGGGAATGATAATGGAAACCAAACCTACAGTTCTTCATATGTAGCAGAATCACGAAGTTCTGGTACTCCATGGGTTAATATTAATCAAACTCAAGCTATTGCCGAGTGTTCTGCTCTAGGATCAGGATATCACTTAATTACCAATGCCGAATGGACAGCCATAGCTAGAAACATTACTGCTCAAGCATCTAACTGGAGTACTGGAACTGTCGGTTCTGGAGTTCTTTCTAGGGGTTATTCAGCAAGTACTACCAATGCTTCTGATGGATTCACTAATAATGCTGCCGCTCCGAATACGGGAACTGGGTACGAATACAATACAGCAGCCAATACTTTAGGTTCATCTGGTAATTTTACTTTAAAAAGAACTCACAATCTACAAAATAATCAAATAATTTGGGATCTAGCCGGTAATGTTTGGGAATGGAATAGTGATACTTGCACTCAGGGAACAGGAACAGGGAATTGGTATAATAGCGGTGCTTGGATAGAATGGAACGATTCCAACTTAACTGATTATGAATTAGGAATCGCTGGTCCCAGCCCCGTTTACACATCTTCTCAGAATGTGGGTAGGTATTGTGGATGTACGACTACAGGAAATGGACTGTTTCGCGGTGGCAATTGGTACTATGGGCTTAGCTCAGGCGTTCTGGCTTTGAATTTTGACTTTCCTTCTTCCAGCTTCGGTGTAACTATCGGTTTTCGTTGCACAAAATAATTTTATAATAATCTAGTAAGTAAATCTGCATATTTCAAAAAGTGATAGGTTTATTTAAAAGATTTAGATTGTAATATTTCAATATTCTAGAAGATGATTAAATAACAAACAACAAGAAGGATTTATCTTTATTAAAAGAAGGCTGGGCTTGTCGTTTGTGTTGTTTTTTTAATCCGTTTTTAAATACTTAAGCAAGGTGCGGTTTCTCTCAATTAACGTGTTAATTACTAATTTTAATTAAATCGTTGGAATTGCTGACATATTGTAAAAATTATCTTAATAATCAAATTGACATTGATTTTTGAGCAGGTTATGATTTTCGTATACCTTACATGGTTAAAACATATGAAAAAAACAAAAGATATACAAAACATTACAAAAGATAAAATTTTAGAAATTTCGGGAAGACTTTTTGTGAGACATAGTTATAGGGGAGTTTCCCTGAGTATGATTGCTGAGAGAGTTGGGATTAGAAAAGCTTCACTGTATTATTATTTTAAAAATAAAGAAGACCTTTATTTTGCCGCAGCCGAAAGAATGTATGAAGAGCTTGATGCCGAACTTGATAAAATTATTTTCAAAAATATTGATGCTGAGAAAAAGATAAAGGCAATAATAGTCACTTATATAGATTTTTCTTTGAAGAAAGAAAAGTTTATAAGAGTAGTAATCCATAATTTTCCCTCACGGAAAAAACAGAAAAAACGATTTGAAATACTTTCAAAAAAAAGAGAAAATATAATTGCAAAAATAATCCCATTATTTAAAGATTACTTTAAAAAAAGAGCAGTTGGAATGGACTTGGAAATGATGACATATGTAATAATGGGTGGAATAAATTTAATAATGGAAGATCTGATATATAATGATAAAAAGGAAAGCGTTAATTCAAGAGAAATGGCAAGAAAAATTTTTGCAATAATCGCAAAAAAATAAATTTTTGTTCTGGAATCAAGAGTTATAAAATGATATACTAATAACATGAAATTTAAAATAAATATTTCACTTTTATTGTTTATTGTAGGTTGTCTTTTTGTTGGCTTTTTATCTTCATTTTTTTCGGGAGAAGATATAGTGGCAACATATTTTAGTTTGAATAGACCGAGTTTTGCTCCGCCTCATTGGTTATTTGCTCCCGTTTGGACAGTGTTATATATAACGATGGGAGTTTCGGTGTATCTTGTTTGGCAGAAGCGTGATAGTCAAAAAATAGGAAACAAAATGATTATCTTTTTCACTCAACTATTTTTGAACTTTTGGTGGCCTATAATTTTTTTTAGATGGAACAACCTTTCTTTAGCTGCCTATGAAATATTAGTATTATTAGTATTAATTGTTGTTAATATATTTTGTTTTAAAAAAGTATCTCCTCTTGCAGCGTATCTTTTGATACCTTATGCTATCTGGGTTTTTTATGCTACAATTCTTACTTTTACAATTTTGAGTATAAACTAAACTAAAAATAAATGTCAGAAATTGTTTTAAAAATTAAAGAAGCTAATCTACTGGGGCGAGGTGGTGCTAATTTTCCAGTGTGGCAAAAATGGCAAGCAGTAATATCTAATTCTGGCAGTGAAAAATATATAATTTGCAATGGAGCCGAAGGCGAACCTGATGTCGAGAAAGACGAATTTATAATAATGCACTATGCCAAAGAATTGGTAGAGGGAATTAAGATAGCAATAAATGAGATTTCGGCAAAAAAGGCATATATATATCTTAATCATCAGTATTATTCAAAGTATAAAGATTTACTCCTTAGTTTTTCCGAGGGGTTGCCTATTGAAGTAGTTGAAAAAGGAAAAGGATATATAGCAGGAGAAGAAACTGCTATATGTGAATATATAGAAAATGGATTTGCTGAACCAAGACAAAAACCTCCTTTTATTTCTGATAAGGGATTATGGGGAAAGCCTACATTACTTAATAATGTAGAATCTTTTTATTATGTTTATAAGATTTCTAAAGACGAATATAATGATAAAAGATTTGTTTCAATAAATGGAGATGTTGTTAATCGCGGAACGTTTGAATTGTCTAGAATGTTAACAATAAAAGAAATGCTACTTGAAACAAAAAATTATCCTGAATTTGATTTTTTTGTTCAGGTAGGTGGTGGAGCTGAAGGATTGATAATGCTTCCTTCCGAACTGGATGTTCCTTTGTCTGGATGTGGAGCTATTAAGGTTTTTAATAGGAGTACTACCGATTTGATAAAACTTATGCAATATTGGGCAGATTTTCTTAATAAGGGAAATTGTGATAAATGCGTTCCGTGTAGAGAAGGAATGTATAGAATAAGTGAAATGATAAAGAATAATGACTTTAACCAAAAAAAATTATTTGAAATATTTGATGTTTTAGAAAAAACTAGTTTTTGTGCGTTAGGTAGAGGAGCTAGCATTCCTTTTAGGAGTTTGATTGAGAAATTAAATTTTTTTGAAAAATATGGAAAAGAATAGAATAAAAATAGAAATTGATGGGAAAGACCTGGAGTGCTTAGAGGGGCAAACAGTACTTGAGGTTGCAATTGAAAACGGAATATATATTCCTAATCTTTGCTACCATTCCGATTTGAAGCCGAAAGCTAGTTGTAGATTATGTATTGTAGAGATTAAGAATAGAAAAGGATATTTTACATCGTGTTCTACTATTGTTGAGGACGGAATGTCTATAAGAAGTAAGGGGGATGATATATCAAAACTTAGAAAAACCAATCTTGAGCTTATATTTTCGCAACATCAAGAAAAATGCCATGACTGTATAAAGAGTAATAATTGTACCCTACTTAAACTCGCGGATAAATATAATGTTGATATAAATAGATTTTCGGATAGAAAGAGTGATTTTAAAGAAATTAATTTTGGACCTTCAATATATTTTGATCCCTCAAAATGCATTGATTGTAAAAACTGTGTAGAGGCTTGCAGTAAACAGAATGTTGGTTTCTTAGAGGTAAAAGAGATTGGAGATTTTTATCAAATATCTCCATCCGAAAAAATAAATCGTGATTGTGTATATTGTGGTCAATGTGTGGTTCATTGCCCAACAGGTGCATTGCAAGAGGTAGATTCCATTGAGCTTGTTGAATCAATGATGGCAAATAAGAATAAAACAGTTTTGTTTCAAATAGCTCCTGCTGTAAGGACTAGTATAGGTGAAGAATTTGATATGGGTTATGGTACTATTGCAACTGAAAAGATTGCAGCAGGAATAAGAAAAATGGGAATTAAAAATGTTTTTGATGTTTCGGCTGCTGCCGACATAGTGACAATGGAAGAGTCGGAAGAGCTTATAGGAAGAATCTCTAATGGCGGAATCTTACCAATGTTTACTTCTTGTTGTCCAGCTTGGGTTAAGTATTTAGAGTTTTATCATCCCGAATTAATTCCTAATTTAACAAGCGTGAGAAGTCCGCAAGTTCTTTTTGGTGGATTGACTAAAACTTTTTGGGCAGAAAAAAAAGGAATAGATCCCAAAAATATTTTTGTTGTTTCTGTAATGCCTTGTACAGCTAAAAAATATGAAATAATCAGGAAGGAAAATTTAGTTAATGGATTAAATCCTGTTGATGCAGTATTAACAACTCATGAACTAGCATGTCTTTTTAAAAAACATGGAATTGATTTGAGAGATATTGAAGGGGAGAATATGACACCATTGTTTGGAGACGCTACGGGTGCTGGAGTTATATATGGTTCAAGTGGAGGGGTCACTGAGTCTGCCCTACGAACAGCGGTTCATAAATTAACTGGTAAAAACCCAGAATCAATAGAATTTTCACCATTTAGAGGGCTAGAAGAATCAAAAGAAGCAACAGTTGTAATAAATGGAATTAGCTTAAAAGTAGCAGTTGTAAATGGATTATCAAATGCTGAAAAATTAATACAAATTTTAAAAGAAAATCCTGGCATATATCATTATATAGAAGTAATGGCTTGTCCTGGTGGATGTATAGGTGGTGGTGGGCAACCCTTGCCAACAAACAGTACAGTAAGAAAATTGAGATCGCAAGGATTATATAATATTGATAAGGATAAGAAAAAGAGATTTGCTCACGAAAGCGATTTGGTCAAAGAAGTGTATGATCAATTCCTTAATAATGAAGAGAGTAAACACAAGGTTTGCCATACAACTTATAATAAAAAAGAAAAAGAAAATAAATATGAATAGCAAATTATTTCAAGTAAAATCAATTTCAAATAGTATTAATCATCGTTTAGTAATAAGCTTTGCATTGATACTACTTATGACAATATTCGCTCCATTATTGCAAAACCAAATAATAACTGGAACAATAATTAACTCTTTATTAGTATTATCCGTTTTTATGTTTGGTTTGAGTGGGGCATTGTTGTTGGTTTTTTTACCAAGCGTAATATCATTGTTTTTGGGTTTTTTGCCCATAGCAATGACTCCAATGGTTCCATTTATTATTTTAGGAAATATTATCTTTGTATTATTTGTTAATTCTTTGAAAAATAAATATTGGATAGGGTGCATATCTGGGGTTTTGGCAAAATCAGGATTTTTATTTATTTCTAGTTATCTACTATTTACGTATTTTGCTGGAGGTATGAGTGTGAAAGTATTATCTTCAATGATGGGTTATATACAATTGCTAACAGCAAGTTTAGGTATAGTATTGGTTTATCCAATAATAAAAGCATTAAAAAAGTTTTAGATTATAAAAATAATTTTTAAGAAAATGACATTTCAAGAATATCAAGAAGAAGCAAGAAAAACAGCTATTTATCCAAACTTGGGTACTAATTTTATATATCCCACATTAGGATTAGTGGGAGAAGCCGGTGAGGTTGCCGAGAAAATAAAAAAAGTTATTAGAGATGACAATTATCAAATAAGCGATGAAAAAAGAATAGAAATAGTAAAGGAAGTTGGCGACGTCCTTTGGTATATAGCTAATCTTTCGGCTGAGTTAGGTATATCATTAGAAGATGTTGCTAATAAAAATCTTGAAAAATTAAAATCAAGACAGCAAAGGAATGAATTAAAGGGAAGTGGCGATAATAGATAAAACGGTTCGTGTAGAGTTTGTTTTAGTCGCTTAATAATATTCATTTCTCCAACACAAATTCTTTGCTAAGAATTTGTCTGTTTATTCTCAGTCAGAATAAAAGGTGGAGAATAAATATTATTAAGCTTAACTTTAGTAAATTTTAACGTGCCGAAGAGGAGAAAAGTGAAAAAAGTTAGCTTGTTCCAAGCTTTTCATTGTTAGATTTTCGCTAATGCGAAAATATTGTAGATTGCCTTGCAATCATTAGTAGATGGTTCGTGTAAAATTTGTTTTAGTCGCTTAATAATATTCATTTCTCCAACACAAATTCTTTGCTAAGAATTTGTCTGTTTATTCTCAGTCAGAATAAAAGGTGGAGAATAAATATTATTAAGCTTAACTTTAGTAAATTTTAACGTGCCGGAGGAGGAAAAAGTGAAAAAGCTAGACTTTTATATTTTGTAGATTTAAATAAATAATTATAAAAAATAATAAAAATATGGAAAATAAAAATTTTGTAGTACCAATTTTAGACAATTATGTAAAACAGATAAGTTCTAATTGGTGGGATATTTTTGTGACAGGGTTTTTGTTTTTTCTTTTTGGTCTAGTCTTTATTATTTGGCCAGAAGAAGCAGGGAGATTCATAGTTTATATCTTGGGTATTATGGCCTTACTTGTCGGCTCATCAATAATGTACAATTCTTTTAAAGTAAAAAATATAGAAAAGAATTACAAGAAAATGAAAGAAAACTTAATTGGCAAATTTTTTGATTAATTCATGATTGAATCTCAAAAGAAAAAATTTGTTATTAATTCTTCGGGCGAAAGAGAAGTTTTTTCGGAGAAAAAAATATTTTATTCTTTAAGAAGATCTGGGGCCTCTAAAGAAACTGCAAATAAGATTGTAAATGAAGTTAAAGAAGCCTCAAGGCAAGATATGCGAACGTCTGATATTTTTCGTTTGGCAAAAAGAAATCTTGAAGCCGATCAAATGAAGATCGCACTTAAGTTTAGTCTCAAGGAATCTATTAAAGCACTTGGTCCAGCTGGATTTATATTTGAAAAATATGTTGCAGAAATTTTTAAACAATATAATTATTCAGTAAAAATTGGACAAATTATTTCTGGAAGATGTATTACGTATGAAATGGATCTAATAGCTAAAAAGGAAAAAGTAATATATCTTGGTGAGTGTAAATATAGAAATCAGCCAGGCGAGAAAATAGATGTTAATGTATGTTTAAAAGAATTTGCCCTATTAAGCGATGTAAGGAAGGGTAGGTATTTTGCCAATGATATAGATTGTTCGCTACAAAGTTTAATAATTACTAATACAAAATTCACCGAACAAGCTATAAAATATTGTGAATGTGAGGGGTTGTACATGCTTGGATGGAGATATCCAAAAGAGGGGGGCTTGGAAAAACTAATTGAGGATAAAAAACTGTATCCTATTACAATATTACCTTCTTTTAAAAAATACTTAATGGATTTTTTTGTGGGAAGGAATATGATGCTAGCTAAAAATATATTGGAAATAAAAGATATTGCAAAATTTGCACAAACAGCTAAGATATCAGTGAAAAGCATGCAGGATTTATATAATGATGCTAGGATTTTGTTAGAAGATTAAGATTTTAAAAATATGTCACTTCATATCGGTATTGTTGGGCTTCCTAATGTCGGGAAGTCAACTTTATTTCAAGCGATTACTAAAAAACAAGTAGATCGTAGTAATTATCCCTTTTGCACAATAGACCCAAATGTGGGGGTTGTTGCTGTTCCCGACGAAAGGGTTGATAAACTTGCTGATTTAATGAAATCTGCAAAAAGAATTTTTACCACAATTGAATTTGTTGATATTGCTGGTCTTGTTGAGGGGGCTAGTCAAGGAGAAGGATTGGGAAATAAATTTTTGGCTAATATTAGAGAGGTTGATGCAATAGTTTATGTTCTTAGGGCTTTTAAAAATGATAATATAGTTAATGTACGTTCTAAGATAGATGTTTTAGCAGATAAAGAAATTCTGGACACAGAGATGATTTTGAAAGATATAGAAACTGTAGAAAAAGTAATAAATGGACTTGAGCGTGACGCAAAGTCTGGAGACAAAAAAATTTTAAAAGAATTAGAGACATTAAGAAAAGTTTATGAATTACTTAAGGACGGGAAAATTATTTCGGAATTTGAGTGGGACGAAGAACAAAATAAAATTATACGAGGGTATCAATTATTATCATCAAAACCAAGAATATATTTGATTAATGGGAATGAAAGTGACGTTTCCGACGAAGTGAAAAATGTTTTTAATAAAAACAATTGGAAATTTTTGGTTATGAATATCCTTGATCAGTCCGAAGCTTCCGAACTTTCAAGTGAAGAGAGGGAAGAGTTTGGGTTGCCAAAAGAGCTGAGCTTAAATGATCTTATCTTGGCTTCGTATGACCTACTAGACTTGATTACTTTTTTAACAACGGGGAGTGACGAAACTAGAGCATGGACTATTAAACGAGGAGATAAGGCTCCTAAAGCTGGTGGAGCTATTCATAGCGATTTTGAAGAATTTTTTATTAGAGCAGAAGTTGTTAATTGGGAAAAATTACTTGAGTGTGGAAGTTTTGTGGGGGCACGAGAAAAAGGATTGATTAGGACTGAAGGAAAAGAATATGTTGTAAATGATGGCGATGTGATTGAGATAAAAAGTGGAAAATAATAGCGAGGATGGTTCGTGTAAAATTTTAAGTAGATTGCAATTCTTTTTTAATATTTCCTTTTCTCCGACATAAATTCTTTGCTAAGAATTTAACTGTTTGGTTCCAGTCGAACCAAAAGGCGAAGAAAAGAAAATATTAAAGCGAATTGCCTATATGAAATTTTAACGTGCCAAAGAGGAGAAAAATGAAAAAAGGTTAGCTTGTTTCAAGCTTTTCATTGTTAGATTTTCGCTAATGCGAAAATATTGTAGATTGCTGTGCAATCATTAGTAGATGGTTCGTGTAAAATTTGATTTAACCGCTTAATAATATTTATTTCTCCAACACAAATTCTTTGCTAAGAATTTGTCTGTTTATTCTCAGTCAGAATAAAAGGTGGAGAAACAAATATATTAAGCTTTGCCACTAATAAATTTTAATGTGCCGAGGGAGAAGATGTTGAAAGTGGTTAGCTTGTTCCAAGCTTTCAATTATTTTTAAGGAGAAGGAAAAGAAATATCAAAACAAATTACCTGTATAAAATTTTAACGTGCTGGAGCAATTGTAAAACCATTTTATGATAAATAAAAATAAAGAATATGACTGCATAATAATTGGAGGAGGACCAGCAGGAATGATGGCAGCTATTGGGGCTGTAAATAGAGGTAAAAAAGTGTTGGTTATAGAAAAAAATCAACAGTTGGGAAAAAAATTACTACTAACTGGAGATGGGCGATGCAACTTAAGTCACTTAGAAAAAAATAATAAAGATTTTGTTAAAAATTTTGGAACAAAAGGAGATTTTTTATTATCTCCTTTTTCTATTTTTGGACCACGAGAAACATTTGATTTTTTTGAAAAAGAGAGGCTTGCTTTGAATATTGAAAATGACGGAAGGGTTTTTCCAAAAAGTAATAAATCCAAAGACGTTCTAATTACTTTAAAAAAAATGTTAGAGGGAGTAGATATTTTATATGGAAAAAATGTAAAAGTGATTAATGTAGAAAATGGAATAATAAAAAGTATTTTACTACATGATGACAGTGAACTTAAATCAAAAAGCTATATTCTTTGTGCTGGCGGAAAATCTTTTCCCTCTACTGGATCTGATGGATCCGGCTTTTCTTTAGCTAAAAGTGTCGGACACACGATAGTCAATCCTGTTCCTGGGTTAGTTCCGATAAAAATAAAACAAAAATGGGTTAAAAAACTAATGGGCATCACAATGAAGGATGTCGCTATTACTTTTTATGCAAACAGTAAAAAAATAATAAGAGATAGGGGGAGTATACTGTTTACCCACTTTGGAATAACGGGACCAATAATATTAAATGCAAGTAATGAATTAGGGAAACACATAGCTAAAAAGATAACAATAGAAGTTGATTTATTTCCCGATAAAAATGTTGATGATTTAAAAAAAGAAATATTTACTTTAATAGGTGAAAATAAAAATAAAAAAATTAAAAATATATTTGAGGTGTATTTCTCTGAAAAATTATTACTTGCAATATTAAATTTTTGCGAGATTGATTGTAATAAAAAAGCAAGAGAAATTAAAAAAGATGATATTTTAAGAATGTGTAATTTTGTAAAAAAAGTAGAATTGGAATTTGAAAGTTTGGAAAGTTTTGAGATTTCAATGGCTACTAATGGAGGTGTATCTTTAAATGAAATAAATTCCAAAAATATGCGTTCAAAAATTATTAAAAATCTTTATTTCGCTGGGGAGATAGTTGATTTGATAGGAAAGACAGGTGGATATAATCTTCAGATGTGTTGGACTACGGGATACGTTGCTGGAAATTCATGCTAAAAAGTAATTTGACTTTAAGGTTTGTTTATAGTATTATTGCTTCAATATAATAATAAACAAAAAGAGAATGTTATTTCTGCTTCAAGCAGATTTTTTAATTGTATGGAGATAAGAAATATTGCTATTATTGCTCACGTTGATCATGGTAAAACCACTTTAACTGATGCTTTGATGAAACAAACAGGAATGGTTGAGGAAGGTTTTAGTATGGATGTAAATGATCTTGAGAAAGAGAGAGGAATTACTATTTATTCAAAAAATGGTTCTTTGTTTTATAAAAACACAAAGATTAATATTGTTGACACTCCTGGTCACGCTGATTTTGGTTCGGAGGTGGAGCGTGTACTTAGGTCTATTGATTCTGTTTTATTAGTGGTTGACGCTCAAGAAGGTCCGATGCCTCAAACAAAATTTGTTTTGAAAAAATCATTAGAATTAGGATTAAGACCAATAGTTGTAATTAATAAAATTGATAAACCAGCAGCTAATCCAGACCTTGTAAAAGAAATGGTTTATGAGTTATTCCTAGATCTTGGCGCAAATGACGAACAGCTTGATTTTCCTGTTATTTATGCAATTGGAAGAGAGGGTATCGCAAAGAGAAATATTAAAGATGAGTCCAGTGATTTAACTCCACTTTTGGATTTAGTTTTGGAAAAAGTAAAATGTGCATATTCTGACGAATTACTGCAAAAGGAGTTAAGGGCTCAACCTTTTAATTTGGCTTACGATAATTTTTTGGGAAGGATGGCTATTTGTAGAATATATGAGGGAAAATTAAAAAAAGGTGATGAGGTTTATGTAAAAGGAATATCACCAGAACCTCGCCGTGGAAAAATTGTAAAGATTTTTACGTTTAAAGGAATGGAAAGAGTGGAGACAGAAGAGGTAGAGGCAGGTGATGTTTTTATGATGGCAGGAATTCCAGATATAAATATTGGCGAAACTATTTGTAGTAATCCAGAACAAGAGGCTTTGCCAGTAATAACGATTGATGAGCCAACGATTTCTTTGAGCTTTCTTGTAAATAACTCTCCATTTGCTGGACGTGAAGGAAAGTTTGTGACAAATAGGCAAGTAAAAGAAAGACTAGAAAAAGAACTTGAGGTAAATGTTGGTTTGAGGGTTGATTTATCAAGCACTGATTTTTATAAAGTTTATGGAAGAGGTGAATTACATATTGCAATTCTGCTAGAGCAAATGAGAAGAGAAGGATATGAATTACAGGTATCTCAACCACAAGTAATTATAAAAGAAGAAGATGGTAAAAAATTTGAACCATTTGAAGAGGTGACTATTGATACTCCAGAAGATTGCTCCGGTGTTGTGATTGAAAAAATATCTAAACGAAAAGGCATAATGATGGAGATGAAGCCAGAGGCTGGACATATGAGATTGGTTTTTGAAATTCCAACTAGGGGACTTTTGGGGTATAAGCCAGATTTTGTAATTGATACAAAAGGTGAAGGTATTATTGCGAGTCGTGTTATCGGTTTTAGACCTTATGTGGGAGAAATAGAAAAAACAACTCTTGGATCAATGGTTTCTATGATGACTGGGAAGTCTTCTGGTTTTTCACTATTTAATCTTCAAGAGAGAGGTGAATTATATATCGGACATGGAATAGATGTATATGAAGGTATGGTTATTGGAAATGTATCAAAGGGAAATGATATGGCAGTAAATCCAACAAAGGGGAAGGAACTAACTAATATGCGTGCTTCTGGATCTGATGAAGCAATAAGACTTATTCCACCAAAAGATCTCACACTTGAAAGAGGACTTAGTATTATGAAAGACGATGAATACTTAGAGATAACTCCAGAAAGTATAAGACTTAGAAAACAGTATCTAACTGAAGTTGATAGAATAAGAGCTAAAAGAGCTGGCAAGTAAAAAAATATTTAAGCAGGGTATTACCCTGTTTTTATTTTAAAATTATTTCATAAAAATATTATCACTATGTTTTATGAAAGTTAAATTATGTGATTATGCATTTAACTTGAGATTAGAAAAAAGACTATTCTCTTTGATTAAAATCTTGTATAATAAATCTAATCATTATAATTAAATTTAACTATTTATGAAAAAGGTAATATCGTTTTTAAAGAATTTGAAATTGCTTTTTTTGATTGTGTTTTGCTTGGGATTTTTTACTACTGGTATTGAGAATATTTTTGCAGCAGTACCTAGTCCTAATTGTGTTGTAGTAAAAATAAATAACAATACAGAATTTAGGATTCATTGTTATGGTCTAACTGTATATACCGAAACTTATAATGAGTCAATTGGAGAGTGGCATGAACGAACTCTTCCTAGTTATGGAGGACCGACATGGGGTTGCGGTGTGTGGGCAGCTGGTTATGGAACTTTTTATGACGTTGTTTCATCTCCAGGAACATATTGTTATAACGTTAAATATGTTAGAATTGCTCCTAATTGTGCAGGTATTTTGGAGTATTCTGCTCCAGTCCAATATTGTGCCACGATAGACCCTCCAATAAATGGTGCCTGCGGAGATGCGGCAAGGGCTTATACATATGACACGACTTCGTATGGTAGTTATGTTCAGTGTGCAAGTGGAACATCAAGCAATACTGCTTTCCCAGCGGTAGGATCTTCTGTTTCGTGGGTTTGCACTGGAGACAATGGAGGTTCTACTAGTGCCACTTGTACTGCAAGTAGGGCCGCTACTCCAGTTGATGGACAATGTGGAACAGCGAATAACAAAACTTATGCTTACGACGTGACAAACTATGGATCTGATACTCAATGTGATAGTGGTACATCAAGTAATACAGCTTTTCCAGAGCAAGGAAATATTACAACTTGGACTTGTGGAGGAACAAATGGAGGATTAAATAGGGATTGTGCGGCTGGGCGAGAACCAGCTCCAGTTGATGGACAATGTGGAACAGCGAATAATAAAATTTATACTTATGACATTACTGAATACGGAGCTGATACGCAATGCACATATGGAACACCAAGTAATACTACTTTTCCTGGCATAAAGTCTACAACTAGCTGGACTTGTAGTGGGTTAAATGGTGGAAGTGCGAGTGCGACTTGTACTGCTAGTAGATTAGCTTTTGATATAGATGGGCAATGCGGAACAGCGAATAATAAAATTTATGCATATGATGCAAGCGAATATGGAACCGATACGCACTGCACATATGGAACACCAAGTAATACTGCTTTCCCAGAAACTGGCTCATTTGTTTCGTGGACTTGTTCTGGAATAAATGGGGGTGCTACATCTAGTACTTGTGTGGCAAGTAAAGCTAATTTTGGTGTTAGTCAATTGAAGAACGCTTTTGATTTATTGCCTATTGATAACACCGATCCAAATCAGTGTCTCTGGTGTGAATGGTATGAAAAATCAAATCTGATAAGTGGGGTTAATCAATTGGGAGTAGGTAAGGCAGGTTCTCTAGGTTTTAGTTTTTATTATCAAGATAATATTAATTATCGTTTAAGCACAGTTAGTCTACTTGTCAATACAACTAATAGTACAACTGGAGGAGTAGAGATTACAGTTCCAAGAAACTCTGATCCAGCTAATACTATTCTTTTTGGTGAATCAATGGCTCCTTATGTTAAAGTAGATAACACTGTTTCTACCTTAACCCTTGATTCTGCTAATAACACTATTAAGATTCCATACAATGGAGGCACATATTATTGGTTTGTAAAAGTGACTAACACCAATGGTGATGATAGTGGCTGGGTTAGTGCTACTGGAAAACAGATTACAACTCCAGACCACAAGTGGCCTACAGTTAAAATACAAACAGTGAACCCAACAATAGTTATTAACGAAAATAACCAATTCTGTTCCACTTCATCTTTTAGTTCTACTGATCCATGTTATTCTACTTGCTACAAGGGAACAGGTACTCCTACAATGTCCGACTTAGCTGACAAAGACAAATGGAAATGTTCTGTTTGCTACTCAACTGACGGAAGTCCGATTCTTTGCCAAGATAAAACTGAGGCTGGATTTAGTTGGGAAGATGGAAATACGATGACATTTCCAGATTCCACATCAAGTCCTAGTTGGTGGCAATATCCTGGAGATAATGGAAGATTGGCTATGAATCCAGTAATAAAACCTCAATCACTTTATTCAAAATTAAATCTTGTGATTACTGGATCCGATTGTCCGTTTGGCGGATCTATTAGTGGGGGAAAGATTAATCCTACTTGGATAGAAAAATAAATAAAAAAGTGCATTTTAAATGCACTTTTCTTATTTAGTTATTGCTTTTTTTAAAATTGATTGGTATAATATACTTAATAATTAAAATCATAAGCTAGGACGTAGATCCATCTAATAATAAAATAAAACCATGAGAAAAAAATTATTAATATTACTTACAGTTTTTTTTAGTTCTTTTGTTTTTGTGGATCAGATTTTTGCTGCTACTTATAATTATCTTTCGGGTGAATATTTTAATTGTGCAGCATCAAGTAGCTCGTCAATAAGATGCGATTTCTCTATCAATGGTGCTACTAGTTACACTCTCTCTTATTCCGATGACTCGGTTGGGACCAGTTATATTGGTGTGTACGAAAACACTTACAATATTACAGGGCTGAAGTGTGGACCTAATGGGCATTATGCCTCTAATCATCATAGCTTCCAGATACAAGCATGTGGACCAGTCGGTCGTTTTCCAATTAATTACAAAACATATTCTTGTACGCAGTGGATTGATAAACCATTGCCCGTATATGTCAATCTTCCCTGTAGTATGTCTAATGGAAAGTGTGGAACAGCAAACGGCAAGACATATCCATACAATGCAACTGGTTATACTCCAGACACTCAATGCGTAAGTGGATCATCAAGTAATACTACTTTCCCATCTGCTGGCTCATCGATATCATGGACTTGTAGTGGAACAGACGGAGGAGTTGCTTCAACAACTTGTACCGCGAGTAGGATAGGTCCTCCAATTAATGGTGCTTGTGGTCCTGCTGCAACAACTTACTATTACATACATACAACCTACCCTGCAGCTCAATGTTCTAGTGGAACACCAAGCAATACTGCTTTCCCAGCCATAGGATCATCTGTATCTTGGACCTGTAGCGGACAAAACGGTGGAGTTGCTTCAACAACTTGTACCGCGAGTAGGACAGGTCTTCCAATTAATGGATCTTGTGGGATAGCGAATGGAAAAAGTTTTTCTAGTGCCCCCACTTCAGGACTTTGTAATAGCGGAGAACCTCTTTATTTTAGTGGTTCTGGTCCTTGGAGTTGGTATTGTGGGGGTAGTAACGGGGGAACTTCAGAAATTTGTAGTGCCAATACTTCAATTGCTGGATCTTGTGGAACAGCAAACAACAAGACTTATGCTTACAATGTCACTGCTTACTCTCCAGATACCCAATGTTCAAGCGGATCATCAAGTAATACTGCTTTCCCAGGTCAAGGATCAGTAGTCGCCTGGACTTGTAGTGGTCAATACGGAGGAGAAGCTCGCAGTTGTGCCGCTGGAAGAAACTTAGCTCCAATCAATGGATCCTGCGGAACAGCCGCTAGATCATACGCATACAACGTGACATCATATTCAGGATATTCACAATGTTCAAGTGGATCATCAAGTAATACTACTTTCCCAAATCCAGGAGGTTCAGTCTCATGGACTTGCTCGGGACAGAACGGCGGTTCGGCTTCAACAACTTGTACTGCAAGTAGAGCCGCAACTCCAGTAGCTGGTGCTTGTGGAACAGCAAACAACAAAACATATGCTTACAATGTGACAAGCTATGGCTCTGATACTCAATGTTCTAGTGGATCATCTAGTAATACTGCATTCCCAGGTCAAGGATCAGTAGTCGCCTGGACTTGTAGTGGAACAGCTGGAGGAGAAACTCGTAGTTGTGCTGCTGGAAGAAATTTGGCTCCAATCAATGGTGTCTGTGGTCCTGCTACAACAACGTACTCAGGAACAGCAACAGCCTACTCTGGTGCTCAGTGTACTAGTGGAACAGCTAGTAATACAGCTTTCCCAGCTGCAGGCTCATCGGTATCGTGGACTTGTAGTGGAACAAACGGAGGTAATCCAAGTCCTACCTGTACTGCCTCTCGCAGTAAAGCAAATTCAATCAATTTAACTTTATTCAAAAACGCCTTTGACTTATTACCAACAGATACTAAGTCGGGTAGCGAAGAACAATGTCTCTGGTGTGAATGGTATGAAAAGAATACCTTAGTTAGTGGTATCAATGAAACAGGATTAGGAAAAGCAGGCTCTCTCGGATTCAGCTTCTACTACACTGATAATATTAACTATCGTCTAA
>JALOBW010000004.1 GCA_023228085.1 bacterium
AAACTTTGCGAAATAGAATTATCATGTGATACCGTCGTCGCTCATAATGGACACTTCCTTGATTATGCCGGATCAAAACAATATTCAGATACGCAGATATTTATTAGTAAAGTTTTGTCAAAATTCAAATTCGAGGATTTATTAAATCCGAAAATTCGGATGTTACTGAATATTATCACTGACGAAAATAGACTGATAATAATGAACACATCCGGCAAGGTAACGAAATTCGGAAATTGGATTAAATCCAAGGGATTATATTATTCAAATAATTCGCTCATCAGATATAATCTAGTAGATGATTATTATCTGGATAGTAAATATGATGAAAAAAGTTTTGCGGAAGTCTCGCGTGGTTATACTGCCAATAAATTTTGCTACCTATGCGGACTTCCAAGCTCAGAAGTCGAATTGAAATATGATGAATTCGTAAAAGAATATATCTGTGAAGAATGTCGTCAAACCATAAGATATTAAAGGAGAATTTAATAATGATAATATATCAAGTCATAGTTTTCATAGCAATAATTGTTTTAAGAAAAGTAATATAGGAGAATATTTAAAAACAAAACAATTAACAACACGGAACCAACGGGATGCAATATTCCTTGGTTCCGTGTTTTTTATTGTCTATAAATCATCTTATAAGTTTTAATTGATATAATTTTTTAATAGGTGACGGAATAAAAACTTAAAAACAAAATATATCTTATGGAATGACTTCCAGCTGTGGAATGACTTCCAGCTGTGGAATGATGATGTGAAATATTACATATATGATAATATTGATAATATTGATAATATTGATAATATTGATAATATTGATAATATTTCAAGGATAATTGACATTTCAGTATTCAAATACCAAAATGATTTTATCGTTCTGAGTGGGTTTGTGGGGCAAAACTGGAAAAGGGACAAAATTGCAGAAAATCATATACGCCCAGGCAAGAAATCCTCAAAATCCTCAAATCCAAAAGGGAATGTGTTTTTTGGATACAGTTTTTGGGGACGAAATCCTGAAATGGGTCAAATGGAAACAATTTTAAATAAAAAAAGTGTAACCTTGCAAGATCCTGAAATTGTAAATCCTTTATTTTCAAGGACTTGCAATTTTGGTATAGGAATTGCATATTATATAAGTGAACCTTTTTATAAGGAGAGCAAGATGAGTTATAGAGAACAAATGATTGGAAACTGCAACAAAGACTATTTTCCTGTCCATTATGAACATGAAGCTAGAGGGAATGATGTTGCTGCTTGTTCTAAAATAAACTATAAAGCAATGTTCCCAGGGACTGGAAAGCCTAAGTGTAATAGTTACAATAGTCAAAAACTTACTAAAAACATAGAAAAGCACACTGGGTTTATGGCTTGTGATAATTATATTGACTTCATAAAGCCAGGAGAAAAGGTTTTTGTAGTGTTATTTGAGGATGAAGAAAATCTAGTATTGAGTGAAGAATGTTTCGAAGTTATTAAATCTGGACAACATGAGCTTTTCGCCCTTAAAGGAAATATAGGAATAAGAGAATTGACATTTAAAAAAGATTTTAATCGAGACATATGTATCAATTTAGCAAAATCTCTAAAAGGAGAGTGATTATGTGTAATTGTAATAATTGTAATAATTGTAATAAGAAACTACGGTATGCTGTAGCATACATTCCCACGGATTCAGATGGAACTCTAAAGGTTATTTTAAAAACAAACTCATTAACAGAAGCTGCTAAGGCAAAGAACGATCATTACATCTCACAACCAAGAGGTTATATTGTTTATACCGATATTAGAATAATAGACCTGGAAAAGAAGAAAATTATTTCAGGAAACAACAATAAAGGAGGAGTAGGTCATGATGACTAAAAAAGATTATAAGAAAATAGCTAAAATAATAGCATTGGCTCAAAAACAAGCAATAGATGGAGTTAAGATTGACTCTGTCATAGATATGCTTAAATCTGGCTTTATTGCATTATTTGAGGACGATAATCCCCAATTTAGTGCAGATAGATTTGAAAAGGAAATCCAGAGACTAATCAATAGCAACGAGGTGTAATATGGGAGATTTTTGGAATTTCACAGGAATAGGTCTAATGATATTTTTAATATTATCAGGACTTGGATTGCTTTTCCATTTAACATTTAAGGAGTGATAATATGAATAAATTGAAAGCTACATATAGAAGTATATTCCCATTAGGAGTAATAGACCTGTTTAACTCAATATGGAACTGGAAAAGAAACAATATGTCATACAATGATTATCTTAAAATACAGAAGGGAATATATTCATATAGTGAGCTGTGCAATGGAATAGAAATCAGGGGTAGCATTAAGGTTGATGCTATAAATAAAAATCCTGCAATGGATAAAATAGAGTCTAATTTCAAATCCCTGATTTCAGGATCATCTGAATTTTGGTATTGTGACATAATAACAATTATTGTTCTTGTTTATTATATGCACAAAGATTGCATATCTAAAATGATAAGGAGGATTAAAATATGACACTATCTAGTAATAAAATTAGGATCAAAAAAGAAACAAATGAATGCTATAAATGCAAGTCAACCACATGTCTTCACTTAATAGACCAAAAATATAACATTTATATCTGTAATAGATGTAAATGTAGATATATTAAAAAATGTCATTTTTGCCAGAAGGAAATAGTTCCAAGCCTATTAAGCCATATCTATTTAAATGATGATGTCGGTTCAGTATGTTGTATTCAATGTGCAGAGAAATATGTTTCAACTTGCAGCTCTTGTGGGTGTCAATGTAAATCATCTAATGTGGAATATTGTGATAAGTGTAGAGCATTTTATTGCAAAGGAGATTGCTTTAATCATCATTATTGCAACGAAACAATAAGGCACCATAGCTTTAAACCCATCCCCCTGTTCCACACTAGAAATGGGGCATTGATACGCCAAAATCAACTGAAAAGGGGTTTATTTATTGGAATAGAACTCGAAGTTGAATGTGGAGACGAGAGCGATAGAATAGCCAATCATTTAGTTAATATTTTCTCAAACAATGGAAATAATTTTTATTTAAAAGAAGATGGATCACTTAATGATGGAGGATTTGAAATAGTTACACATCCAATGCATATAGAACGATTTATGTCTATGCCATGGGATGATATACTAAAATTCCTATCTAAAAGTGGTGCGTCATCCCATAGTCCATCAACCTGTGGGCTCCATGTTCACTTTAATAATAGCTATTATAGAAAACCATGCTCAAAAAGGAACCCGTCAAAGCAATTTGTTACTAACAGGATTAAGTTAGTTAATTTTTTCAATAAGAACTGGAAGGAATTGTCCATAATATCAAAAAGGGAAGAGTTCAATTATTGCCATAAAAATCCCAAAATAAAGGACATAGTTTGCTTAAATGATCGTCAAGACACATGGGTAGAAGCTAAAAGAAATTGGTCTGACTATATCAATGGTCATTTATCATGTGGAAGATATCAAGCAGTAAACACCGCTGGAGTCCATACAACAGAAATTAGGTTGTGGAGAGGAACCCTTAGCCCAATATCATTTAAGGGATTGATACTACTAACGCATGCAATTATCAAGCAGTGCAAAAATGATAAAATTACAAAAACATCCACCATTAGAGATGTTATCAATAAAATGAAAAAAAGAGATCGGGATATAGTGTTGGAAATGATACAGTCTAGAGATAGACGCAATAAAACTTCAATCATAAATAGCTAAATGAGGTGTAATATGTGTGTGATAATATACAAGCATAGCAAAGCAAAACTACCTACTTCTGATATATTAACAGAAGCATCAAAAAGAAATCCTGATGGAATTGGAATTGCATATACCACAAATGGCAAAAAGAAAGTCATGATCGAAAAAGGGATATCACTTGACTACCTATTATCAATAAATAAAGAAGGTGAATATCTATCAAACCAATCAGTAATTTATCACTTCAGGATAGCAACTAGTGGAGGTAAAGAAAAATCCCATTGTCATCCATTTCCACTATCTGAAAAATTGGATGACCTATCTTCAACTGAAGGCTTATTTAATACAGTCCTTGCTCACAATGGACGCATGTCTAGTTTTGAAAACAACAAAGAATATAGTGATTCTCAAATGTTTATACACAAAATAGTAAGCAAGTTAAGCTTCAATGACCTTTCATCTATTAAAATAAGGAGACTATTTAAAGCTGCAACACAAGGCAGTAGATTCATATTTCTTAATAAAAATGGGAATATATGTAAATTTGGGCAATGGATAAAAGAGGGTGGTCTTTGGTATTCCAATGATACTTTAACTAAAAAGAAAACAACAAAACTTGTAACAGCATATCAATATGACTATCTAGACTATGGTTGCTATAATGACTATGGATGTAGCTATAACTACAAGATAAGCAAGAATCATGATAATAAATCCATAGATACATCATGTCCCGATAATGAAGGCATCCCTAAATGCCACTCATATCTAAATTCTGGTGGAATATCATGTAAATACTGCATGTCAGTGCCGGCAACAATTTATTGTGATGATTTTTTTAACGTGAGCCTGTGCTATAAATGCTATCAAGAATTTAAATTAAACCAAGGCAATAAAGCTACCGACCATTGCTCTATGTGCAACAAAAGTGAAATTGACAATGGTGGAAAGCTATGGAATTATGTTTCTGGATTTGAAGACTGCTCACTATGTGATTCTTGCAAAGAAGAAGTGTTAAAAACATCAAATAGCAAAGGAGAAAATCATGCCAAATAGAGAATACCTAACAAGAACAACAAGAAACATAATTGACAGCATGGCTGAAAATATTATGAATTCAAGCTTCCAAATAAGGGGAATCAATATGACAGATGAACCATGTGCCCCACGAATAGGAAGTGAGTCATGCTCTACTGTTACAGCAGAGACAATCGACCCAAGCAATAAAGCCAATCTAATAATTGGTTGCTATGGATGTTCTTTTAATTGCCGGATATGCAATGGAGAGGTGGGAAGGAGAGATAGTAGCGTTGTCCTTACTCCTAGCTTATTAGATTTAAACAATGATTTAAGTATTAGTCGTAGTGATTTCGAAAGAAGCATTGTCGGCCCTAGAATATGCATTAAGTGTGCAAAGCAAATAGTGGATGGTGAACATTTTCATAGATGCCACGGTTGTGGATTATGGAGTTTTGAACCTCATGGAAAATATTTAGAAGGCTCCAATACCAGGAATAGTGTATGGGTTTGCAATAGCTGTTTAGAATGTTCTAAGTTTACATGTTCTCACTGTAATAGAACATTGTATTCAATAACAACAATGTCATGGAGATTATTTAACAATAATACAGTTTGTGACAGATGCAAGAAACTTCATTATTTCATATGTAGTGACTGCCATAATGGGTTTCCAAATAATGAAGCATTAATAGATCCAGTTACTGGCGAGCATCTTTGCGGTAGTTGCTATCCAAGTAGATTTGTTGTATGCACATTATGTGGCAGATCTGCTCACATTAGAACCACTATGAGCCTTGGAGATAGACTGCTATGTAGAGATTGTGTAAATAGTTCAAGGGGATATGAAGTTGAGCCAGTTAAACCATACAACTACAAGCCAAGCATATTCAATTTTTATACATATACAAGCAAAGATGTTAAAAATAATGATGTGACTGGCTATGATCTATTTAACATCTCTAATGAAGAAGATAGCAAGAAGCTATATCTTGGGATAGAAGTAGAGATAGATGGGTTCAATTCAACTAGTGCAAAGGAAAGATGTGCCCTTGATATTCTGAAACAATTTTCCAACAAGGAAAAAATATTTTACATTAAACATGACGGATCTTTAAGATGTGGATTTGAAATAGTTACACATCCAATGGAGCTACAAGCACTATTCCTTATTCCTTGGAATGAAATATTTAATATAGCAAAGTCTTACGGAGCCTATGCATTTAAAGAAAAAACCTGTGGGCTCCATGTTCACTTTAATAAGTCCTATTATGGATGTAATTTAAGTAAGCCAAGAACATCATCATACAATAAACCTTTTATGGAAAAAGCCTTGAGATTATTAGATTTTATCAATAAAAATTTTATGGAATTATCAAAAATTTCAAGGAGATGCAACAATAATTATAGGTGTATGCTTAAAGAAAGTGATTTGCCAATAGAAATAGATCAAGGCTACACTCATTGCATTAAAAATTGTGGCAAACCATGCTCCTTTAGATATTGCAGAAAGCAACATACTGTTAAAAATTTAATGAAAAGGATTAAAAAATATGGAGGTAGAAGACTTTACAATGTAGCAGATCTTTACAATGGTTCTATTATAGATAAATATTCAGCTTGCAATTTAACCAACTTCTCCACAATAGAGATCAGATTGTGGAGGGGAACATTGAATGTAGAAAGCTTCAAAAGTTTAATATTATTAACCTATCTAATAATACAACACGTCCATGACACAAATAAATCAAAATCAATAAAAATTATTGATATTGTAGCACAGTCTAAACAACTACAGGATGATCAAAAAACCAAGTTGATTGGATTCATAGCTAAAAGAATATCAAGCAATTCTATAGCAGGAGAGGTGTAATATGTGTGTGATAATATACAAGCATAGCAAAGCAAAACTACCAGATAGAGATAAATTGAGACTAGCGGCATCCGAAAATCCAGATGGAGTAGGATTGGCATATACACATAACAATAAGGTAATTATTAAAAAGGGAATTAACCTTAAGCAGTTATTTGACATGGAAAGTTTATTATCAGATAAGACTGTAATTTATCACTTTAGAATAGCGACTAGTGGAATTAAAACTAGCAAGAACCAATGCCATCCATTTCCACTATCTGGCAATTTTGAAGATCTTGAAAAATTAGAGACATCATGCAATACAGCAATAGCACACAATGGGCATTTAATTGGATATTACAGTGATAGGTACTCAGATACCCAAGTGTTTATTAAGACAGTATTGAATGGTTTTGTATTTAACGACATATACTATAATCAAAAAATAAAATTACTATTTGAATCTACAATAGATGGAGATAGATTTATATTTATGAACAAGGATGGTAGGATAGTTAAATTCGGAACATGGTTTAAACATGAAGGAATTTGGTATTCCAACAATTCCATGTTTAAATATAACTACAAGACTACTGTTATTAAGAGTTCCCACAACGAAAATGTTAATAATTACATACATCATAGATCATGCGCTACATGTGGAACTGAACTTCATGCAGCAGATGGAGTTGCATTTAGTTCAATTATCAATGACCATGTTTGCTTACACTGCAATAGCATACTCATTAAAATGCAGAGAGCCAAGACAAATGATATTAAAGTATATCAATGTGAATCTTGTAAGAAGTATAAAAAAGATGTATATAGAGAGCCTAAATCTGGAAGTATGATGTGCATGGACTGCTGGTCATCTTATAATGTTGCTCATGGCTCAAAGGTTGAATCAACTGGAAGTTGTGGGATATGTAATCATGAATTTCAAGTTCTTTACTACAATTCGCTGGTTAAAAAAATGATATGCTTAACTTGCTGGATAAATAAGGATATAATAAAAGGTCAAATGCTTAAAAATGAAATAGCAACAAAATCAAATGAAAAAGGCAAGGAGGATTGTGAATGTCTAAAAGAAGATCAGCTCACTATAGTATCAGCAGATTAAGTTATAAAATAATTAAAGGAGGTAGATTGATGTATAAGATGAGTGTCTGGATGTCAGGCAATCCTATGAAGATATTTAAATACTACCTTCGCAAATTAGCAATAAGAAGAGGCGTAAATATATTAAACAAAATGTAATGAGGTGCATCATGGAAGAAAAACAAAAAAGATTCTTTACCAATAACCAGAGAAAAGAACTTGCTAATAGGATTAGCAATAAAATGGTTATGCATCCAATATTCCTGGAAAACATAATGGATGTAATTGAGGACTACTTAATAAATAACACTAAAAGAAACAAGGTTGCTATCAATACATCCCATGGTGGATTTAGATTATCGACAGAAGCTGTTATAGAATTGATTAAACTAGAATCAGATGCTTTAGTGAAGACTCTCATTAAACATGTTCATAGTAGCCGTGGGGATATTTCCAACTATCCAGACATAATTGAAGAGAAGTATTTATGTAATAAATCAAGTGGGTATTATGATGGGGTTGTTTGTGGTGAGTATATTTATAGTCCCCATATCTATAATAGTATTAGAGAAAGAAACCACCCAGATTTAATTGCAGTAATAGAGAAATTAGGGACCAATGCTGCATCTGCACGTGGGTCCGATATTAATATTATAACACTTGATGATTGTGAGATTGGAGGAAGGATATACATAAATGAATACGATGGCAGAGAGTCATTGGACTATTCAAAAAGATGACAACCATAACTTGAAATTCTAACTTGGAAAGTATATATTATTAATATGACAGAAGCAAAATCAAGAAAAGAAAAATCACTTGGGGCATTAGGATCTATCGAGATTAGAATACCACTCCCAGATTCTCTTAAGTTTTTAATTGGCAAAACTGAATGTATCTGTGGATCAATTTGGGACAATAGAGAAATGAGAATATTAAAATCTAACAAATGCCCCAAGTGCTTAAATTATTTTAAGGAGGATAAGGAAAATGACAGCAAATGATAAAAAGAATGTATTTTGTGATGATGGATTTGATCCAAACAATGAGATGTGTATAAATTGCATACATTCAAGTGAATGTAAAGACTGGACATTGACCTGGAGAACAATAGAGGATGTTAAGGATAGAAAATCCACAAATCCAGAATCTGACTCTGACGATGACATCCAGGTAGGGGTAGAATTACTCCAGAGAATGAACTTGCTAGATCAAAATGAAATTGCACTAAGAAAGGAGATTAATAAAATTAACATTAAACTAAATAGGATGATAGAGTTAGAATTTGGAAAAGATGAACTTGAGTTCATAAATACCCTGGTCAATGATGATCTATTGGCCAACTCAGGAAATCTAGGAAAGTAGGTGAGCATTATGGCACCAAAATTCAATACAGGAATAGTAGATCTATTAGGCTATGATTTAATTAAAAGTTTTTTTGAATTTAACTTAAGGAGCAAAAATTCTCTTGGAGATACGTTTTATGGCATGGAGTGTAAAATATGTGGAGAAGGATTCGAAAGTGACAGTTATGCAAATCAAAGAGACCATATTAAACAGCATCTTCATCAAGAAGAAATTGAAGAAGCTAAAAAATATTTAACTGGATTAATTAAAGTAAGCAAGAAAATACACACTTTGGGTAAAATACCACTACACAATTTATCTATAAGGAGAACAGTATGAATAGTGTAAGCCAAGAAAACAATGAAATTAAAACAACTCTTGATGGAATTGAAGATCTAGAGAAGATGTTCCCATTAGTAATACCTTTCAATAGGGATGGCTCCATGGTTCACATTGACTGCAATATAGCACCACCAGTTTCCAGAGATCGTGAAGGACTATCAGAATTCTTTATTAACAAATTAGCTTTACTAAATGATGTTAAAGCATTACTGGATCATGATATTGGGATTGCCAAGCTAGAGTTTGACCACCTTAAATCTGAACTTGAAACCTGGATAGACATAGAGGTGTCTCAAATAGGAATTGATTGCAGAGAAAAGGAACGATCTGGAGAAATAAAGAAGATTACAGATGAAGAGGTTAAGGATAGAAAGAAAGCCATGACTCCTCAAATGTTTGCATACATTACTTCTCGAAAATCTACATTAAAGACATTGGAATCAAACATATACCTACAGGAAAAAGATCTTTCCAGGGTCAAAGGTAAAATCAAGGTTTGTGAATGGGCATTAAAGCTAATAACTAACAATGATAAGGATGAATAATTATGTTATTTAAAAAGAAGTTCATAGGCGACGAAGAAGAAATAGGAGAGGATGAAGCTGATGAGATGGAATATCAAGGTGATGATGATGATTGGGATTGGGATGATTAGAAAGGACAATAATAATGGTTAAAAAGGTTATTACACCAGAAAATCCTCAAGAGGATAACACTGGTATCGTTCAGCAGCCCCCCGCTTCTCTCGAAAGTTCTTTGGCTATAAACCCTTACGTTAACCATAAATCTATTATGGAATATAGGGAAAACAAGCCTTTCTTTGACACTGGAATACCATCATTAAACTATGCCTTAAGAAAGGAATCAGGAGATGGATTGCCAATAGGCTTGTTTATAGAGCTACTTGGAGAGGATAAATCTGGTAAAACAGCGCTTCTCATCTATTTAGCTAAAACTATATTAGATGGTGGTGGCATAGTAGTGTGGTTGCAAAATGAATGCGACCTGGATAGAGAAAGATGTGTTAAGTATGGATTAGATTGGGACAAATATGTAGCATCTGGGCAGCTTTTAATTCTGGAATTTGTAAGCATAGAAGAGACATTTACTTACATGGAAGTTCAATTAGACAGAATTATAGGATTTAGAAAGAAAGGAGAAACTAGAACTATAGGGATGTTCCTTGACAGTTTAGTATTTAATACTAACTCTATAACTGAAAATAACAAAGTAGGAGTTAGAGATCAAGGCTGGAGCAATGAACTATTAAAGCAATTCATTAACAAATGCCACATTAAGCTAATCCAAGCAAGGGTTTTAATGATTGCTACCAATCAACTTGATAAGAGTGAAAACAAATGGGAAAAATCCCACCTTAGAAATAGAGGTAAAGGAGGAGGTAAAGTTATAAGGTATGCTATTGCAGGTCAAATTCTCATAGAGAAGTTTAGAGAATGGGATAGTGGCTCTGGGTATAGCACCATAGTTACAATAAGAAACACAAAGTTTGGAGAGCCAAACAAGAAAACCATGTTAGATTTTATCTATGACACTGGATTAGTTCCACACTCTGGGATATTCCACATATTAGATGATTCTAAATTTTGGAAGAAGCAAGATGGGCATGGTGAAAGACTTGGATCTTCAGGAAATAAGAAATTCTACCATGAAAAATTAGCTACCCCATTTATGATGGATAAGCTATGGGAAGATGATAATATTAGAGAATTCATGATTCAAGATTTAAAGTATTATTATCAAAACAAGATATTTAAAACGACAAAAGCAGATTCAGATGAATCAGGAGGTATGGAGTAAATGGTAAAAAATAAAAGCATAACAGATGTTGAGAATAAAACCATAGATGGAGTCCCTGAAATTAATTCAGTAATAGACACAGAGCCTCCAATGGTTCCAAATAATCCCATTGAGATAGCCACGATAGAACAACCAAAGCTAGACCCAAGATTTATAGTCAACATAAAAGGCAAAGATTTTGTTGTATATGCAGGGCTACTAGATCTTGCCCATCAAAAGGGATTTCATGATTTAGTTGTCCAAGCTATACAATACCCAAATGATGAAAATAATCACATGGCAATTTGTGTAGCAGTATTGACAGATAATGGAGGTCGTAAGTTTCAAGACTTTGGAGACGCAGACCACAGTAATGTCAATTCCAAAATCAGAGGTCATGAATTGAGAATGGCTTCTACTAGGGCTAAAGCTAGAGTACTTAGAGACTTTACCAACGTTGGCATGACAGCTCTGGAGGAAATAGGAGACATTGACAATACAGCAGATAATGAAGATGAGCATTATGACAATAGACCATCTAATGTGGTAAGGTTCCCAAAAAAAGAAAACAGGGCTGCTGAAAATGATGAACTTACCTTCATAAAAGCCAATATAGCTGATTTAATTAAGACTAAACTGTCTTTCTACTCAACGGATGCTAATGACACTAGCATGAAAGCTGTTAAGAATCTATACAGAGACCTTACCCTCCCAATGGCAAAGGCTCTATGTGATGCCATGTATCTCAAAGAAAATGGTTCAATGTCATTTGATGAGTTTAGTAAATTACAATTAACAATACGGCAGATGTAAGATTGTAAACAGGGGGGCTTTATTGCCCCCCATTTAAAGGAGAAATAATATGACTAAAATATTAAATATAGAAATAAAATCATGCTCTGAATGCCCAATGTATGAACACAGAAGAAGCACCTATTGGGGCGATAGGGTTCCAACCGTAACTGACGAACACCATTGTGAAATGATTCTCAAATTGAGCAGATCTATGGAAAGTGAAGGGACATCATATATTAAAGTATTAGAGAAATATGGTAGTGTTGTGATCCAAAATGACGTAAAATACCAAGATCCTGATGAGCCACCTAATTTTAAACAAGACTTTACTAAAGAAATATATATAAGGTGCCCATTGCCAAACAAGGAGTAGCAGTATGACTAATAAAACCAATAAAGCACTCATAGTAGCAGATTTACATTTATCCCATAAACATAGGTTTCCAAATCCCCAAATGAGGCTACGGAGGGACATCCAGGCTGTCAATAACTTATGTAGAGAGGTAGTAAGGTTAAATTGTAATTCCCTTATTATTGCAGGAGACTTTTTTGATACTTATAATCCAAGCATAGAATTACTAAATAGTATAATAGGAGAAATGCAAACATTAGCAACTGACAATGATGTTAGAATTTACTTTATAAGAGGAAATGGAATACATGAAGGAGCTAAAGATAGGTGGAGCAACCCATTACTAACCCTTGCATCTGCAATAGACAATGCCTTATTTATAGATTGTGGATATCATATAGAGCCATCTATTGATGACATTATAATGATACCACACTGTGAATCATCAGATGAGTTTCTGTCTAATTTAGATTCTGCAATAATAAATAGAAATGCTAGTGATAAGTATAGTAACCACAAAGATCAGTGCTACATAATATGCCACCAATGGTTTGATACACTATTTAGATTTGATTCACCTGATACTATTAGGTGTGATGACATATTAAAAATAACAAACAAAAGAGAAGATGTTAAATTTAGGTTTATATCTGGGCATCAACACAAAAGCGTATCGGTATATTACAATGACAATATATCTATTGCTAGCATAGGAATCCCAATTCAACAGAACTTTGGAGACCCATTGGATACAAATGCAATATTGTTAGAAAGTTTCACAGGAAAACTAGATTATCATTGGAACAAAATAGAGCTTTCAGACATTAAGTTTAAAAAGATAAAAGCATCTAATATGGAAGAATTTGAAAGATTTACAGACCCAGATGCTAAAAAGCACCTGTATAGCATAGACATCCAATGTGAAGAGGATGAAAAGTTATTCAAAGCAATGTCTGAAGAGGGTTATTTTATTGAACCAAACTTCATGAAGCCAGAAAATGTACCTGGTAAAATAGAAAGAGAGGAGATTAAATTGGATAGTGACATTGAATCCATATTAAGTGAAACTGTTGATGAGTTAAGCGGAGAGCCAGAAGAGGTTAGGAAAGAAATTATAGCCATAGGCATGGAATTAACAAAAGAACCTTGCCCATTTTAAGGAGAAATATATTATGAGAAAATTAGCAAGTATTCAAAGGATAGAGCAAGTAATTCCAATAGAAGGAGCAGATAATATAGAATCAGTAAGGGTTCTTGGCTGGGTCTGTGTTGTGAAGAAGGGCGAATTTGAGCCTGGCAATCTATGTATTTACATTGAAATAGATTCAGTGCTGCCCAACATCCCACAATTTGAGTTCTTTAAAAAATATGCAAAGGACAGGCGAGTAAAAACCATTAAATTGCGTAAGATAATTTCTCAAGGACTATGTTTACCAGTAGGAGAATATTTGCCTTCAGAATATAATGGCATTCAAGTAGGAGATGATGTTACTAGTATTTTTGGCATTGAAAAATATGAGCCACCTGCTGAAATCAGGGGAGCTGGATATGATAAAATGATGGCATTCCCAATAGTAATACCAAAGCCAGATGAAACAAGGATACAAACAATACCCCACATATTAGAACAATTCAAAGGAACCCCATGTTATATAACAGAGAAAATAGATGGGACTTCAGTTACATTTTTTAAATATGAAGGTGAAATAGGAGTGTGCTCAAAGAATGTAAGGTATCAACTTGATGCTTCCAATGTATATACTGCCATGTTTAAAAAACATGATTTAGAAGAAAAACTAAAATCAAGCTATGACAATATTGCAATACAGGGAGAAATAGTTGGTCAAAAAATACAGAGCAATAAATACAAATTCCCAGATCAAAAGCTATTTATATACTCAATATATGACATTAAAAGCCAAAGATACTATTCTTGGGATTTAATGAATAGGGTATGCACTGAGCTTGGATTAAAATGTGTTCCCTATTTATTGGGCATAGATTTATCTGGAGGAGTTGATGATTTTGTGGGATACTCAAAAGGCAAATCTGTATTAAATCCAGAAGTGCACAGAGAAGGCATTGTAATAAGAGCAAGAGGTGCAATAGATTTAGATCTCAAGACTATGAGCGAGCTTGGGTATAATAGGTTCTCGTTTAAAGTTATAAATCCTGATTTTCTTATAAAATACGGAGAATGAAATGAAACTAAAAACAGTTAGAATTAAAGATTTTATGACAATACATAAAGCAACGGTTGAGCTTGACAATCAGGGCATTGTGTTGCTTCTTGGGGAGAATAGAGATGATAAGTTTGCTACATCTAACCTATCTGGTAAGTCAACAATATTTGAAGCTATCTGCTGGGGGCTATATGGCAAGACCTATAGGGGTATTAAGGGCAAAGAAGTAATAAGAGATGGATGCAGTGGATGTAAGGTTGAAGTAGAACTTGAAGACTCTACATTTATAAATAGAGAAAGGACTGAAAATAAGGAATATCTAAGTACGATGTATCCAATAGAATTTGGCTCTGTTCCAAATGATACTGCATTGACCCAGGAGTCCCTAAATGAAAAACTTGGTATGGACTTTAACACATTTACAAGTTTTGTATATTTTGGAGATGATACTGCAAATAAAAACATAACCCTATTTGGAGAAGCTACTAATAGTGAAAAATTTAAAACCTTAAAGGCATTTCTAAATTTTGACCTTTGGGATACTGGATATGCTAATGCTAAAAGTGAACTAGATAAGCTGGAAAACTCTATTAGGAAGATAGCAACTGAAAAAATAGAACTTAATAACAAGAATAAAGTAATAGAAGCTAAAATGGAATCTCTTTCAGAACACCTCAAAAGCCTATGGGAATCTTTACATAGCTTGTCAAATCCTGAAAACCAAGACGACTTAAACTTAGAAATGGGAATGAAAGACTTGTCAGATAAAGAATTGGATTTGTTAGCTAAGAAAAAAGCTCTTATAGAGTCCAAGGTCAACATTGCTAACCAAAGATCTTCTCTTATGCTTAAAAAGAGCAAGGTTGAAGCTGAAAATGGATCAATAAATGCTAATATATTAAGGATATCTGATAAAATTAGAGATCTTGAATCTGCCCAATCTACAAAAATATGCCCATTTTGCAAACAGGAAATTAAAGAAGATACGGAGTGGACAAACTGCTACACAAAGATTGAAGAATTGGAAAAAGAAATCCAATATTTAAGTGCTAATATGCTTGCCAATAAAGATGCTATTGAAGCATTGAAGATTGAAGTTGCCCAGTTGGGAGATAAAGAGAGCGAAGTTTGGAGGCTAATATGTGAAGTTGATGATGAGATGAAAGAAATATCATCAAAGATGGGAATGATAAAACAAAAAGAAAAATCTAAAGCAGAAAGAGAAACATCTATAAAAAGGTATGGCAATGAAATTGGAAAAACAGAAGAATCGTTAGAGAACATGGAAAAGGCAATAAAGTCTAATAGTGAAATGATAAAGCTGTTAGATGAATCTGTTATTGAAATTGAGCATAAATGCAGAATATTAAGATTCTGGGTAAAGCAGGGATTTAAAGAAGGAGGAGCAAAAAATGTCGAGTTACGTAGAATTATCCCATTCATCAACAACCACATTAAGTCTTACGTTTCGTCAATATTGTCATCAGATTATCCCATTACTCTTTCTCCTTGCAGGGAGCTTAAAAGTGGCAATATTAAAAATGAAATATCAGTCGAAATGTCAGGAAATTATCAGCGTAAGTCTAGAAGTGAAAGAAGAAGAATTGATATTATTATCAATATGGCATTGTCTATGCTCCATCCAAAATTTTGCAATGTTATCTTATGTGATGAATTGTTTAGTGCAATGGATGAAAAGGGGATGGAGATAATAATTAGATTCTTTAAATCTCTTATTGAGATGGGCAAAGTTTCAAGTGTATTCTTGGCAAGCCCATATGACATGGATATAGATGTTGATAATAGAATAACTGTAATAAAAGAAAATGGCATGAGCCATGTAAAGGAGTAAAAATGGCTGGAATAGCGATTTGGATCGGCAGTATTTATTTAATAGTTTGCATTACTTGTTTTACCATATCTTCATACCATACTGCTGAAATGGTTGATAAAATTGCAAAGAAAATGAAACTGAGGTGAGTCATGAAGCTATTTTTATCTAACAAGTCAAACGATGATGCTATAAGGATTAGAATTGAAAGAACAGAAGATGGGATGACTCTAACGGATGATAAGTCATTGCTATATTATATTATAGACAAATTTAGCATAGGCAAAGAATCTGCAAAGAGGATGATAGAAAAAGCAATAAAGCACAAGATGGAGTTGAATTTTTACAAAAATAAACTATATTATAATATAGCTACTTTATTTGACTTAGTTGATGAATATGAAGACTTTAAACAACACGTAACAAACATAATAGACACAACACGAGGAGACCTACATGCTTAATATGATAAAGAAATTTATAAAAAGTAACACTTTTGATATTATAATGGGTGGCATAATTGTACTAGTGGCAATATGCTCTATTTTAGCAATGGCATATGGCGTAGCTAAGATAACAGAACCATTCCGTGACAATAAAATAGAAACTCATTTAATATCTGGAGTAATAACTGGGGCAGAGTATGATGGAAATAGTGTAATAGTTGAAATGCAAGATAGTGATGCTGAAATAAAATACATTAGATTGAACAATATTATTGGTCATGTATTGTGGGTATTTGGAGACACAACTATTATCTATGATAGTAATGGTAATATTATAAAAACATACAAAACTCCTCAATCCAACAATACAAAACCAGAACCACCTGAAAATGTAAGGAGCATAAACAAATGAAAATATTAGCAATAGATCCAGGCAGTGAAAAATCTGCCTTTATAGCATGGGATACCGAAAAGCATGAAATAATAAAAGGGGAGTATGTTTGGTTTGAAGACACAAAAATACTAGGAATTGAAAATAATGAATACATCATAGATTGCATGTTGTGTGAGGAAACTAATATAGTCTGGGGGATGGACTTGATTGCTATTGAAATGATTTCATCTTATGGCTTTTCGGTTGGAAAATCTGTATTCCAAACCATAAAGTGGATAGGAAGATTCGAAGAATACATAAAGCATGTTGTAAACATAGCTATAAAGAAAAATGTTCCAGTCCAATTTTATACTAGACCAACCATAAAAGGAGCGCTTGGGTGTAGGAATGATGCAGAAGTAAGACAGGCTATAAGGATGGAATATGGAGAAGCAAGGAAAGGAGAAAAACTTGAAAGAGTAAGGAAAGATATTTGGCAAGCTGTAGCATTGGCTATTGCATTAGAGAAAAACCCAAACTTAAAGCAATGGGAGGAATAAATATGACTAAAAAGATATGCTGTAACTTTAATGAACTACTAGATCTTGCATTGGCCCATGCTCCAAGGCGCATCACTTCTATTAGTAATTTTTCAGCAATATCATTTATCCAAAAACTAATTATGTGGTTCAATATTGGAGGCTATTCTTACATTAGAAAGGGCCCATGCTCACTATATTCTATAATGGTCAGTAAGGAGATGTTTCATATTTTAAAAGAAGAGCTATTGTCATTATTTATTAATAATGACATAAAACAATCTGCGCATAACTCAGAGGAGGTCTTAATACTCGGAGTAAGAATCACCCCAAGTCAATATCTATAGGAGGTAAGTATTGCAATGAAATTTAGGTTAGATGATACAGAAGATAATAGATCAGCTTTCAATGAAGTAAATAGATGTATCCAAGTTGGCAGAGCATTTATTGTATATTACAATAAAGAAGATAAGAATACTTATATTCTACTAACTGGTCAAGAAGCTATAGATTTCAATTTAGATAGAGAAAAACATATTTACATTTCATCAGGAGGATTGTAAGTGACACAGGTTATTAAATCAATACAGAATAGAGATCAAGATGTTTTGATGGCAATAAGGGAATTATACTTATATGGAGAGAAATTTGAATTGGACCCCTGTTATTCTTCTGGAAAGTTCTATGAAGGAATTGAGCCACCAAATATAACAATGGACAAAGAGCCTGCTAATTACAAAATTATTAAAAATGACATTATGGATGGGATACCATGTAAAGATAGCTCAATTACAAGTATAGTTTTTGACCCACCATTCATGTTTGGAACACATGGTCAAACTAAAAACAATATAATGACCAAAAGATTTACCATGTTTGATAGTTGGGAACAATTAGAGCAAATGTATAAAAAGGCACTATCTGAATTTTATAGGATTCTGGTTAAAGGTGGAATAGTTGCTTTTAAGTGCCAGGACTACACAGACAGTAGAACTACACTAACTCATTGCTTTGTTCATAACTGGGCCATTGAGAATGGCTTTAAGATTGAAGACTTGTTTATAATGGTATTTAGCGGAGTCAGGATTTGGAATAGCAACTTAACACAGAGACATGCAAGGAAATATCATTCCTACTGGATAGTATTAAGGAAATAATGGAAAATAAAACTATAGATAAATACCTATTAAAGTATAAAGAAACTTTAGATGAAAGCTACAAGAATGCCCTCATAACAGAAATATACTTCATGGCAAAGAGGTTTGTTAGAGTATTAAAGACTAGGAAAAACTATAGCAACATGGACAGTAATGAGTTAATCAATGTTGCAATAATTAGAGCAATGGAAATTATAAACAACACAGGCAGTGACCTATATAAAGTAGAAAGCAAGTCTGGGTATATAATGGGCATAATAAAGAACTCTATGAAAGAATATGTTAGATCTCTAAAAGATAATAGGGAGTACAATATAGATGATTTAGAAAGCCCAGATTACTTTATAGCTATCAATAGGAAGAATATTGCAATAGAAATAAAGGATAAGCACGAAATAAAGCAAAGAGCATCTTTAATTTTAAAAGCAATTAAGTCCTTTAGGGTTCCTCATTATATCAATATAGGCATGGATTTGGATAAAACTGTTAAAATAATTGATGAGGCAGTTGACAAAATCAAAAAAAATTACTATATTATTATAAGAGATGAAAGAAGATTTAAGATGAAAGTAAATTTAGAATATAAAATAAGAAAGGAGCAGAAGCAATTTATTGTTAGTTATTACAACTACCTATTAAAAAAACATGTAGAACAATACCAGTTGCTTGATAATTAAGATGGCAGACCTGATACACCAAGATATGACAGAAGACCAGAAGAATAATGCTATTGCTACATGGCTAATGTATGGATCTAAATTAACAAGAAGGGCAGCAAATGAGTGCTCTTCTGGAGACGATCCAAATGAATTAGTAAATGTATCTGGAATTAAACTTGCTAAGTTAATGGGATATAGTATAAATGAATATAGGTTGAAGTTTCTTCCTGCCGTTAAGGCAATGGAAAACTTCATAGGAATCCACGTTGATAGTAAGATGGTTCAGGAAACATTTTTTGACATAGCCATAGACACCTACACTAGGATAACCAATAACCAAATAAAGTTAGAGGAGGACAAGGATTTATTCAGAAAGGTTTTACATGAGGTTATGGAAAAACCAATGAATGAAGTCTCTGATAGAGACCTAGATATATTAAAGCATTACTCCAAGGTTCTTGCTACAATGTCATCTATATCAGGGAGACAAATAGAAGCTCCTGCTGCTGCATTTTCTGCAATAACTGAAGGGCTATCTAAGTTAAACAAGCAACCAGATTTGCATGTTAATCAGGATTTTTCAAATAATCCAAGACAATATATACTAAACCAAAATGGAAATAAGGAAAATAACGATGGCTGAGAAAAAAGAGAAAAAAGAAGTTTGTATGAACAGTAAGGAATTAAATAACTTACTATATGGCAAAAATCCCTGCAAGTTCTTAATGAAATTAAGACATGGATTTGATCCATTGCATTTAATGATCCTAAAAATAGACTATGCAGAGGAATATCTAAACCTCTCCATTAAAGAGCTTATGGTTAGCATGAAGTTATTTAAAAAACTATACTGCTCCATCATGTCAGTAACTTCTAAATTCTTTGAAGACAAGAAACCCACCTACTTCTATTTGCATGGGACAAAAATTGTTCCAAGTAACTATATCGGGGAAAAAGTAAAGGATGCTATTGGCAAGGAAAATCCAACAACTCCAACTCCTGGAGTTGAATCATTGCATTCCATTTCAGATGAGCATTTTACAAATCTAAAAGAATACAAAGAGATAAAAGATCTATTGAGCATAATTGACACACTACTACATATCAAAGGATTATATCAGTTAAGCCAGTTAAACAAGAAAACTCAAAGGGGAATATTGAATTTTACCACCCAGACATGCTTTCTTTTGTCCCAATGTTTTCAAGAGCTACCCTTACTCCACAGAGTTAATTAACAAAATGGCAATAGAACTTAATAAACTTGAATTTGATAGGGCAATATCTGATACTGAAGATGGATTTAGGTTCTATTGTAAATATGTTCGAATAGTAGATAAAAAGGCTAAACTAGTAAGATTTGAACTTAATCATGTTCAGAACTTACTTATAGAAGAGTTTTTTAAACCAAAAGTTAGATTGATGATCCTAAAGTGTAGGCAAAGGGGAGTTACGACCCTTGCCACACAATTAGGATTAAAGAGAGCCATAACAATCCCAAACAAAAGAGGAGCTGTTTATTTACACAGATTCCCACCGACCAGAGAGCTTGGGAGAAAATGCCAGGTAACATATAATCACTTGCCAATGATATTTAAAAATCCCAAGCTCGATACAGTTGGTATATCAGAAGTAAATATTAGTGAATTAAATTCAACTTTAAAGTTTGTAACTGCTGGACAAAGAGGAGCTGCATCTAGATCTGAAACATTGGATTTTCTGCATTTATCAGAGCCTGCATTTTATGAAAGCTTAACAGAGACTCTTACTGCTGCAAGGGATTCAGTCCCAGATGAAGATGGAACATATTTAGTACTAGAAAGTACTCCAAATACAATATCGGACCCATTTGCAAAATTATGGTTTGCAAGTAAAGCAGGATTGTCTGAATTTAAAACATTCTTCTATCCATGGCATGCTGACCCAGAAGCAATAATAATAGACAATGACCTATATGAACCATGGGAAGGTTCAGATGAAGAGAATTTAGCCCAAAGAAAATATGAGTTAACAATACCACAACTTAAGTGGAGAAGAAAAGCAATCCAGAAATATGTCATGGATGGAGAAGGTGGTAGTGCTCTAAAGATATTTAAAAGAGAGCACCCAGAAAGTGATACTGATTGCTTCATGGCAGACCAGTGTGCATTTTTTCCAACAGAAGTCATACAAGATCATATAGGAAGAGTAGAGATAGATACTAGGGAAGGGCAAATAACTCCACAAAAGGGAATAAACTTTTTTACAAACCCTGAAATGAGAGTATTATTAAAAGATGCAATTATATTTAAAGATGTAGAACATGGGAGAAGGTATGCTCTATCTGGGGATACTAGTGAAGGAATAGACAAGGGGGACTTTCAGGCTGGAATAGTTTTAGACTTAGACAGCGGTGAGCAATGCGCACAGATAAATACAAAGGTAGATGTATATACATTTACTAAAATGCTTAATGTATTAGGAAGGTATTATAATGACGCAATACTTGCTGTTGAATTTAACAATCATGGTATTGCAGTAGTAGAATGGCTAGTTAGAGAATTTAATTACCCAAATTTATATAGAAGTACCACAAGAAGGAATCTTGGGACAGGTCAAAGGCATGTATCAAGATATGGATTTTATACAACAAGTGGGCTGGAAGTTAATACAAAAAGATACATTATGGACAATTTATCTCAAAGCTTAACTGCTGGGGAAATATTGCCTATGGACAAAACTTGCCTTGAGCAATTATTGCATTACCAAGAAAAAGACAGAAGGCTATCAGCTCCAGAAGGAATGTTTGATGACTTAGTTATGGCATTAGCTATAGCATGGAATTGTAGAAGTCAAAACACTTCTCATATTGATATATTCACATCAAGGATTTCACAAAGATCTCAAGATAGTGGAATTACACTTCATTTGAATTATTAAACGAAAGGAATAAAGTATGTCAAATTCAGATTTTACCATTAGGCGCAGTTTAGATGGCAATGATTTAATTATAAGCTATTTTGAAATTTTAAAAAATAGAGAAAGAATTAAAAAGAGCAAAGCAATACCATTGAAAGATATTTTAAAAATTGAGCCTATATTGATAAAAGAACATATAATATTTTATAAAAGTTGCCCAGTCCCAGATATATATGGGAATTACCCATGTGCATTAGTTTGTGGCTCTATGAAAATAATAGGGAAAGATGGATCAACTCTATTTGATATTATCTTAACAAGACCAGAAGACTTTGATGATTTTCTCAAAAGAGACAATTCATTGCTATATTCAGAGCAAGAATATTTTATTAGAAGTATAAAAGCTCTAAACTATGATTTGGGTCTAACCAATTCTTGACATACCTATTTAAAATGTTTATAATTACAATATGAACATTATAAGATAGGATTGTATGCCAAGAAAAAAAATAGTAAATACTGTTCCAAGCCCAGAACCACAGAGCAATGGTATTAAAATAGGTTATGCATCTAACGTAGAT
The DNA here is from genome assembly GCA_023228085.1 of bacterium. Taxonomy (GTDB): domain Bacteria; phylum Patescibacteriota; class Minisyncoccia; order Minisyncoccales; family Minisyncoccaceae; genus Minisyncoccus. Next base: position 22,987 of record JALOBW010000004.1, read on the forward strand.
CTAAAAACATTACAGTTACTTAAAAGACTAAATGAAGATGATGACAACCTATTTAAAGACAAAGTTAAAGAATGCTCCATGGCATTGCACAAAACATACCTACTCCAAAAGGGATACTCACCAAGAAAAATATCTAAGATGTATTCCAATACTCAGGAATTTGTGGAGCCTCCTTGGGACGTAGATTTACTTCTTGATTTAGTTAGGTTCAATACGTGGCACAAAACTTGCATAGATGTAAAATCTGAAGATGCAGTTAGACATGGGATAAAGTATTACAAAGATGGAATAGTAAGCAATGCTGCTGATGCAAATAAAACTAAAATAAAAGACTTCTTTGAAAAGCCAAACTCTGAAGGAATGAATATGTATGGAGTTTGTGTAGCACTTCTACAGGACTTACAGAGAAGCAATGCAAATATGGCAGTGGAAGTTGTAAGGACACTCAAAAGTCTCTATGATGTAAATTCACCTATAGTAGAAATCAAGCACGTAGATGTGACAAGGATAAAGCCTCACAAATATGCTTTCGTTTCTCCACTAGACCCAAAATACACTCCAATATTTAAATATGTATCAGCCTATGATGATGACAAGGATAAATATTTTAAGGCATTTGGAGCAGTGGATGCCAATGGCAATCCTTTAATATATGACAAATATACCGGGGAAAGAATAGGCAAAGAAAATCCCCTTGAGCCAAATGAAGATGGGACTTTAAATTTAGATAGAGTAGCAACTGAGCTTATATATAAAGTAATATATGAGCCAAATGGTGGAGATGACAGTTACCCATACTTCCCATATTATGGATTAAACCCAATAATACCAATGATACTGGCTACAGTTGGATTTAGAAATGCAGCTATGTTTAATATTAAATTCTTCAAACAAACAATAAAGAATTTGATAATGCTAAAGGGAAGATTGAGCCCTGCAAGCGAGAAGAAGTTTAATGATTATATGGAAGTCTGCATGACAGACCCAGAAATGCTCCCAGATCTTTACGCTCACACAGATGACCCAGATGGCGGAATAGAAGTTAAACAACTCATAGATAGAGCATTAGAAGCAAGTTTCTTGCAATACTCATCCATGAATAGAGATGAAATTATAGCTGGGCATAAAGTTCCTGCAAATAGAGTATATACTCCTGAAGCTGGAAAATTGTCTGGAAATATAGCTGAAACATCCAATGAAGTATATAAAGACACCACATTGGCTCCATTACAAAGAATGCTTGACGAAGAACTAATAAACCCATTTATTATTAAAATGGGTCTAGGAATATCAGACTGGACTATTAAATTCAATAGACTTGGAACTATTGATCACAGGTTCCTGTTGGATGAAGTTAGATCTTTGGTTGATAGGGGGATAATAACACTAGGAGAATCAGCAAACATACTTGGCATAGAAAGTGAAATGGATGACGAAACAAGGAATATGCGTATTATATTATCATCCTATATGCCATTGAAGTTGATGCAACATCAAACATTGCAAGATAGGATTCCTAGTGATAGTGGAGCAATAATGAACCCAGCACAATTAAATCCACCAGTTAAGGGTAAATAAATGAATATACAGAAAAATGAAAAGAAAAGATTGGCAAGGTTTGGGGTTCTAACGCCTGGATTGTTGGATAAAGACAAACACTTTATACCAAATACAGAAGAGGGGATAGATGCAATAATAGATGCAGAAATAGATTTTGCAAAAGGTGGCTCTAATTTAGACCTATTCCACAGAGATGATATGATATTAAGTAAACAGGATGCTATTGTAGTTGAGATGTGGATAACTGAAAATGATATGATAGTTGATTTGGAAAAAGGTGAAGTGATGCCTGATGCAGTTGTTATGGCAAAGGATGTCGAAGGCATTCTGCAAAAATCAGAAGGTGAAATTGGATTAGACGTAGAAATGGATTTAGCAACAGAAGTTTTCAGGAATAAATACAAGGAATATAAGTCAATAAAGAATAGAATAAAAGAAGATTTAGAATTACATAAAAAAGATCCTAATCATAAGTTTAAATATAAGAAAATAAGAAAAGGAACGTTGAGGATGGGAGTACATTATCCCAATGAGAATATTTGGAATAAAGTGCTAGATGGGACACTTGGTCAAGTTTCTATAAAGGGAGTAGCTACTGAATTTGAAGAAGTTGACTTATAATAATTTTAATTGTATTATTAAATATGGAGAAATATGATGGCTAAAGCTATTAAGTTGAAGAAATTTACAATATCAAGAATAGCAAACTTAACAAAAGGCTCTCAAAGAGATGATGATGATGAGCAACTTGGATGTTTGTTGTATATGACCAAAGGTGAAAATTTACAGATAAATGAAGATTTAATATTCAAAGATTTAGAAAAAGAAATAAATCTTAAAGATGGAGAATCTTTTGATATAAATGTTATTCCAGAAGTTATTAAAGGAGAAGTTGGATTAAGTGAAGACTTGAAATCCTTAAAGTATATAATTTCTGACAATAGCATCTACCAAGAAATATATGAATGCAAGCCCCATGGAGAAAATGGGGTATCATTTATAAAGGGCTTAAGGGATGGTTCAACTGAATTACATTCTATTATATTTAATAAGCCTACATTTGATAAGACAAAAGCCACACAATGGCTTAATGCTAACTTAAGGATTAATAGTAATCTACAGAAAGGAGATAATCCAAATAGCATGGAACTTCAAGACATTCTTCCAGAAATAACTAAATCTCAGGAGAAGATTCTGGAAAAAGGGCTAGAACCGATTAACGAACTCAAGAAGGAATTTCAGTCCTTCAAGGAGGAAGTAAACTTGAGGCTTACTAAAATGGAAAAGCCTATAGAGACAACTCCTCCAATAGATCAAGGTAAAATTGATCTCGAAAAAAAGGAAAAAGAACTCAATGACAAAATTGCAGAGTTCACAAGCTTAGCTTCTACAATCCAGAATTTAGAGAAAGGTCAAAAGGATATCTCTGATAAAATTTCTGCGATTGAGAGCACTGGTCTAATTTCAGCTGGTGCTTTTGGAGTGCCTGGATTTGCTGGTTCACTCAACAAACCTGGAGTTGGAATCAAAGCAGAGAATGGCATGGTAATAACAAAGGCTGATGAAGGCAATGAACTTGGACCTCTTAACTTGAAGTTATCAAAAGGGGAGGTGAATTAAATGCCATCAGAACCTAATTTAAACATACTAGACATTAAAGTTGGAACTAGGGAAATTAGAAATGCCATCAGGAATCTAATCCTTAGTAAATCTGAAATTACTTCAGATATGTTCACTTCTGCCAATGGTGGTATGAAATTGCCTCACAGGTATGCACTCGGTTGGCTTCGGAAACTCGGAGACAATACTATGCTAAAGAAATCTGGCATGGTAGAGTTTTATGAGTTTAGGGGCAATGAATCACAAATCAATGCCATTGACTGGACAGATATGGCAATGTATCCACAAGTAGAGCTTACTGACCACAGATATTACACTGGTCCAACATTTGATCAGATTACATTAAGCCCACAATGGTTTAGTGCTAAATTCATGATCACAGACCAGGATGTCAATGTGGCTACTGAGACCGACTTAGGTGGTCTATTCCTTGAGCTCATGGCTATGAAGCTTGCCAATGAATATGAAAAATTAATGATTCATGGTAACAAGATTGGCCAGAACACTTCTCGTGCTAAAGCATATGATGACTACGATCCTGACAAAGTAAGCATAGATCCTACCTTCATTAAAACTGACGGTATCATATCACTTGCTGTTGCGGATGGTATTCAAGTTGACTGTAGCACATGGGAAACTAAGTATTTCAATCCTGAAATATGTAAAGAAATGCTTATGGCCATTGCTGAGGAACAACAGTTCTTGCTCCAAAGCATGCAGTTCATGGTTAGCCCAAGAGCTTATGAAGACTTCTATGAACATTGTGAAAACAAAGGTGTAGATACTGCATCTTTGCAATGGGTACTTGGCACAATGCCAATCCAATATCACAAAAAGCTGATTCATGGAGTTCCTCTTTGGGACAACAACCCAAGACAGGTCAAGAAAGCCAAAATTACATCTTCTGGTGGAACAGTGGATTTGCCTTATGTCCCAATAGTAGAGGACAGTGACAAATTTATACCTCACACAGAAGGAACATTCTACACCCCATATGTAAATGGCACAGCAGATGACTATACATTGGATCTTACAACTGGCAAAGTTACCCATACTGGAACTGACACATCTTCAATTCCATTGGATACTTTCATAAACTTTACCTACAAAGGGCCTGGTGTTGCAGTAATGACATTCCCTGGAAACTTTAAATTTGCAGTTAACACTGATACTGTAAAAATAGAGCATGACAGAGTAGTCAATGATGCCACTGACCTATATGTAAGTCATACATCTGGTGACATTGCAATGTGGAGAGCTGATGCTTGTGTATGGACAAATGTTCAAAACAAAACACCTACGCTGGCTAGCTAATGACGAATAATAGATGGCTTCTGTTCATCTTTAAAATAAACCTTTAAGCGTCAATCATCTGATTGAGGTAGGGCGGGAGGGCTGAAAGGTTAAAATGCCAAGAGCAAAAGAAGTAAAAACAATAACATCAGTAACTGTTAATGATGAAGTACTTGATAATCTTACTCCAGATATGGATATTGAAAGCAAGGATAACCTTAATGAAGATATCCCACAATCTGAGTTAGTAAAAGAAAATTCTAACAGACAATTTAGAATAACACTTGTCCATCTTCCTGCACATTATAATGGGCTAGGAGATTATGACCAGGAACGCATTGAAGGAAAGAGAAAGCAACTATTTTCGGAGCTAGGGGACTGGAAAGAAGTTGATAAAGCTATCAATGCAATCATGAACAGTAAAAACATAAGAAATACAGCTTCCCTGAGAAAGAGAATACATTTTTCTCATAGGGGACAAAAACATTACATCAAAGATGCTAGAGTAGCCATGGAATACTACAGAGTAATCACAGCAAGACACAAGTATCAAGATGTATCAAAGGGGAAGAATAGGGCTAGATGGGTCCACAGCACCCCAGAATATGACACTTATGCTTTTGAAGTAAAATTGGTTGATACCAAAAGAAAAGTAGAAAGAGTCGTTGACAATAGGAGATAAGAGATAATGGGATTATATATAGTCTCTTCTGACATAGTAAATAAGCAAGGGCTTCCTGACAGTGAAGTTGAGAAGATCATTGATACAATAGAAGAGCAGGTTCATTCCTATTGTATGGATATATTCTGTACTTGGGATGACATATATGATGAAAGCTATACATTTAAGTTCAGAGGAGAAGGCAATCCTGTTATTTTCATTGACAGATTAATACCCTATAACTTGATTTCCATAGCAAATATAGAATACATAGACCCAGAACTAGGGCTAGACACAATAGACGATGAATATGAGTTCAATGAATATAGTATTACTAATCTAGACAATGCTTGGAAATCAAGTCGTAGGATGAATTATCAAGTAACATGCAATATAGGAAATGCAGAAACATCAATACTTGGAAACACTAACCCAAAGTATAAGCCAGAAAGCTTGCTATACTGTCTGAAAGCACTAGTAACTAGGGAAATAGACATAATGTATAGCGATGGTGCAGTATATGCTGGGACTACAAGTTTAGATGTTGATAAAATAAAAGAGTATGAGTTTAACTCAGAAACGGCATTTGATTATTCATATAAACGCAATAAATCCATAATAATAGATCCAAGCAATCCAAACCCAACTGGAATACCAACTATAGATTCAATATTGAGAAGTTTACAGAGACAAGATATCAAAATATGGACAGCCAGACAAAACTGGAGTAAATACTAATGCCTTCTTCCATAATGACTCCACATCAAGTAGATGTTGAGAGGCAAACTCCTGCTCAAGATGATACTGGTGGATATGATGATTCTACCTATAGCACAATATATGAAAATCTTAAATGTAGAATAGCATCAGTAGAGTCTCTATATGGAAATAAAAACATTGGATATGCCAAAGAAATGTTTAGTGGAATGCCAGAAGTAACTGCTGTAATGATGGCATCAACTAAATTGGATAACATGGATAGAATCACATTTGGTGATACTATATATGAAATACGTAAAATATACCCAGTATATGCATTTAGAAAACTACATCACTATACTTATGGGTTAAAGCAAATCACTATATAATATAATTCGAGGAGAATAAACGATGGGAAATTGCTCTATTAAGATCAATCAATCAGATAACCCACTATCCTATATTAAATTCAATCTCAAAGAAATGAAAAGGAAGTTAAGGATCTGTCTATTGCAACCAGGTGGCTGTGGGGATTCTATAATGGTAGAGCCCATTGCAAGGTGGATTAAAGACAATAATGATAATACTGAAATAGCATTTGCTGCCAGGCCTGAATACATGAAGGTAATGATGAATAATCCATATTTTAAGGTTATTGATGGATTTGAAATATTAAAGGCAATTAAAAATCATGATAGTGGGATATTGAACCAATTTGACATTCCTCCCATTAACTTTGCTACTGCAATAAATACTAATCCAGATGCAGAGAAAATGCACTACATAGATGCTCATTATAAATATATAGACCAAGATATTGACACTAACTCCATACCAATAGAATACAAAATTCCAAGATTGTTTATAAAAGAAGATAGGGCTAAGTTAGCAAAAAGCTGGTTTAATGTTATGGAATTAAGAGATAGAATAACTGTTGGAATACAAATAAGATCTAGTAGTTATGTAAGGAATTGGAATAAAAATAAAGAGCTTGCATTACTATTAGGTAGCAATGGATACAATGTAATATTATTCTCAAACAACCCTTATGACTTTTTTAGTGGTCCAAACATATATACTCCGCCATTCAAATATACTCACCAGCAAATGGAGAATGTTGTAGCATTTGCAAATGAATGTGACATATTGGTTAGCCCAGACAGTAGCTTTGTTCAAATAGCACAGGCATTAAATAAGAAATTAGTATGCATGTATGGACCATTCCCAAGCGAATATAGAGTTAAATACTATGATAATGTAATAGCCATAGAGAACCATGATCATGAAAAATTTAAATGTATGCCATGTTATCTTCATCATCATACGTGCCCATTTGGATCAACTTCTCCATGTATGGACTCTATAAGTGTTGATGATGTATTTGATGCAATAGTTAAAAAGTCGCATGAATATGGCATGGATACAGGTAAACTAGTAAACACTGAATTCTATAGTGAAAAAATATACAGTTCAATTAAATGTATAGATGGCAACAATTTTGCAATAATGTCTCCAAATTATGGAGTATGGACTTGTGAGAATGCTCAAGAAATAGCAAATAGAATTAAAACCCATACACAGGGTGCTTATCCAAATATGTCACAGTTCTGCATAGCAGACATGGGATGCGGAGATGGAGCGCTTATGGATGCAATATCTAAATGCTCAAGAGATAAATTTTATCCGCTTCTGTATGGGATAGATATTATGGATTCTGCAAAACATCAAGCTAGGGTCAACCATCATGATATATGGAGCAATATTAAGAAGGCAGACATTAGAGAAAGATTTATTTGGTCCAATGGCAAATTAAACTGTATTATCTACAATGAAATACTTGAGCACATGGATATATATGGTGCAATAGAAGCAATTAAAACTGGCAAATCATACTTGCATAACAAGGGAATAATGTATATATTATATAGTATGGAACATGCAAAGTTTGACATGCATAAAGTTTTTGGAATGATAGGAATGGAGATTGTATCCAATAGCATGATAGACAATAAAACAGAACTAATAGCAAGGAAAATACAGAATGAGACAAATACGAGCAATATCCAACAAAGTAATAGCAAAGAGAACCAATAGACTCATTGAAGAGCATCATGGCATAGCAATACCACAGACTGCAAAAGTTATTTCTGTAGTGTGTGAGGTATTGTCTGTTGGGCCAAGGGTTAGAAGTGGCATAAAAGTTGGAGACATGATATTTAAAGATCAGTATTTAAGACCAGATACTGAATTTGAAGTTGATGGTCAAAAGCTACTTTTATTAAATGAAGATGAAATTCATTGTAAGGTAGAAGAATAATTGACTGTATTATCTAGACAGGGTCTTCCTCAAACCACTTCTTTAAATGTAAAGAAATGGAAAGTTAAAAGCAGTGGAATGACTAAAGCTACTGCTAAATTTAAGGGTGCCATAAACGTAGATTTAGAGTGGAAATTAAAATTGGATGCTGACAAGTTTTGTAGGGAATATATGGCAAAGTGTATAGAAGAGGGCATGGGTAAAATAGGGAAAGACATAAAAGATAGAGCTTACATGCAGGCCGGTGGAGAAAGAATATACATTGGTGGAATGACAAAATGGCAAAGAATAAAAGCATATTATGCAGCAACTAAACTTTCTCCTCCTGAAAGAGTTAGAATTGAAACTGGGCTATACAAAAATAACTTCACCCATAAAATTCAATCTACTCATGAAAACTTAAAAACATCACTAACTATTGGCAATCAATACAAACATGCAGCCTATGTAGAATCAAAAACAGGCAATTTAACTGCTGCAATGCTTTCATTGTGGGTATCCATTTTATACCAAATAGGACTATCTCTAGGCAAAGCAATGACAACATGGGAATCAAGTAGTAATACTCAATAAATATAAGGAACCAATATGATGGTAAAACCAATAAAATACAATCCAAATGAATTAGCAATATTTATAGACATCAATGATAAAAGTGACTACAGGGGAGCTGCCAACTTTGCTAGGGCAAAATATTGTATAAACATGCACCCAATGTCTTTTAGAATATTCTATATAATGGATGAACTGTCTAATGGTAAAATAAAAGAAATTAACTCCTATTTGTTAAATATGAATGGCAAATTTAGAGGGTCGCTAATAAGATCTTGTGAAGTTGAAGAAATAGCCAATAAGTATAGGAATAAAGTTGCCATAAGTGGATCTGCAATTATAGGCAAGACATCCAATGACAATGATTTACCAAAGATCATAGGACCATCTGATGAAAAAAAGATCACAGGATAAATCTAGAAGATATCACTACAGAAACAATGAATTTTGGCAAGAAAAATAAAGCAGAAGTTACTATTTCTATTTTGTGTTTTAATAGGCTAAATGCAACCAAAGATTGTGTTAATAGCATATTGCAATCTAAAACCAAATATGACTACAACATTATCCTTACTGACAATGGAAGCTATGACAAGGCAAATAAAGACTTTCTAATTGAAACTTACAAGAATAATGAGAATATTGCACTACTATTGCACAATGGCAACATGGGATTTATAGATGGCCACAGAAAGGCATTGGAAATAGCAACTGGAAAATACTTTCTATTACTAAACAATGATATCATTGTATATGATGGATGGTTAGATGATTTAGTAGATAAAATTAAAAAAGATAAAAATGCAAAAGCAGTAGGAGTACACCCATGCAAGCTTGATAATAATGGCGTTGGAGGCATAGTATCTAAAACAGACTTTGACTATGTGGAAGGTGACTGCCTAATGGTAGAGACTGAATTTATAAAAGAATTTGGTCTATTTTCTCCAAAACTATACTTTATATATTATGAAGATTCAGATTTATGTTTAAGGCTAAAAGAACATAACTATGGAGTAGCTTATTGTGATACCAACAAAATAGTCCACATTCCAATGGTCAAAGCAATAAATACAAGTAAGGATAAAACAAGGCATGTTCATGACAACCAAGAATATTTCAAAAAGAGATGGGGATACTATCTAAAACATAAAACATTTAAAAATGCTAAATATATTATCAAGAGAAAACATGCGATAGGAGACACCTTATATACTCTACCTATTGCAAAGACATTAAAGGAATTAAATCCTTCTTGTAATATACTACTAGAGACAGATTGCCCTCAAATAGCAAAAATAATTCCCTATATAGATTCAACAATAGACACTGGGAGCATTAGCTATGATGGATATAATGTATTAGACTGTGATTTTGCACATGAAAATAACCCAATGACTCCTATATATGAAGCCTTTTGGAAAAGCATTGGCATAAAAGTAAATAGCATAACTCCAGATATCCCAATAAACAATGATGTTAATGCTAAATTAAAAGATAAATACAACTTCCCATACATAATAGCTCACTGGGGTCCATCATTTGGATGGGATGGAAGGAATGTTGACAAGGAAACTATTGACTGTATAAGTAAGCTAATTAAAAATGAAGGTCTAAAGATAATAGAAGTTGGAACTTCAAAGAATTCTAAATACTCTGACTATGTATTGTTGAATCAAGAGTGGGATGTTGATATAGAACTTGTAAGGAATAGTGCTGGGTTTATAGGAATAGATAGTAGTATTATGCATATTGCTCAAGCACTAGGAACAAAGGGATCTGCCATATTTGGATGTGTAGATCCAAAAACAAGGCTAACTGAAAATAGTTCTATTATTGAATATACGGCAGATGCAGTATGTAAATTCTGTTGGAATAAATCTGAACCACCAAAGACATTTATACAATGCAGAAGGGGAGACAATATTTGCATTAAAAATATAAATCCAATCCAATTTGCAGGAATAGCAGTAAAACATATAACCGGCAAAAAGATGAGCAAATTGTTTATAAACAAAAATAATATTAAACTTGAGAACTTAAAAGTAGATTGGGGATGTGGGTTTAGAAAGGAAAAAGGGTATGTTGGAATCGACATACAAGATTATGACAATGTTGATATTGTTTGTGATGTTATGGACGTTGATAAACAGAAGCTTCCCAAAGGGTCATGCATAGAAATAAGGTCATTGCACTTTATAGAGCATCATACATATAAAAATGTAATAAAAATACTAAAGGAATGGAAAGAATTGTTGGCTAATGAAGGAGTTGTTAGAATATTCTTCCCAGACATGTCTATGCTATCAAGAAAAACCAATGATGCAAGAATGCTAGACTTTTCATTAGGCCAATGGCAAAATCAATATGATGTCCATAAGAGTTGGTGGACACAGGATTTAATGGTTAAATTTCTTGAAGAAGTAGGATTTAAAAATGTAAAAGCAATACCATATACTGGGCCTTTGCATACAGTTACTAATATGGTAAATAGAAAAGAAATATGCTGCACTTCGGGAGTGGAAGGAGAAAAATAATGACAAGTATTGATTTTTATCAACCAGCCTATTCCCCAAATGGGGAGTTCTTAAAGAAAGTTTGCCCATTCTTCTACCATTTTTGGTGTGATTCTTTGTGGCACAATGCAGTTCCAAAAGATACTGCTGGGCTATCTTATTTAGACATAGGATGTGCTGATGGACTATATCTACTTAGGTTTATGCAAAGAGGTGGCAAATCAGCCTGCGGAGTTGATCCAAAAATTAAGGCTAGTGGATTTGAATATTTAAAAGAACTATATAATCCCATTCAATATATTGGAATAGAAGGATGTGTTAATAAGGAAGGAAATATAATACCAGATGTTGAACCAGCAAATATAGTAAATTGCATGAACATGATTGAATACACTGACGATCCATATAAATGCTTAGAAACCCTGTTAAACAAAACAATAGATAGGCTAATAGTAACTGTAGATATGGGGCCAAAGACAGGATATTCAAATAAACTTAATCAATGGTTATTTAATAAAAATGAATTTGTAAGCAAAATACCTTATCCATTTATAGTGTGGGAAGAGAATGATTTAACATATCCTCAAATAGCATGTGTAGTTGTTAATAAAACAAATGCAATACAGCCTATGCCCCCTGGGGCAATACATTGTTCAACGGATATTACTGAAACTCAAAAGTATTACCTTGAATCAATCGAAGTAGGAAATAAATAATGCTACCAGAACAATGCCAATTTATAGTTCTTGCTGGAGTAAATAAATGTGGAACTTCATCTTTGGCTTATGCACTAAAAAAACATCCAAATATATATCTAGCAAATGGTAAAGAGCCAGCATTCTTTGTAGAGGATAGGTTTTTTGATTCACAGGGCAAGGTCAATGAAGTTGACTTAAGTAATTACCATTTCTATGTATATAAGTTCTTTGAGAGTGTAACACATTACCTTGATGCTTCTACGATATATTCTGGATTCCCAAAATGTATGAAGAGGATAATGGAATATAGATCAGATGCTAAAATAGTTATTGTATTTAGAAATCCAATAAATAGAGCATATTCTGCATGGTGGCATTTTGCAAGTGACGGGAAATCAGAAAAACATTCATTCCATGATGCAATAATTAACGAAGCAAAGTACTGTATGGAAGCAAAAGACTTAGGATATTCCCTCAGATCTTATGTATCAAGAGGATTTTATTCCAATACCATAAGGATGATTTGGAGATACTTTGATAAATCACAAGTATTGCCAATAAAATTTGAGAGCATGGTTGCAAACAAACAAGAAACTTTAAATAGTATATTTAACTTTATAGGAGTAGAGCAGGTAGAATTAGAATTTGGGCATAAGTTGAAAAGTGCCTATCCTTGCCCGATGAGCGATGAAGACAAGGAATATTTAAAATATGTTTATGAATACTCAATAAAAGATTTAGAAAGAATGTTGAGTTGGGACTGTAGTGATTGGCTATCAACTTAATATCAAGAGAGGTCATTGAAGATGATAACGGAAAAGCTATTAAGATGTTCTATTAAATCAGCAGAATTAGAGCAATCAAGAATCAACGAAAAAGTAATGGGAATAGGAGGATTTACTTCTAACAAAGTAAGGCATTTTTTGAACAATATCTGTGGTGTACTACCATTCCACTATCTAGAAGTTGGAACCCATCATGGCTCAACAATAATAGCAGCTTCATTTAGGAATCATGGTAAATATACAGGAATAGATGATTTTTCACAGTTTCAGGGAAGGGAGAAGGTCCTCTTTGATAACATAAATCAATTTAATGGACTATGCAATATTAAATTTATCAATGGGAACTCTTTTAGTAAAGAAGTTATTGACCAAATAGACAATAATAGCATAGAAGTATATTTCTATGATGGAGACCATTCCTATGAATCGCAATATAAAGCACTTGTTGATTATATTGGTAAGATGAATAAAAAGTTCTGCTTTATAGTTGATGACTGGAATTGGGAAGGCCCAAGAAATGGAACCAATGATGCTATTAGCTTCCTTGAATTAAAAACAGTATATAAAGAAGAGTTATTTACCCCAAATTATGAAAATGGAAGGGCAGATAGCTGGTGGAACGGACTGGGAATATTTATATTGGAGAGACAATAGACATGGCCAAACTAGGAGGATCAATATTTACACATAACTGCATTAAGTATGATTATTGCTTTAAAGAATCTATTAGAAGCCTATGTGGAGTTTGCGATGAAGTTGTATGCTTAGACGCTGAAAGTGATGATGGAACACTTGAAGAGCTTAAAGTATTACGAGGTGAACTGCCAAATCTAAAAATAATACAAGATAAATGGGAACAGCACATAGAAGGAAGCCCTGGATATGACAGGCTTTGCATATTAGCAAACAAGGCAAGGGAGGAATTAAGCACTGAATGGCATTTCATGCTTCAGGCAGATGAAGTTATACATGAAAGTTCTCATGATCATATAAGAGAATTTATTGATAGCCCAAATATTAGTTCAGTTGTTTGCTTGAGATATAATATATATGGAGACTTTGATCATTATGTTAAATTAACTAGTGCAAAGAAGCCATGTGGAGACTTTATAGTCAGATTAGCAAGAAAGTCATGCCGAGTAGTTGGAGACGCAGAGTCTATAATGATGCATCCTGTAGTATATAGAGATGAACCGCAGTCAGCTATAAAAATATTTCACTATGGAATGGTAAGACATCCATATATTTTTGTTGACAAAGTAATAGATATGCAAAAATGGTTTTTTGGAGTTCCAGATTATAGATTTGTTCAATACAAATCAGATGGAAATAGGTGGAATCCATTAGACATCATACCAAAAGAAGAACTTAATGCCCTTAAAATTAACCATCCAAGCATAGTTTCTAATTGGATAGAAAAGAGAAGATCTTTTTATAACATAAATATGGTATAATTAAAATATGACTATAACTTAACATTATATAAACCTACTAAAAGGAAACATTATGCCGTGGAAAAGCAAAAAACAAATGGCCTGGGGAAATTCAAAATCCGGGAGAGAATCTATGGGAGAAAAGAAAGTAAGTGAATTTAATAAGGCTACTAAGGGCAAGAAATTGCCTAAAAAAATTAAAAAAACAAAGAAAGGCAAATAATATGAAAAAGGTATTTTTAGCATCAATGCTTATAATGTCAATTTGTGGAATAGCATATTCATCAGTTTTCCTTGAATGCAATCCAATACCTCAAAGCCAAAATGATCCAAGCAATCTAGTGGATCATTACATTATAACCATAGATGGGTTAAGCAACATTGTATTGCCAATAAAGGATGAAACTGCTTGCACTGCAAAGTTTAAATATGAGTTAACCGGGATATCACTTGGAGATCATTCTATTTTCATTAAGACTGTTAATTATTTTGGGGTTGAAAGCGACCCTTTCGAGTTCTCTTGTCCTGTAGAGAAACCGGACTCTCCTTCTGGCGTAAAGATAGTGGCAGAATAAAAGAGATAAGGGAATTTGAATATTATGTTGTTAATGAATAAAACTTTAAAATATACCAAAGATTGTGGATTCGTTTTAATTGGAGTTCTCTGGTATTTTTTAAGAAATATTTCAGGTAATAATTACTTTGGTTGGAATGGAGATTGAGAGGATAGCATGAACAGGCTTTCACAGACCAATATCGTGATACTTTTCTCCGTTATTGCTATCCTCTCAATTTGCTCTATTGGATATCCAGAAGATTACTGGGTATATGTCACTACTACAGATGATTATTCCTCTTCTGAAGGGTCTAACTCTCAAAAAGGTGACATGGTTGATGCTATACCTGCAAGCATCTATACTCCGACAACCGAAGAAAAGAAATTGTGGGCTATTTTTAAAGTGTCTGGAACGACAAAAGAAGAACTTGAATTTTACAAACAGCCTGGCTATAAGTCAGTTGACACTTCAAAAGGATATAGCTGGTACAGAAAACACAAACTCGACATAAAATCTCTTGGATTAGAAACAAAGGGAGTTAGAGAAGGAACTTTTAATTGGTCGTACGTAAAATCCAAAATATCTGAAAAAACCAATACTGATTTAGCACAATGGAGAGACAATCATAATTATCAAGTAAAAATAGATTACTGGATGTCATATCTTAAGGTATTTGAAACAGTTAAAGCATGGGCTACTTCTACAGTAGTTAAGACTGTTAATAAAACAAGTG
The DNA here is from genome assembly GCA_023228085.1 of bacterium. Taxonomy (GTDB): domain Bacteria; phylum Patescibacteriota; class Minisyncoccia; order Minisyncoccales; family Minisyncoccaceae; genus Minisyncoccus. The sequence goes on from JALOBW010000004.1 coordinate 38,408, forward strand.
GTGATTACAATACTCTGACCCTTTGGGAGGATGCAACTGACAATGATTCCCTAATTACAGCAGACGAAATTAGAGTAGCCGAATGCTATGATGATTTGAATAATGGTATTTTAGACGACAGAACAGCCTTTAGTATAACTGGAACATACATAGATTCTACTCATTACCGTGATGTCTATGCTCCTTCTGGACAGAGGCATAATGGCATAGAAGATAACTCTGCAAATCCTTCTGGTTTCTGTATTGACCCATCAACTAATGGAAGTGTAATTATAATTTATGAAAGTTATATTAGATTTCATGACATCCGTATTAAAGGCTGGGGGAATGACGGGTATGGATATACAAGTGCCATTTCGGTTCAAGAAGGAAATTATGTAAGAATTTATAACAATCTAATTTACAAGCCAAATGGTGGGAACGATAGAGGATATAGGGGAATTTATTTTGCAGATGTACCAAATTATCTTTACATTTACAACAATGCTATTATCAATGTATCAGGTAAAAGTGGATATCATGCTTATGGAATTGGATCTTATAATGATAACAATGTTTACATAATTGGTAATTCAATTTATAACATTACAGGGTCAAGCGGATCCAGTGCCTATGGCATCCTTTCTGGAAGCACGAAGCATGTAGTATCGAACAATATAGTAATTACTTGCACCACAGCTTGTTTTTCTGGAACTTGTGCAGCTTCCTCAAATAACAATATGTCATCTGATACAAGTTCACCTGGAGCTGCTGGAATCGACAATGAAACAACTGGTGAATTTACTTCTGTAACTGCTGACTCAGTTGATGTTCACCTTGCTGCCGATGCAAATGCTATTGAAGCTGGATTAGATGCTTCTTCAACTTTAGGATGCACCGCAAGCTCAACTTGTATTGACTATGTATATAATATAAGACCACAAAGAACTAACTGGGACATGGGATGCCATGAAAAACCACCCGTTCCTACTCCAACACTAACTATAACAGCAACTGCTACAGCTACAATTACAAGAACTCCAACTTTAACAATTACAAGAACTCCAACCATTACAGTCACAGCAACAGATACCATGACTCCAACTTTGTCTGCAACTCCTACAATGACTCTTACATTGTCTAATACTCCTACAATGACTGTGACTGAAACCATTACAGCAACTCCTTCATATACAGCAACACCTACAGCAACTTGTGTTGAACCTGATAATAGAATCAGAATTGGATTAAATGCTAATTGTGATTATGCTGGTGGATGGGAAGATACTCATGTTGATAAGCAAAATCCAAATACAAATTATGGAAATGACGAAACAATGGAAGTTCAAACTGTTGCAATGCAAAATGCAGCATATGTTCATTTCAGATTTAATACTGGAGACTTATATAACTATGTAGATATTACTTCTGCACGTCTTTGGGTTTACATTACAACAGCAAGTTCATTGTTGCCATATAGCCCAGAATTATATGCTTTAAACCAAGCATGGGTCGAATTACAAGACACCTTTAATATTTACTCAACTGGAAATTCATGGACAGGTTCTGATGGTGGGAATCAGGACAAAGGTGATTCATATGGTTCAGGGACTTGGTATGCTGGTCCCAAATGGAGAGTAATGGAATTAAATGCTGCATGTATTGCTCAATTAGAATCATCTGCTGGAACTGGTAATTCAATCGACTTTTTCCTAACAGATGAAGCTGTATTTGGCTCAAATTATACAATGGCAAGTAGTGAAAATACCGATGACTCACGAAGACCTTATGTAGAGATTTGCTACCATACTTATATAACACCAACACAAACTTTAACTCCTACAATGACCTTAACATCTACCTTAACACAAACACCAACACTTTCAGCTACTATAACACAGACAATTACCATTACTCCAGCAACCCCAACGAATACCATGACTCCTACATTATCAAATACTCCTACTCAAACGGTTACAGCAACCCAAACACAAACTGCCACTGTCACAGCAACTGCAACTGAAACTCCAGTTCCTACCTGTGGCTCTCATTCAAGAGCAAGATTTGGGGATGGCTCATTCTGTGAATTTGTGGACTGGGCAGATACTTATGTTGATTTCTCACACCCTACTGCAAACTATGGAACTGATTCTAATTTATGGATAGACCCAGATGGAGCAAATACAAGATATACGCACATCAGGTCTAATATTAGAGCAATCTATCCAGCAACAATAAGTTCAGCAAGGTTATATTTTTATGTATCAGACACTAACTCACAGGAAATGAATTTAATAACTAAAATATTGAGTTCTGATAATTCAAAGCAATTCAGTGAAATACAAGACACATGGAGACTATATGAAACTGGTCATTCATGGGAGAACGAAGATGGTGGAATGAGTGATGCTGGTGATACCATATCAAGCACATGGTGGGGCAATGTAACTGGATGGCAATTTATAGAATTCAATGTAACCGGAATTACTTATTTAACTACTCAAATGAATGCCAATACCCCATGCCAATTTATTATCTACTCCTCTTCTGGTAAAAGGCAACTTGTTAGTTCTGATGGAACTGATTTAAATAGGCCATACTTAGAAATTTGCTATGACCCAATGCCAACTCCAACTGCTACAGCTACAGCTACAGCTACACAAACTGCCACTGCTACACAAACTGCCACACAAACAAGTACATTAACTCCAACTAATACACAAACACCAACACTAACAATAACTAGGACCCCAACCGTATCTCCAACTGAATGTGATGGGTATATAATAGAAGAAAAGCCAGGGTCTGGAATAATTCATTCATTACAAAAGAGAAGTAGTATGAAGCAATAAATTGATTTAAAGTATAATTTAACTTATAATATAAACATGAGATATACGGAGATGTACCATGACAGATAAAATAACAATAGCAAGTATAGTTGCTTTTATTATATTTGTATTATATATGATCTTATTTTATGGATCTTGCCATGCAGGAATACCGGTTGGAACACCATACCATATAAAGGCAGTAGTGTCAAATGGTCAAGTATTTCAAACTGGGCAATCTGTCCAGGTTGGGATATTGAGAAATAGTGATTTATATTGGTATGATTTTGTAAATACTAAATTTATATCAAACCCAGCAAATAACTGCTATGATGACATGACCGAATATGATTCTCACCCATTATTTGGATTCTATGATTATAGTTGGACTCCCCCTATTAGGAAGAAAATAAGCATATCATCAACGGTAGGAACCATAAGTGTTGGAGATACTGTAAAAGGATGCACTAGTTTAGCCAATGGTACTGTTTTAACAAAAACTGCAAGCTACATTATTGTAGATAATATATTTGGTACATTTCAAAATAATGAGAAAATTTGCTTAGGATCTGATACATGTTCCACTTCAACAAACTATTTTATGTCTAGTGGTACTGGAGTTGATGTTCCTGAGATATATACATTTTTTGCAATATGCAGTGGTGACATAAAACTCTATTCAGCAGTAGATATATCAACTGACGTTATCAATTTCTATTTCGGTCAATAAGGAGACACTAAATGAGAAGACTGTTTGCATTATTACTAATACTAATAACAATATATTGCACATTTTCACTGATTACCAATGCACAAACCACAAACTTGCCCAACATACAAACTAATCAAAATCCAAAATCTAACGACTTTAGCATTTCAATAACCCTTTCAGGTGCTGCAATCATAGGTTTTTCAATACAGATTTATAATTCCTATAAAAAAGATAGGCTATATGAGAAAATGATAGACTCAAATAATTCAAATATAGACAAAATACTAGCATCCAATAAAGATGATAGAGACTTGCTATTTAAAAAGCATGGAGAAGTAATTGAACAGCTTGGGTATTTAGATAAGAGAAGAGAAAGAAATGCTGTAAAAATAGAAAATCTTGAAAATATATACCCAACAATACAGGGGAATGTTAATAAGCTTGAAAAAAGAGTTATTAAAATATGTGGCAAGCACAATGAAATACATCCAGACAAACCATTAGATTTAACACAATGAGGCAATAATATGAATCAAGAAATAATAAACACCATTATAGTAACAGCACTTCCGTTGATATTTGCATGGATAAGAGAGTATATACACAGAAAACATAAAGACACTATTATTGACAAGACTACCAATGGAGTGGAGAAGTTAATAGAAAGTATGCCACCAGAACAAGTAAAGTTAATAAAGGACTCTATAGCATCTGAATTTGTAGGAGCAAGCAAAACTGTTACAAATCTATTCCAAAAAGCACTAATAAAGAAGGGATTTTCAAAGGAAGCATAATGCAATATAAAAAATGCAAACCAAAGAAAGGCAAGTAGTTGAATCGTACATTTCTTCATACTCAGTATAATGCAACTGATATGACAAGATATCATCCAGATTGTGATGAAATGCCAACAGTAAAGGTATATAAGCAATTAGATGATTCTTTAATTGAGACCCCAACTGTGTCTAAAAATGCCACACTTGGATATGCAACCGGTCTATATGAATATACATTAGACTGGCACAAATATCAACTTGGAAGCCATTATTATGACATAGTTGAATCATTGTATAATGGAAATCTTGTTATAACAGACAAGAGAATATTTAAATGGGGACTAACTGATAGTACAGGAGGAGATGCTGATATGGGATTTGACAATAACCTATATAAGGCATTTTTTGATGCAGTAGTCGCATTTACTGATTTTGCAGAAATAATAGAATATCCAGCAGATTATAAGATTATGAAGTCTAGATCTCTTGTTAATAAGTCTGCTAATTTTCCATGTATGACATATAGTATATCGGCTCAGCATCCTCTTTCTGGAGAAAATTTATCCACATACAGAAGATCTTATTTAGAATGTAGATTTTGGCATGTAGATAACACTAAATCTAAATTACTTTTAAGATTGAGTGACATGCTATATGACTGGATATGTGAATCTAATGACTACAATGGATTACAGCTTAGAAATGATGTTTTTTATAGTACTAATATCAGAGGAGACCAAGCATTGGCTGGGCCAACTGGAGAAACTCCATGGCTAGACGATGACTGTGGATGTTTTTGCTGTGGATTTAGAGTAATTGTAGATGCGTGCTGCTATGCTTAATATAGGTAATAGTAAGAAATTAAAAGTTTTAATAAAGGAGGACCAATATGGTCGCAAAAGTTAAATTAACAGTTGGGAATGAACGAGATTGCCAGGCAATAAATATTCACAAGGCTTTTCCAATAAATTTAGAGCTTGACGATTCTGGCAGCGGGACTGCGCAGGGAGGTTCTGGCTTTAGTTTCATAGTAGGATATTCATGTACTGGAGTGGCTTCTGATGATGCTGACATTATCATGACCACACATGGAACTGCTACAAATGGAACAGTAACTGGAATCCAAATACCAACAGACATTGGAAAATTGGACGTAGGTATAGTAGTAGATCAGAGAAGCAACTTAACTGGCTTACTTGATGACATTGTTTACACATTGACACCATCTGATGATGGAACCGCCGGAACTGCTGCAACAGTAGCAATGAGTGCATGTGACAGCTTTGACTATAGTTATAGCTACAACAAGAATGATTTGTTCTATGGTCCAGGTGTACTCTATGTAGATGGTAGAGTTATTGGATTGCTTGAAGAGGACATAGCATTCTCACATCTGGAAGATGTCACTGACATTATGTCTGGAAGCTTAAAGGGAAAACTTGAGTCCATCATCAATAAGGAAGGATGGAGCGTAAAGTGCTCTATAAAGCAGCAGACTCTTGATAGGCTAAAATGGATATGGAACCTCAAAAATGCTCCAACCTCTAATGGAACTATCAATATTTTAGGTAGTGCCTATGCCGGAGAGTCTATAGATTTAGAATCTTCGTCTGGACTTCTTGATGAGCACCATGTAATGCTTAAAATACCTATCAATAAAGCCGATAATGCATTAGTGGTAGAACTGTATTCTGCTACATGCAAAGGTGCCGGAGATTGGGCTATAGGTAAAGACAAAAATGTGGCTACTACTGTTACATTTGATGCCAATGTTATAGCAGACCCAGATAATCAAATATTTGGTAAGCTATATGTTATAGACATAGGAGCCTAACTTTAAGCAAGGAAACGAACTATGACAATTAGAGTTGTTAAAACAGCTACAGCAACAACTAGAAGAGAATTGCTGGCGCTATTCTTTGCATCTAAAAACAATGTTGCTATAGATGCAAAGATAGTGCCAGAGATAATATCCAACAGCAATGACGGTACTAGGCTTAAAGAATGGATAGAATACACCTGTATATTTCCAAGTATAGAAGCCTTAAGGGATGCTAAAAAAGAATTCTATAACACCCCGTTGCCAGATATGGAAAAGAAACTTTCAAAGATAATATCTTTAAGGAAAGAAACATTTAAAAAATACAAGGAGAAAAAACAATGCCAGACGAAAAGGCAATAGATGAATTTGATGTTATTGCAAATGTTCCTACTATCATACAAATAGCAGGAGAAGATATACACCTTGAAGCTCAGAAAACAAAAGTATTTAGAGACTTCAAAAGAGATATTACTAATCTCCAAACTGATACTAAAATGGGGCCAGGGGATAAGGAAGCATTTGTAGTTGACTCATTGATTAAGATTATATGTAAGTCAATAAGTAAAAGCTTTGACTGGTTTGACAATCTGCCACTAGATGATGCTGAAAAGCTAATAAATGCCTTCAAGAAAGTGAACAACATGGCAAAATATTTCCCTTTATTGAGGAACTTGGGGCCTGCGGGATTCATAATAGATGTGACAAAGATCAGTCCTCAAGTCGCACAGGCAATAGAAAAACAAATGAAGGAAATGGAGAGTTAACATCTCTAACAGATATTGTCATAAAATTAAAGCAGTATAATTACGACTTCAATGAATTGACTTTTAAACAAGTTGATTTATACTATAACTGGATTATAACTCATGAACTTAAGAATGAGACAAGAAGAGATGATAAATTGCTAAACTTAATGCTACTTGCAAAAAGTGTTGAATCTAAGGATGGAGCTGACATTATCAACAAACACTACAAGAACAGTTCTTATATTATGCACTCACTAAAGATTGCTAAAAAGAAAATATTAGGAATATTTGATGGGAAAAAGGTAGATAAATAATGGCATTATTTGCTGATGCACTTATAAGAATACAGACAGATGCTACACAGGCCAAGGCTGGGATTAAGGATGTAGATAATGAATTAGATGCATTAGATGCTTCTGTTCAATCTTTTGGAACCACAATGGCTGGAGTGTCTGCTGGTCTATTAGGCATATCAGCAACTCTATCTGGTATATATGCATATTCTGTAATGCAATTTCAAGCCTATGAAAAAGAACTAGTCAACATTCAGGCTATTGCAGGACTAACCAATGAAGAAACTAGCAAGCTATGGGAATTGGGAATTAAATCTGGGCAAGACTACATGCAGAGTGCTGATGAAGTTGCATTTGGAATGGAAAAGTTGGCAAGAGGTGGATATGATGTTGCTCAAATAATGGAGTCCATTGGTCCAATTATGAACATGGCAACTGCTGCAAATGAATCATTTGATGAATCTGCACAGTTAGTAGTTAGAACATTGGCTGCTTATGAAATGGAAACTGAAAAAGCTCAATATGTTTCTGACTTATATGCTAAAGCAATGAATATATCTCAAACTGAATTAGTAAACTACACCACTGCAATGAAATATATTGGTCCAGTAGCACATAGTGTTGGATGGTCATTAAAAGACATGGTTGCTATATTATCATTCTTGTATGATAGAGGCATAGATGCTTCTACGGCAGCCACTGGGCTAAGAACAATCATATTGAGACTACAATCTCCAACTAGGGAAACAAGAAAGGCAATAGAAGAGCTTGGGATATCACTTAGAGACATAAATCCAAACCTTAATACTCCAGTTCAAATAATAGAGAAGTTTCAGAAAGCTAGTGAAGAGCTATCTGGAGAAAAATATAAAGATTTAATTGGAAGAATCTTTGGTAAATATGCCTTTGCCTCTGCTATTGCAATGATAGATGATACTGAAGGTGCATTAAAGACATATCAAGACAGACTAGAAAATGTAACTGGATATAGTAATAAAGTAGCATCAGTAGAGTTGGGAACTATGGCTGCAAAATTTAAAAAGCTATTTGATATTATAAACACTGGAGCTATAGTTTCAATAGTACCATTTGCAAATGCTATAAAGAGTGTATTAGACTCTCTTATTGGATTATCTAAGCTTATAGCTAACATGGACAAGGATACAGTTAGATCTATAGGCAACTGGACAACAGCAGCTATAATATTTACTGGAGTTGCTGGAGCAATAACAGCACTTGCAGCAGCAGTAACATTAGCACTCCCAGCATTGGAAACATTTGCTGCTGTATTAACTACATTTGGAGTAATGTTTGCAGCAGGTTCAGCATGGATATTGACCATAGGACTCGGGATAGAGTTATTATATAAATTAGAGCAAGCAGCATCTGGAGCATTGGATGCAATAAGAGGAGAACAGGAAGCTGCACTAGAGCTCCAAAGAGCGCAAGACTTACTTCTAAGTGGAGAATTAACTAAGGCAGAAAAAACTCACAAGTTAAATGAAGAGCTTACTAAATTAACAAGAACTCAATTAGAGCTAATAGCCAATGAACTATACATACAAATGCTTCAATATAATCTGTTTACATCTTTTTATGAGCTTGGAATGAAGATGGGAAAAGCAGATGACATAAAAAAATACAATGAAGCATTGAGAATGTATAATATTTATGCATCTGAATATCTTAATATTTTAGGCTTAATATCAAAAATACCCCCAGTGCAAATGCCAGGGTCTGGAGTTGGAGGAGAGCCTCCTGATAATACTAAATTAGAAGAGCAATTAAGAAAAGAAAATGAAATAAGAGAAAGATCTTATGAATCATATGTTAACTTTATGATTGACAAGCAAAATACTCTTATGGATTTCATGCTAGAAACAAATCAAATTACAACTCAAGACTATATACAAGGGCTAAATGAACAGTTGCGATATTACTCTGTTGATTCTATAGAATTTATACAAATAGCAATAAAGATATATAATGCAAAAAAGGCAATGTATGATAAAACAGTAGAAGATGCAGATAGAGCATTTAAAAGAGAAATAGATGCCAATAAAAAAGCCATGAAGCAAATGGAAAAAGATAGGAAGGAGTGGGAAAAGAAACTCAACACTCAAATAGGCTCCATTTCGGATGGGTTTAATGATTTTTTCAAGGGCTTAAAAAAGAACGAGACTTATGCTAATAAAGCTTGGGGTTCACTATTCAATAGCATGGTTGATATCACGGAAAATGCCACTAGTGCTTTTGCAAATAGCTTTTCTAGTTCAGTTGCACAAATAATAGTTGAAGGTGGAAATCTCGAAAGATTCTGGATATCACTATTGGAAACAATGATAGCAGAAGTGATAAAATTGTTAATGACAATGGCATTGCTAAAATTAGGAATGGCATTATTCACAGGCGGCTCATCATCACTAGTTGGGTTTGGAACTGATTTAGGAGGAGGAACTGGCTGGGGGATGGATCCATCAACATTTCTTGATGAAGGTGGATGGTTCACTAAGTCAGGAAATAAAATGCCATTGACTCAATTCAAAGGTCACTACAATGTTAATGTGTTGCCAGGTGAGATAATGATACCTCCACAAAAGGTTCCAGAATTTGTATCCTCAATTAGAGGAAGTGGAGTATCTGTTGGTCAAATATCTTTTAATATACAAGCATCAAATTATGATCATTTTATTAAACAGTTCAAAAACCATACTGGTGAAATAGTAGAAATAATACAATCAAGGATGTACTTAAATGGCTAAAATGGGGAGAGGATGTTATTCTATAAATGGGTATAGATTTAAGTATGACCCAATGAACCCAAAAGATGGTGGTAAATACATTCCAACATCACAGGTTCAAATAAAAACACTTTCTAGCAATATATTCCAAACTTGGGAATCATCTTCTGGGGATGAGTTGCAAATATTTGAATGGGACAAAATGGATTCTGAAATGTATGCAGAACTTAGGGCATTTGCGGATTCCTTACTTACGGACAGCACAACTACTCATACTTTAACATATCACAAATTAAGTGATGAACAGTGGACTATATTGATACATGAATTTTCTGGATCATATGCACAAGGGTATAATCACTATACAAATGTCACATTGAGTTTTTATTTAGTTTCTCAAATAATTGGTTCATAAGGCAATAAATGGCTAGAGATTTAGCATTAAATAACCCAAGCTTAAAGATACTACAAGACTCTGTTATACAGAACCCAAAATATCAAGTTCTGGTAAAGCCATCCCATGATTCAGGTGATGAAGAATATGTTGACATCACTGAATATATAACAGTAGGCTCCATTGAAAGAAATATTGAAGGAGAGCCATGCACTGCAAGCATAACAGTCTCTTCTAAAAGAGGAGAATTTGATATATGCAATCTAAATAGCCTATTGAGAAATACATTTAAAGATAAGGCTATGGTTAAAATATCCCTAGGGATGGGAGACATTACTAATCCAGATAATCTATTGTCAATGTTTACTGGGTATGTAGCTAGTGGCTATGACCAAGAATATATCAGAAGAGAAGAGGAAACTGTTACTATCCCACTCCAAGACAGAAGTTGCTTTCTGGATTCACCAATCACTACAGACCAATATCTGAATACTGACTTAGAAACTGTATTAGATGATGTATTAAAAACATATGGTGGGTTAAGTGCTGATGAGATAGGAGACATAAGTACACTTGCCTCATATACTGTTCCAATGTGCCAATTTACAGATGAGACAATTTGGGACATAGTAAATATGATTTGTCAAGTAGCTATAGTATTGCCATACTTTGATGAAGATGGAGTTTTGAGAGTAACCAGAATACCAATGACAATAACTGGGACGGATACTGAATATTATGTATGGGACCAATTAAAATTTCAAGATGATGAAACAGCAGGAACTCCAACTCTATCAATATCTCATTCATGGAATAATGATTCACTAAGATCTAAAATAACAACTATAGGTGGAATTAAATCAAATGAATGGACTGGTGGGCAAGTTCCAGTAATAGATGTTGATCCAAACTTTGTCGGGTATGCATTAGGGCTTAAGCCTGATTTTGAAGCCACAACTACTTTATGGTATGGATCATTAGGCAACCCATGTTATGATTGCCTTTCAAGAGACCCAAGTGCTACTGGGGATGATAGATATTTTGGAGCAGGGTTTCAAGGCACAATAGTTCCAATTTACTTTTTAAATGAAGGTGAAACTATAGAAGATGACTATTTAATAGTTAGCCAACTAAGAAAAGACCCAGACAACTGGGCATTGGTAGTTCAAGGCCCATTCCCATGGACAAGATATACTCATGACTGCCAAGGAGATGGACCAGGAATAAGGCAATGGGGATGCAGACCAGCAGAACCATATCAGACTGTTCAAACTGGAATAGGAGACGGAGGAGACCTTGGCACTTCTGGATATTTTAGTATATACAATACAGATGGGGGGACTACCGTTCAAATAGACGTATCCACCTTGAGCAATGAAATGACTTGGTGCGAATATCCTGTTCAAAGATTCTTTGAAAATGGGTGGGGAGACCGGTGTGTAGATTTAGGAATAGTTCCAAGTAAAGATGAATGGGATAGCTTTATGGGGATAATGACCGGCAATGGGCAGCCAGGGTCAGGAGTTCCATACCCATTTGATCCGGAAGATTACGATGGTCCAACATCTACTGAATTTTATGTATATGCATTAACATTCCTAGCTATACATAGTGGTCGTGATTTTAATTGGGCATACGGAGATTATGATTATAGAAATAAAATATTTAGATGGGGAGGTCTCTATTTAGCTGGAGAATTTTACCCAGAGACAAGTTATACTGGGTCTGCTGTAGATGCAGAGCTGGATGCTTATTATGGAGAATCTAGGTATGAAGAAGTTGAAAACCCATTGCTTTGGGACGACAATGACTGCAATGATTTAGCAACTTCAATAATAGATAGTGCTAAAATATTCTATCTCCAAACAAAAGTCACTAGACCATTAAATTTTGAAATAGAACCAGGAGACAATATTTTGTATTTAAATGTAGAAACTGGGTGTGAAGAAAAGGCTTGTATTACAAGAGTGGCATATAACTTTGGAAATAGAAGTGATGCATTTACAACTGAAGCCTATGGTGGGATATTAGATATTGACGGAACTGTAATAAAGACTTGGGTGTAAAATTATGAGAAAAGATTTTAAGACATGCCTTGGCAATATTACAACAAAGCCAGAAAGAAAATTTCAAAGGACACTGTCTGCTTCATATACTAAAGATAAGCAAGATACGGTCAGGGGAACCATAGTTGCTTCAGTAGGAACTAAATTATATGATGTTAAATTATTTAAAACAGATAAGATACTAAAAAATATACCAACCACTGAATCATCTAGTAATACTTATGTGGTAGGGACTGAAGTGGTTCTTGGATACAACAAGGGCAATAGAGGCAAAATAAATATAATAGGTGTTTATCCACATCAAATTTCAAGTGGAAGTGATAATAATTTTAATACAAACAATACAAGGCAAAAAGCATCTGATGCTTTTGAGGCAACACAGAAAACTAACTTTGTTGTATATTCAGAAGGTGATAGTGATTATTTAGCACCATCCTCAAAGGTTCATTCAGATTTAACTGGAACAGAGCTCCATGACCCAAAAGCTCATACTCATTCTGGAGATTCAATAACTCCATCAAATATAACATCTCTAAATTCAGAAAGGTTCAATACCATATCTAGAGACAGGTCTGCTTATGAGAATGAAAACACCATCATACTATATGACACTGGATCATATAAAGCATTATGTGCATACGTAAATAGTTCATGGCAGGAAATAAAAAGATTTGCATAAAGCTTGCTTTTTAAAAAAAATGATATATATTATTATATATGAGTAATATGAAAGTTATTATAAAAGATAAAACAAAGCATTTATATGACAGGGCGACAGCTACCAAGAGACCGGAGTGGATGGGAAATAATAATATTACTTACACCTCAAAACAACCTCACCATCCACTCCAAGGAATATTAAATCGTGGCAAGTAGGGCATGTGTATTGCATATATGTATATGAAAGAATGAGAAGAAATTGTAAAAATAACATAATCTACTTGCCACAGCTTATATAGCACAAGGATTTAAGATGAACAGAAACGAAAAGATGATAATTGAAGTAAATAATAATTATGTATCAATATCAATGGTCCAAAATTACAATAATATTATTTCCGAAATCATGAAAACGCTCACTGTTAAATCTCCAGGATATTTCTTTTCTCCAGCATACAAGTCTGGTAAATGGGATGGAAATAAAAGATTTTATTGGACCAACAGTGGATACTTTAATTGCTCTATTGGATTACTTCATGTGATAGAAGGATTGCTAAAAAAACTATCTGTTAAATATGAAGTTTTAAAAAGGTATGCCCCAAGAGAAGTTGACTATAATAATCTAGAATTAAACATAGAATTAAAACCAGAGCAAATAGAGACTCTATATGCTATGAATCGGATGGGGAGAGGAATACTTCAAGCCCCAACTGGATCGGGAAAAACAGAGTGTGCAATAGCATTTGCAAAGGAATATTTAGAGAATAATACTGGGATAGTACTGTTCTTAACACATAGACAAAGCATATTTGATCAGGTTTGGTGTAAAAGAATAGAGGAAAGGCTTGGATTGCCTCAAATGCAAACCAATTATAAAAACATTAAAGCCTATCCATTTTTAGAAGGCAAGCCTGAAGATAATAAAACATACATGGGCAACAAGGTTATATATATAGCAATGTCTCAAACATTTACAAGACACATAAAAGAATTAAAGTGGTTAAAGCATGTAAAGGTAGTATTTTGTGATGAAGTTCATGCCACTGAAACATATAAAAGAAAGACAATATCATCTAATCAAGTTAATATATTTAGATACCTACCAAATTCCTTCCACACATGGGGAATGTCCGCAACACCATTTAAAAAAGAAGGAAGTAAAATAGACCTTCACAACTATTATGGAACAGTACAGCACTTTGGTGATGTATTAGAAATTAAATCTAGTAATGGCATTAAAACTAAAGTAAATGTCATTACTGTTCCATATAGTCATATCCCAGAAAATTATAGTAATGCAGTTAAAAACTCTATTGCTAACATAGATAAAATACAGGAAATAAAAAAGATACTCCAGGAAATGCCTGACAATAAAGTGTTGATATTTACTAAATATATAGATCATGGCAATCTAATGTCAAGTATATTAGGAATACCTTTTATAAGTGGAGAAACTTCTTCAAAAGAAAGAATAGAAACCTGTAGGTTATTAGAAGATGGAAAGATAAATGCAATTATAGTATCTGGAATATTCTATTTTGGAGTAGATATTCCATGTATAGATACTATAATATTTGCTCACATAGAGAAGAGTTATATAAATATAATACAGAGTATTGGTCGTGGGAATAGACAATTCCAAGACAAGAAAGTATTAATAGTATTTGATTTTTACGACAATGACCATAGCTATTTAGAACACCACAGTAGGATAAGGCTAAAGCATTATAAGTCAATGAATTATGAAGTAAACATGTGTTGATAGGTATGTAATTTGGCAACTAGAAAAGAGGATTATTCTAAATGGAGAATTACCAATAGATTTAAGGTTCCAAATGTTCACATTAGATTCACTACTCCTATATTTAAGGACATTATAACTGGCAAGATGAATAAGTATCAAATAAAGATACTTTTATTTGTTTTACACAATAAAGTTGATAATGTTCTTAACCTATCTAAGGCAATAGGATGTCCTACAAGATCTTATGAGGTTGGTAAGGCACTAGATAGTCTAAAGAACTATAAAATTATAAAAGATAAGCTTGTATATGAAGAAGGATTCGAAGGACTACCAGACCACTTAATAACAGTTAAGGTTGAAAAGATATACCATCTTATTGATGATAATTTTAGACCAACACAGGAATTATTAGCCAAACCATGTGAAAATATGATAATGAATGAAGTTGCTTATAGGTTTTGTATAGAGTCAATAGCTAGTGCATTTAAAATAAGGCTACTATTGGTTTGCATAAGTCTATATAGATATATAGATTCAATGCAAGATATCCAGAATTATTTAGAGGTTAGAAGTAGAAGTGAAAGGATAAGGGAGTATTTAAAGTTATTTATTGAAGATATGAGAATAGTTTACTCAGAGAATTTAAAGAAGGTTTTATGGCCAGACTATTTCTGGAACGATGAGGTTGATGCAAGGAATGAATTAAAGACAACTGTAATATCCAATGATGATAAAAGAAAAGAAAGAAAAGTAACAAAAGAAATAAAAGAAAATAATTCCTTATTAAAAAATAAATATATATATAATAAATATAAACTATGCGGAAAAGCAATAATAAGTCCAAAAGGGAGATTGGTAGGGAGAGTAACTTCAGAGTGGTATGCCAAGAATTTAGAGGACAATAGAAGAGACATAATTGCGCAATGTGGACTTACAGAAGAGATTTATGGAAACAAAAACAAGCCGGAGGTTATAAATATGAATAGTCTTTGCGAAGCATTGCAAAATTCAGTAGGATTCAAGAAGTCAAAAAGGCACTCAATTCCAAAAAACAATAGAGATGTTAGTGTTGAATTTTCTACAATAAGGTCTCTTGATAAGGCAACTATTGATGCTATAAATAATCACACTAAGGCTATGCTTTTCTTGGACAACTACAATCCATTCATTGATGCTCCAATAGATTTTACATTTGACCTTAATGGAAAAAGATTTAGAATATACAATCCCCTGTATGAGATGAAAAAGATAATAGACAAGTATGATGAATTAGTGTCTGGTAGGGTTAAAAAAGCAAAAAATCAATACCAAAGTAGGGTTTCATCTGGGACTAGAAGGATGGTTAGTGAATTCTACTTTAGATGCTTTAACTCACAAATAGACCCAATTCTATTCCTTGACTACTTAAATGAAAACCTATGGAAAGGCAGGAAGAGTATTGCTTTCAGGGAAATAATTTCAAAGCCTGCATTGAGTTTGATGATGAAATTTCACGATAAGTATTGGAAGGAATATGCAAAAAAGCTTAGGGATATTGCAGATGAAATAGTTGTGAAAAAAGAATTTGTAAAAAAATGTATTAAGGAAGATAGCCCAGAAGAAATAGAAAGAATAAATGCAAGAAAAGAATTATTATTAAAACAAAGAAAACAAATATTAGAGGAGTTTAGTAAATGACAGAATTAGTTAGAGTGCCACCCTGTAATTTAGATGCTGAGAGTGCAATACTTGGAATAATCCTAATTGACAATAGTAAGTTTCATTTAATATCAGGGATGATCAATGAGTCTGATTTTTATAATTCCAATTTGAGAAAAATTTATTCCATCATAAAAATTATGATCAATGACAATAGGCCATGTGACCTTCTAACATTAAAAGATGAATTGTTAAACAATGGATTACTAGATCAAGTTGGAGGGATATCTGCTATAACTAGGCTACTTGATGACATCTCAAGCCCTGTAAATGTAGAGTATTATGCTCAAATAATAAGGGACAAGTCAATGCTTAGAAAAGTTATACAAGTTGGTAATACAATGACAACAAAAGGCTATGAAGCTAAAGAAGACCCAATATCAATCATAGAAGATGTTGAAAATTCAATAGAAGAAATAATTGGAGCTGAATTAAGTAGAGAAGCTGAAAAGATGGGAGAAGTTGACCGTGATTTTATGGAAAAAATGATGGACCAATATGAGAACCCAGAGTCATACGGCAACCTATATACTGGATTTAGGAACTTCGACACAATAGTTGGGGGGTTAAGAAAGCAAGATCTTATTATAATAGCAGGAAGACCTAGTACTGGTAAAACTTCATTTGCACTAACAATCACTAAACATGTAGCCTTTAAAGGAAAGAAGGTTTTATTTTTATCACTAGAGCAAAGTATAGATGCTATTAAGAATAGGTTATTGTCAATGGAAACAGAGGCGGATCTTAGGATATTTAAAACTGGTAGTAATGACAAGATTATATTAAATAAGATTATCATAGCATCATATGAATATAGCAAAAGAGACCTTTTTATTAGTGACAACCCAATGTCAATAGATCAAATATGCTCTATAGCAAAAAGATATAAACTGGTTCATGACATAGACTTGTTGGTTATTGACTATTTGGGCTTAATTGATGTCAATGATATGGAAAATAGAAATGCAGAAGTTGCTAAAATGTCAAGGAAAATAAAAGGACTTGCTAAAAAATTAGACATCCCAATAATACTACTTAGCCAATTAAATAGGTTAGTAGAGACAAGGAGTTTAAAGAAACCACAGTTGAGTGACTTAAGAGACTCCGGAGCTTTAGAGCAGGATGCTGATGTTGTAGTATTGCTGTGGTCAGAAGCTATAGATGTTGAAAGTGGTGGATATGCTACATGTGTAGATGGTATTCCAGTTAAAGTAATAATTGCTAAAAATAGAGATGGCACAACTGGAGTTGTTGACATGAAATTCCAAAGAAGCTGTGTCTTGTATAAGGAGTGATAATGAACTATATTTTTGAATATGAATCAGATTTTCAGAGTTATAATTGCTATGAACTTGCAATTCACTCTCCAATTTACTATATTCTAGTACATAGGATATTTAATTATGTATTACGACAACATCAAAATGTATTTAATATTAAAAAGAAAGGAAATAAGTGTGTATTCTGGTCAATTAACAATGTTGATAGTTGGGAAAAAGTAGAAAAAAACACTATTGAGATTAAAAGGAGGTTATTTAATGTTGCTACCAGAAACTAAATATGAGAAGTCAAGTGATATTTGTGAAAAACATAAAATATCACTGATAGTGGTAATGGACCCAATAGGCTGTTATTTATATAATTGCTATCAGTTCTGCCCAGAATGCAGTCCAAGTGAACCATTACCTCCTGGATTTACTATTGAAAGAAAGGAACAATAATGAAAAATATTGATAAACGAGTTATTGCAATACTGGAAACTTGTCCAAATGTATTAATTTGTGACAAGATGAAAGTTGCAAAAAGAACAGTTAATTTATGGAAAATCAATCCAGAAAGGATGAGTGAAAAACACTCTATTGAATTAGTTAGGAAATTAAATCAAAGTTTCCTTGACATTAGAAAAGGTGGATATGAGTCATTCCTTGAAAGGTTTGCAGAACCACAAATAAGGCTAAACAGGGTGGATTTACAAATAAATGACAATGATAACTATAAAGATGTTGGGTTTATAGGTGATTTGCATGATGGATACCATACTTGCAATCAGAAGCTTATCAATGAAACAATAGAATATTGTGTAGATTATAATATACCAATAGTGCTAATGGGAGATTTGGCTGAAATAGGGCAAAAAAGTTCAATAGGGGATTCTGTCTATACTCAAAAGAGACTAATACAACAACAAATAGACAATCTTTTTGCAAGATTTGAGCCATTAGCAAAAAAAGACTTGATAATAGGTGTAATTAGAGGAAATCATGAAGCAAGAATACTCAAAACTACTGGAGTTGATATTATTAGAATAATGTGTAAGATGCTAAATATTGAGCATAGGTATTTAGGAGGAGCTTGTTGGAACTTATTTAAAGTTGGCAACGAGAGCTATGCTGTATATACAGTTCATGGAAGGTCATCTTCTAATTTCCAATGGACAAAGTTGGCATATTATGCAAGATTGGCTAATAATTTTGACTGTGACCTTCTTGCTGGTGCCCATGTCCATGATCTTGGGCATGTAAGAATAATAACCCAGAGATTAAATAAAGACAAAAAGGGTATAGTTAATCATACAAAGCATGTAATAACCACTGGAGGCTTCCTAGAGTATGATGGTGGCTATCCGCAGGAGAATTGTATGAATATTGCACAAATAGGATCTCCAAAGGCAAGATTTTATTCAAATGAACACAATATTTCTATACATGAACTGTTCTCTGGCAAAGAATATAGACCAAAAGAATGGAGTGAATAATATGAAAAGAAATATGCACATTGAAAGGAAAAAGGCTGGAAGTGCACCAATATATCACAATTCCATATTGCAAAATTACAATAATGAGAATATGTGCAAATGGTGCAGCAGGAGCAATGATAACTGTAAGGTTAGTGCAGTTATAATAAGAAGGATATCTCAAGATCATAAGATTAAAATATTGGTAACTGAGTGCCCATATTTTGTGGAAAAAACACAAGAGGAACCAAAGATTAAAACTAAAACAGATGTATATGCTTGCGGTACATGTGGGAATACCATAAAGGAAGGAATTAGCATATGCCCATTTTGTGGGTTTGAAAGAAATATTTCGCAAGAAGAGGAAAAAGATGAATAATGACTTGCAATTTAAAAATTCAGGAATATATTATTTATTGTAACCTATTTAATAAGAAAGGAGATATGGGATGAAAGGTAAGATTTTAGCAATGTTTTTCATACTTGCAATATGTATAGGATATATTGGATGCGGACATAGCCTAACTGGCAGTGATTGTGAAAGAGATAGACCAGATGCTCCGTATGGATATTATCAATACTCTGAATATAAGAGTGGAGAGTACCACTCTATATCATATACAGATGGTCATGGAAGTTGGATAACCTATACATCTAGTGATAAATGTAATGATTATGAAGAATCAACTTATAACACAAATTAGGAGGAATTGATATGGATAATATTGCAAAAATTATTGGGGCTATAGCAATAGCATTTTTTGTCATATTTTTAATATCTTGCATTGCTTGCCCATTTATTTACTTGCTATGGAATTGGATAATGCCAACATTATTTGGGCTAAACCACATAACGCTTGCCCAAGCATGGGGATTAAATATTCTATGTGGAATATTATTTAATAAACAAAGATTATCTTCAAAGAATTAGGAGGAATTAATGAATAGAGTAATTTTACTTGGTAAATTAACAAAAGACCCAGAGATGGGCACTACAAAGAAAGGCACTTCCTTAATGAAGATGTCCATAGTATGTAGTGAGTATGTAAAACAAGGAGACCAATATAAGAACATTGAGACTTATGTTGACAATATAGCAGTATGGGGTAAGTATGCTGAATCTATAAATAGCCATCTGCATGAAGGGATGGATGTTATTATAGAGGGCAAACTTACAAGCAATGAATATGAAGGTAAGCACTATATAAATATCATGGCTGAAAAAGTTGAATTTATAAGAAGCCATGAAAGCTCTCCTAAATCTCAAACTGAAACAGATGGTGATGTGCCATTTTAAGGAGTAATTATGCCAGACAATAATTTAAGATTGGAAGCAGAAGAAGGTTTTAAGGAAATAACAGACAGTTATTTTATAAATCTATGTAAAGAATATAATGAACTTGTTAGGGCAGTTGGTAAAGCTAAAAAGATCAAGAAGATACTAGAGCATAGATTTTCAGGTCAAAGGGTAGAAGTGCCAGGAGTTTGTAGAATAGATTTTTCTACTAAACTAAAGATGGAATATCAATTACTTGCTTCAGATATTGAAGAAGAGGATGGAGAATAATATGACAGATAAAAAACCTATGACAATAGAAGAAATATTTTCTAAATGCCAAGAGATATTTAATAATAGAAAGACTATAAGAGGGACTCCAGAGAACTCTTTTCCTGTCCAAGCTAAGTTGGTAGATATTTTCCTTAACCAAAGGGACAAAAATAAACCAATAGGTCCAGATGACGTGTCTATGATATATGCTCTGCTTAAAATAGGTAGGGAGCTTAATGGAAGAGATGATGATAACATCATAGATGCCATTGTATATTTAGCAATATACCTTACCCAAAAATAGAGTAACAATTTATGATATATAGAAAGGGTGATACCAATGAATTGTTAATTATTGTAAAAGTTGTTACAAGCCATACCGTACTATAAGACTTTAAAAAGCAAGCCCCATCATGGTGGTGGGGCTTAATCAATACAAAGGAGGAATATAATTGACAAGAAAAAAACATTTACAATCACATACATTTCATACAGAAACAGAATTTGGGCATTTATACGTAATAATAAGTGAAGATAATGATAATCCTTATGAATTATTTGCAATTATAGGAAAATCTGGAGATGAAATAGCAGCAATAACAGAAGCTATTGGAAGATTAGTTTCATTATGCTTTAAAAGTAGTATAGATATAGTAGAAGTATACAAACAACTGCATGGGATAGTAGGAAAATCAAAATGGACATCAGAAGGTAATGTTCTTTCTATTCCAGATGGGGTAGCAAGGTGTATAAGATACTATATGGAAAGTAAAAATATAGAAATAAAAGATGAAGATAGTAAAACAATAGGAAATAATGATGAAGTATAATGTAATATACTGTGATCCTCCTTATACTTATAGAAATATTAAAACTGGAGGGTCTATGAAATCTGGAGCATTAAATTTCTATCCAACAATAACCAATAAAGATCTAAAGTTATTGCCAATTAGTAATATTTGTGAAAAAGATTGTATTATGTTCCTTTGGGTAACAGTGCCATTGATAGATGAAGGAATGGAATTATTGAAAAGTTGGGGATTTAAGTATAAAACAATGCTTACTTGGAGAAAGGTAATGTCTTTGGGACTTGGATATCATTTTAGAGGTCAAACTGAACATATATTGGTTGGGATGAAAGGCAAAATTAAAGCTTTGAGATGCCAAGTTGAAAATATATATCAATGTAGAGCATTAAAACACTCTGAAAAGCCAGAATATTTTAGAGGTCTAATAGAAATGGCAACTGAAAACATCCCCAGCAGGAAAATGGTAGAGTTATTTTCAAGAAAAACTAATATACCATGCTGGAAAACAACAGGATTAGATTCAGATGGAATAGATATAAGAGACTTTTTAAAAGGAGAAGTAAGTGACAAAGGTTGATCCTAAATTAGAAGGTAGTAATATTGTAGATGTAATACCACATTCTGGATATTGCCCAAATGATTGTATTAGTTGTTATTACAATAGTAATTTCTACTTAGATATTAAGAAAGAATTGCCTTTATTGCCTAATCCTTCTAAATATGACTTGGACAAAACAATATTTAGAGTTAATTCTGGGCATGATTCTAATATGTTAAGAGAAATGGTAATAGAATCATGTAAGCAATATCCTTTAAAGTATTACAATACTGCAATACCAGAGAATATATCTAGATTTGATGCCCCTGTTATACTCACTGTAAATGGAGTAAATCATGATGATAGCCTTAGAATAGAATGGTGGCTACAAAAACTTACCAAAGAAGACATGAAAAACTTAATGGCAGTAAGATTTAGAGCAAATTGCTGGAATATTATACTATTAGATACTATATATAGGATATTTCATAAAAATAAAATACCAATCATAGTAACTCCAATGAGATATCAGCCCTGGTATCACAATTATATGCCAAAGAAATACCATAAACATTATATTTTAGAGAAACACATAACTAACCAGTATTATGTTTTGAATAAAGAATCCTGGAATGCAATGAAATCAATGCTACGATTAGAATATTTCTTTGGCAAGGTGGCAAAAAAAGTAACATACATGTGTGGAAAAACTTATGAAAACAAATATTGCAGAGATTGTGGGCAGTGTGAAAAGTTTTTCTGGGATTTCCATAACTCTAAATAGTGGATATGCAACGTGACTACACGAAAGGAGTAAAAATGCCAAGTTATAAAACATGCAATAAATGTAACGGTAGATGCTGTGAGGAATTTACTATTCTAACAATACACTATGATGGGATAATGGAAGGAACAATACAAACACCAGATAAGAAACGAGACTTTATTAAGGATATGATTATATTTAAGAATTATTCAGAATCTGGCAATAGAGTTATTTTAAATTGCAAGCATTTCGACAAAATATCAAGAATGTGCCTTGTATATAATGATAGACCAGACATGTGTAAAATATTCAAATGTGATAAAATACCAGGCAGGAAGGGCAATGGAAATAAATAAAATACTACAAGGAGATGTTTTAGATAAGTTCCCAGAAATACCAGATAATTTTGTCCATCTCATAGTAACATCCCCTCCTTATAATGTTGGAATGCAATATGGAACAGATGACAGAAAGAATTATTCTCTATACTTAGATTTCATGAAAAATGTATTAACCCATTGCTATAGAGTTCTTATTCCAGGTGGGAGAATCTGCATAAACTTACCTTCTTCCATATTGCAATCTACTAAATCAAGAATGGCATATTTAAGCATAGATATACTAATGATAATGAGGGAGATTGGATTTTTAGATAGAGAATTTGTAACTTGGATAAAAATGCCTAGAGGAGAACTTTCTGGAAACAATGTAACTTCATGGGGAAGTTGGATGTCTGCTTCTTGCCCTTACTTAAGAGATGCTTCTGAATTAGTAATAATAATGGACAAAGAACAACGCAAGAGAACAGACAAGGCTGGCCCAAATGATATATCAAAAGAAGAGTTTCTAAGATTTACAACTAATTGCTGGTATATCCAACCTAACCCAGATAGAAGGGAGCATCCTGCTCCGTTTCCAGAAGAATTACCTTATAGATGTATTAAACTGTATTCTTGGCCAGGAGATGTTGTATTAGACCCGTTCATGGGCTCAGGGACTACAGCAGTCACTTGCGTAAAGAATAATAGGAACTACATAGGCATAGAGCTTTCAGAAAAGTTTTGCTATGTAGCATTTAAGAATATAGAACAGGCAAGAATGCCTTTACTTAAACTAATGGAGGACAAATGAAAGTAGAATTATTATCAATAACACCAGAACCAGAAAAACATATAGAGTTGTGTGGAAGAACTTGTTATCAGTCTTATAGTAAAATTACAGAGGATTCTTCTTCAAGATTTATAAGAATGATATTAGAGAATGAGCATGAGTCTGTTTTAGAACATGCTTCTGCTACATTTAGGATATCAGGGATTTCCAGAGCAATGACACACCAGTTAGTAAGGCATAGATTAGCTTCATATTCCCAGAAGTCACAAAGATATTGTAAGGAAGAGCAATTTGAATATGTTATGCCTCCATCCATTGAAAAACATAAAAATAAACTGCCTAAGGCTATTTATAAAAATATCATAGAAGACATGCAATATGCATATAGACATTTAATTGATTGTGGTGTACCTAAAGAAGATGCAAGGTTTATTCTCCCCAATGCTTGCACAACAGAAATAGTAATGACAGCAAACTTTAGGAATTGGAGACATATTATAAAGATGAGGTGTTCAAAACATGCACAGTGGGAAATTAGAGATGTAATGTGTGAAGTCTTAAAAGTTCTGTATAGCAAAGCTCCAAGTGTATTTAGAGATTTATTTAACCTTTATATAGGAAACTAAAAAGATGAAAGCAGAAGATTATGATACAAATAAATATGGGTGTGAAGAGTGCCCATTTCTAGAAACTGGGAGCATAACCAATTATGCAAGAAGTGCTAAACATATATCCATGAGATGCTCTATAATAAGAGACATTGAAAGAAAAAAGTCCGTGAAATCTAACCCCTTTGTTGGTGTAAAACCATCTAATTATACAATATACTATCTTGACAGCATAACAGATAAGGAATTACCAACCATACCATCATTTAAAGATTGCCCAGGAGGATAGCATAATGGAAGAATCAGAAGTAGGATATGAAATTCTAGACAAAAGTGACTTACTATACCAATATGGCTATACATATAATGAAATAGAGAACATCTTATTTAATAGGATGTTCCCAATTCCAGAAAAGCATAATAATGATGCATGGAATAAATCAGGTAAGGTTTCTAGTGATGCGCATAAGGTTCCACAATACAGGTCAAATGTGTTTCATGAAATAGGATTGTATTAACTAAAACTTATCCTTCCTTGCCTGTTATAATCCTCAATCCTTTTCATACCTTTCTCATAGTAAGTGTGATCCTTTTCTATGACTATGTAGCGTCTATTTGTCGATAGACAAGCAATGACAGTTGTGAGGCTCCCCCGAAGGGGTCCAGAACCAGATCACCTTCGTTGGTATAAGTTTGAATCAGGTATTGGAATAATGCTATGGGCTTTTGAGTGGGGTGCAATCCGAATTCTTCGTCATTATTGTTGTTAAAATATTGAATACTACTTGGATATTTAAGTTCTGTATAAAAATTGGCTTCTCTTGTTAATGTTTTTAAATTTCCTAAATGATTAATTTCCGTATTGCCATTTCTGATATAATTGTCTCTTTGAATTGAAGATAAAGACTTCTTTTGCATTATTGGAAAATAATTTATTGATTCCCCGAAAACCAATACATTCTCATGTAATTTCATAGGTTGATATTTGATAGAAGCAAAATTGCTACCATGATTCTTTTCCCATATCCACTCATACTTAAACCACTTTCGATTCGAGCATATCAAATCCGTAGTGAACGGCTGTGAAGCTGTGAATACATAAGCACAATTCGGCTTGCCAATACGCTTTAGTTCTGTCCAAAGCTTATCGAGATCTGGAACTATATCCCATGCACAAGCGGTTATTCCATAAGGCATATCTGTCAACACCAGTTCCACGCTCTTATCCTTGATCTGGGGGAAAATGTCAAGACAATCTGCATTTATTATGCTATTCGGCTCTATCATTTATCCTCCTTTAACACCCATCTTACAGTTATCAATATCATAACTATAATAATTGACCATCCAGCAACTATTAAAGCCATTTGTAGAGTAATCACAATATATTCCCTTCCATACTATCTATTTCCTCTATTACAATATTCCCACTTATAGTAACAAGATTGCCAGAAATAAACAGAAGGTTTTTTTTGCATGGTAAGGGAATAAAGGAACAAGTATTAGAAAACCCATGGTAATATTTAATGCAATACCAAACTCTAATAACATCTTTCTCACTTGAACCATACAGTGTTATTTTATACTTTGCATCTTCTATCGTAAGTGCAATGCCAGCATCTATAATTTTATGTACCACAATACTACCGCCAACAAGCACCACCAACACTAGTACTATTACTGTTGCAAGCTTTATTGTTTTCATAGATAACATCTTGTTGATGATATTACAATAATACTTGCTCCAAATGTCTCTGTAATAAACAACCTTCTTCACACTACTACTCCTTTCTATACCATACCTATTAGTATTAGTATATTCAATATTAAATAAGCAGATAGCCATGCCATAATGGTCAGGGCTACAATCCCAATACCAAGCTTAACTTCATCTGGTATTTTATCAACTAAACTCATAACTACATCCTTTCTTGTTATTGGAATTGTCCATTAACTCCTATTGGTTCGTATTTTATTTCATTATCGGAGGTGCAATCAATTCTGCACATATTACAAACCTCTACTCTTTGCCCAGCAAATTTCTTTCTAAGCTTTTCCTTCATTGCATTGGCAACATCTTGCATAGCCAAAAGCCTATTAAGATATTGACAATATTTCATTAAATAGTTATCTTCATTTAGTATATATGCTTTTCCAATATCATCCATTTTCTGTCATCACCTTAGTTGTTATTTCTTTCTTGTTAATGTTTCTCATATATATAATATAGTATTCCAATAGCAATATTTCAAGTACAACCAAAAATAAATTTTACCCTACTACCCTATTATAGCTACAGTAGGAATCCTATACACTTAATAATAAGTGTAGCACTTGTCAACCAACAGGCATTACTACTGCTACAATATGTTTCCAGGGGTATGGGTGTAGGATGCAGTATATATCTTCTCTTATTATGGGTGCCAGAAATCCCTAGATCTGAAAAGTGCAAGCATTGGCACCTTGCTACAGGCAGAAGATGCTCCAAGAAGGCAAAATATGAGCCAAAAATGAAGGTATGGAAAAAAAATTAGTCCCAGGTATGAGGGAGATCAAGCTTATCCCTGGAAATGTTTCCAGAGCTTGCCCCACCTGTCGCCCTGATTCTATTGGCTTCCTACCAAGCACTCCTGCACACACTTGATAATACTGGACTTGACAAAGCATACATTATAGATGCTTGATAATACTGGACTTGACAGGTGCCCATGCCTTCCAGAGTCAATAGATTCAAGCATCTACAATGTATTATGATAATACTAACATATAATCATGGGTAAATAAGTATAATTAAAGTAATAGTATATAATTGGAAATATAGAATGCTTTACTTCAAAACTCTCCGAATTTTGAAGTGATATTCTATATTATCTTAATATTCTATGGAATATAATATAGTAGGTGAATATAATAATAAGTGTATAATACTGCATGTGAATATCATATATTATAAGTGTATAAACATGGTATACTATAGGATAATAGCAATAAATGTATTATAATTGAATAGAATATAACTTATGGAATAGGATGACAATATTTGTCAGTGTCCTGAAACAGGACAATATACCCTTGATTACCAGCACTTTACAGTATATGTCCTGAAATTGAACAGGGACTGTCCTGAAATTGAACATATATTTATAGAATGCATTAAAACATAACCTGAATATAACATTATATTTCATCATGTTTTCTATTTGTATATTATATATTTGTTTATATTGAATTCGTTATTACTTGGCACGCTTTATGCATATATATTTATATATGAATTTCAATATATTAAATAAATCAAATAAAACAATGGAGAAAAAAACAATGGATAAAAAAACAACTGTCGCAGTCGTCATTAAAAGGAATATTCCAATTTGCAAAAAGACTTTACGTTACATTTTAAACTTTAATCATAAGGGAGAGTATTATCTTTTATGTAAAGACTGTAAACTTATATTCCAAAAAGGATGCTACTTAGGAATGAAAAGGGAGAAAAAACAATGGAACGAATCGAAGATTATGGTATAACAGTTATTGTAGGACTGTCTATGTCATTCTTTATCATAGGAATATTAAATTTAATAATAGAGTCAAAATAGGAGAATAGAAAAATGGCGAAATTGACAAAAAAACAATTTGAACAGATCAACCGGAAAATATGTAACGAAATATATATGCGTTCCAATATAGGAAGTTTCAACCGTGGATTTAATCTTGACAATATATCAGAAGTAATTGAAAAAGTATTATCAGTGCTAAGCCAATATAACTTAAGGCTAGCAGATAATACATACTGCTATAAATTGACACAAATGAATCTGTCGAAAGTATTATCATCCAATGGGAATAGATTCGCATTGGATGATGTGGACTGCGTAGACTTGTGTAATAATCAGGGCGAAGTCATTTCGAATTACGACTTTGGCTTGTGGATGCAAAATTTTAATGGCAAAATTGCTATAAACTGCGGCTTGTGGCCGTATAGGAGTGTAAAATGAATTTATTGCTATCGAATAAGAAGTCATATTGTGCAGGATGTATCACGTCAAACCTATATAATCCACTATTTCCTATTCAATATAAGAATAGGGAATATTTAATGTGCGAAGAATGCATAGACTTGTGTCAGTCGAACGCATACAATATATGTAACGACTGCGGCAGTTTATTCACGGAATACCACGATCAGGATGAATTTTGCGAAGAATGCTTTAATGACCATTATGGAGAATGCACTTATTGCTCGAATATAGTGGACTTAGATGACTGCTGCAATTACGATAATGGGACGCTTTGTGAACATTGTTTTGAGAACTATTATTTCCGATGCTACGATTGTGAAGATATACGTCTGAATCAATACGGAAATGATGTCAATGGCGAAATAATTTGCGATGACTGCATTACGAATTATTCGTGTTGCGAACGCTGTAATAGTTATCATAGCTCATCTGATATTATGTATTGCGAACATTGCGAAAATTATCTTTGTGAGGATTGCTATACGGATCACGGATGTAACAATTATGTTCACGATTACTGTCATAAACCGAATCCGATATTTCGACACTATGACATTAAAACAAAAAGTATAGTTACCGGTAATTATAATCCCAAAGTATTATATATGGGATTTGAGTTGGAAGTTTGTTTTGATAGTTCGAGTAAAATGAATTCTGCATCTGAATCTATATTTGAATTATCAAACAGTGAAAGTTTATTCTATTTAAAGGACGACTCATCACTGTCGCCTTATGGCTTTGAAATAGTTTCACATCCTATGGATTTAAAATGTTTAATTACTGGATTTCCTTGGAGAAATATTATTTCAATTTTGAGAAGAAATGGCGGAACGAGTTATGATAGTAAACTTTGCGGATTTCACATTCACACTTCAAATAAATATTTCGGCAAAACTGACTATGATATCAATAACATGAAAATCAAGATTGTAAATTTTGTCGAAAAGAATTGGACCGAAATGGCGAAGATTGCGAAAAGATGCAAATTACTGGAATGTATTGAAAACGGGCAAGCGAAGACTGCGGACGGTTATTGTCATTTTCAAACCAACACGAGATGCGGCTTCCGTTATTGTCAAGCAAAAAATATAAATATAAGTAAAGTGATTAAAAACCTCAATTACAATAAAGTTTTATCGTATTATCCAAGGGTGACTGATTTAAAAAATACCCATCGAAACGTATCTTATGAATACGGCAGAATACGGAATGCAGCAATCAATTTGCAACCGCATGATACCACTGAATTCAGATTATATCGAGGAACATTAAAACTCCAAAGTATAGTTAAATATTTAACTCTGACAAATGCTATTATTGATTATGTCAAGCAATACGACTCTATAGTCAAAACTTCGACATTCGAGGAGTTTATTCAAAAAAGCAGCTATACCAAAAACTTTAAAAAATATTTAAAACTTTTACAAATAGGAGAAGGCGAATAATGTGTATTATAATATATAAAAATTCAAAAAATAAACCGCCAAGTGATAACGAATTATCACTTGCTGAATACTATAACCCGGATGGAATTGGAATTGCCTATATTGATAATAATACCATTAAAATAATTAAAGGTTTAAAATTGGATAACTTGATAAACCTGAATGATAATTTATTATATGACAAAACTGTAATCTATCATTTCAGATATTCCACTAGCGGGAGTACTAAGGCGGGACTGTGTCATCCTTTTCCATTGTCAAGTGATTTGTCAAAACTTTGCGAAATAGAATTATCATGTGATACCGTCGTCGCTCATAATGGACACTTCCTTGATTATGCCGGATCAAAACAATATTCAGATACGCAGATATTTATTAGTAAAGTTTTGTCAAAATTCA
>JALOBW010000005.1 GCA_023228085.1 bacterium
ACTTGGTGTGGAATCAGTGACAGTAATTACAGTAGTGTCATTTGCCCCAGCACTAAAGTCAAAAGTCAAAGTTGTTGTACCAACTGAAAGTGACTGCATATAAGCTTGGGTCAATGTAATTGAATCACCATCAACAGTGTAATCAGTATCAACAACTAAATCTCCAGATCCATCATTAATACTAAGTAAGGTGTTGCCATTAAAAGTAGCTGCGATGTCTAGAGTTGTACCTCCATTTCTGTCGTAAGATTTTGACTCTTCAACAGTAGAATTACTTGGTGTGGAATCAGTGACAGTAATTACAGTAGTGTCATTTGCCCCAGCACTAAAGTCAAAAGTCAAAGTTGTTGTACCAACTGAAAGTGACTGCATATAAGCTTGGGTCAATGTAATTGAATCAGCATCAACAGTGTAATCAGTATCAACAACTAAATCTCTAGATCCATCATTAATACTAAGTAAGGTGTTGCCATTAAAAGTAGCTGCGATGTCTAGAGTTGTACCTCCATTTCTGTCGTAAGACTTTGTTGCTTCAACAGTAGAATCGGATGGACCAGCGTTAACAGTAATAGTATATGTCTTAGTAGTTGTTGTGTCTTGTGCAGTGACTATTACCTTGTCGCCAGAAATGACATTACCTACTCTAACAGTAGTGCCATCTGTTTCGTAAACCTCAAATGTAGCACCAGTTGCAGGAGTTAGGTTTGCCTTAAATGTAGCAACATCAGTTGCACTAGCAACGTTAGTAATTGTGTTTGCATCTGAATCAACAGTGTAAGTAGTAGATGAAACAGTGGCATCAGAACTTGGAGTTCCAGTCTGATTACTAATAGTAATAACTAGTTCTCCAAAAACGGCAGATCCATCCTGAGCAGTAGCTTTAACAGTCACAGTACCATTAGTGACCGCTGTTAATAATCCACTAGTATTAATAGAAGCTGTTCCTGTTCCCGGAACCACACTCCAAGTGACCGCTTTATTTGTTGCATTAGCAGGCAATACTTCAGCGCTCATCTGAAGAGTACCATTATCTGTCTCAATAGTTGTTGCACTTCCCTCGCCAGTCACATTTATGGTTGTCACTGGTACCGAAGGAACTGTCTGATTACTAATAGTAATAATTAGTTCTCCAAAAACGGCAGATCCATCCTGAGCAGTAGCTCTCACAGTCACAGTACCATTAGAAACAGCGGTTAATAAGCCAGCAGAATCTATAGTAGCAGCACCAGTGCCATCAATAGATGACCAAGTCACACCCTTGTTGGTTGTGTTTGTTGGTAAAAATTCTGCATACATCTGAAGAGTACCATTATCGGTGGTAATAGTAGTAGCACTATCTTCTCCCGAAACGGTAATACTAGTTGCCTGAACAATTACAATATCAATCGTATAAGAAGTAGTTTGTGAATCAACAGTAATAGTTAAGACTTGTCCAGTCACAGCAGCAGAGCTATCAAAGCCAGTAATATTGCCAGTAGTTATGGTCTCGGCATGAGAGCTTCCATCATTATAGTGTCCAGTCACAACAAGTCCAGTAATATCCAAGCTATCACCTACTCCATAAGTTAATTTGTTGGCAGCGTGAGTAATTTCAATGCTCTGCAATATTACAGGAACCATTTGTGCATCAAAAGTATCTATAGCATTATTCAATGCTGTAGTAGCATTATCAATTTGGACCTGAGTGCTTTCTAAGTCATTGTACACAGCATTTGCATCATTAATAGCTGAGAGCAATATGGCCTTTGAACCAACAGCATATTGTCCAGGATTTGTTCCTTCAACAGCATTATTATACTTTGTCTGTGCTTCAGTAAGAGCAGCCTCAAGAGCTCCAACATTTACGTCTGCCCTATATTCTGTAAAGTGCTTTGTCCAGAGAATCAAATCACTTCCTACGTTTAATTTACAACTTCCACCGGCTGGTAGAGCGTCTCCAGTAGCCTGAGTATCGGGACCACTACATAATGGAACTAATATATAAGTCGCACCACCATCAGTAGAATAAGTTAATCTCTTCCCAGCTTGTCCAGGAAGTACCATTCTTACGGCAGTATCAAAAGTAAGAGTCATACCGGGAACTCCAACTTCAATTGCAAGTCCATCAGCAGGTTGATCATCTGATAATCTTGGAGTCTGAAGTACGCCATCCCAATTTGGATCAGAGCTTGTCACAGTTGTTCCACTAGGAATAGAAACTGTAGTACCAGCTGCGTTATTAGCAGTAATATCAATCTGAGGCAATGTTCCAGTTCCATTATTAACAAATGAATCAATATTCAAAGTTGGGTTTGTTGTACTCGCATCAACGTTAACATCAACGCTTTGAGTTGGATCCGTTAAAACAACTTCTGGAGTTGATGGGCTAGATGTCGCACTACCACCTTCATCAGGAGCAGTTTGATTGATTGCCAAAACAGAATCAATTAATAGCACATCATTAGTTGTATTTCCAGCAAGATCAGTAATACTTGCAACAATAACATCGTTATCAAAAGTGACATCAGTAGATCCAGCAAAAACTATAAGATTTTTACCAGGCCAACTAAATGTAATGGTATTATTAGCACCATTTGTTAGAGCAGTTCTTACAGAATCCTTAGAAGTATTATCAATTACCTCGTTAAAAACCAACGATGCATTATCATCTGCTAGTATTCCAAAATCTGTAGAACCATCACCTAGCTTAGTCACACTAGGAGCTACAACATCCTTCTTTCCAGTTGGAGTTGCAACTGTATTACTTACATTTCCTACGCCATCAGCGGCTGTGACAGCTGGAGTAATAGTGCCATCAACTAATGCCGATGCATCAACAGTAATATCAAAAGCAGTAGCGCCTCCAGATAATTGCTGTGTTTGAGCTGTTGTACTGTTTGAAGAACCATCAGTCAAAACAACACTTACCAAAGAATTTGCTTCGGCAGTACCAGTCACATGGACTGTAGCTTTGTTTTCATTGTTGATGTAGTTTCCTGTGTTTCCAATTTGGGTAATAGTAGGAATGCTAGGAGCTGTACTATCTATATTGAAAGTAGCACCGCTAGTAGGAGTAGCGATTACTATATTTCCTTCGGTGTCAGTACCTGTAGCCAAACTTACCGAAGGATTCAAGTTTACACTAGGCACAGTAAAGTCATAATAATAGTGAGTTGCATCAACTCTTGTCATATTGATTGCAGCAAGCAAACTATTATCAATTACTAATTGCATCACAGGAGAAGTAGCAACATTTTCATTAAATGTGGCTCTTATTCTAAGAGTATCTCCTCCCTTAACATTAATAGTAGAAGAATATGTATCTCCTCCATCTTTGGAATATTCAACACTAGCAATTGGACCAGTAACGTTCTTATTTGCAGTTGGAACAGTTGTTGCACTACTTGTATTTCCAAAACTATCAGTAGCTTTTACTGACGGTGTAATAATTCCATCAGCCAAAGTAGATGCATCAATTATTATGTCAAAACTAGTTGCGCCTCCAGATAATTGCTGTGTCACTGTATTAGACACACGATAAGCAGAATCAACTAAAGTGACACTTACCAAAGAATTTGCTTGAGCAGTACCAATTACGTGAACAGTGTCTTCTATAGTATTATTAATATAATTTCCAGCAGCCCCTATCTGAGTAATAGTCGGAGCACTTGGGGCAGCAGTATTCTTTATTGCAACAGGAGTTGTAGTAGAGCTTCCTGTGTTTCCAGTACTATCACGAGCAAAAACAGATGGGATTATATTTCCATCAGTCAATGCAGAAGCATCAATTACAACATCAAAAGCAGTAGCACCTCCAGATAATTGCTGAGTCATTGTACTAGAAATATGGTAAACAGAATCAACTAAAGTGACACTTACCAAAGAATCAGCTTCGGCAGTACCAGTCACATGGACTGTAGCTTTGTTTACATTATTGATGTAGTTTCCTGCGTTTCCAATTTGGGTAATGACAGGAGCAGCAGGGACTGTATTGTCAATAACAAAACTATTCCCGCTTGTAGGAGTTGGATTTACAGGATTTCCAGAAATAACACCAATCCCAGTAGATAAGCTAACATTAGGAATTAAATCTCCAGTAGGAACTGCAAAATCATAATAATAATGAGTTGCATCGGTTCTTACCATATTAGTAGCACTAAGCAATTCATTATTAATTGCTATCTGAGGAAGTGGTGTCAAAGACATATCTTCGCTGAAAGTAGCTCTGATTCTTAAGGTATCACCACTTTTTACCGAAATTGAAGCCGAATAGGTACTTCCACCATTTCTTGAGTATTCAATATTAGCAGTTGGAGCAACCACATTCTTAATCGCAGTTGGAGTTGCAACAGAAACACTAATATTACCCATCTGATCAGCGGCTGTGACAGCTGGAGTAATAGTGCCATCAACTAATGCCGATGCATCAACAGTAATATCAAAAGCAGTAGCGCCTCCAGATAATTGCTGTGTTTGAGCTGTTGTACTGTTTGAAGAGCCATCAGTCAAAACAACACTTACCAAAGAATTTGCTTCGGCAGTACCAGTCACATGGACTGTAGCTTTGTTTTCATTGTTGATGTAGTTTCCTATGTTTCCAATCTGGGTAATAACAGGAGTACTAGGAACAACAGTGTCTTTGCTAGCAGTAGGAACATTAGTAGGAATACTAGAAGTTCCAACAGTATTTGTAGCTGTGACAGTTGGAGTAATAGTGCCATCAACTAATGCCGATGCATCAACAGTAATATCAAAAGCAGTAGCGCCTCCAGATAATTGCTGTGTTTGAGCTGTTGTACTGTTTGAAGAGCCATCAGTCAAAACAACACTTACCAAAGAATTTGCTTCGGCAGTACCTGTCACATGGACTGTAGCTTTGTTTTCATTGTTGATGTAGTTTCCTGTGTTTCCAATCTGAGTAATAGTAGGAGCACTAGGAACTGCATTATTTATGCTAAAACTTCCTCCGCTTGTAGGAGCAGTCTCAATTACATCTCCTATTACATTGTTAGCCAAACCTAGTGTCACAGTAGGAACTACGTTTCCAGCTGGAACAGTTAGATCAAAATAATAATGTCTTTCATCAATTCTTGTCATATTAGTAGCAGCAAGAACGCCATCACTAATAGTTAATTGAGGAATAGGAGCATCTGCTACATCATCGTTAAATGTAGCTCTAATTCTTAAAGTATCACCCTGTTTGGCAGAAACACTTGAAGAATATGTAATACCACCATCTTTAGAATATTCAATAGCAGCAGTAAAAACTGATCTCTTTACTTCAAAGCTAGTAAATCCATCGGTAGAAAAGCTTAATGCGTGTGTATTGATATCAAAAGATTGCCCAAATATTGTTGGGAAGTTAGCATCACCAGAATTTATTATTGTTCCGTCATCAGATCTTACTACTATGCTTGGCACAGAAGATTGCCCATCAAGAGAATACATAGTAATAGTTGCATTAATAGCACCAAAAATTGTACTATCAGCACCATCAAGTCCAATGAAGACCATTCTATCATCTTTCGAAATATTAACTTTACTTCCTAATAGCTTTAAATAATTTAAAGTATTAGTACCTGTTAAGTTAATTGTATTATTAAATTCAATTCTTCCAATTACTGATGTTGCATCAGTAAAATCAGACCTTCTCTCAAAAAACAATTCAATCGCATTACTAGGGTCATTAAAACCATTTAAATTTGTTAGAATTGCCTGAGAGGATAAGCAAGAAGCTATTGAATTCAATGTTGGGTTTGTTGTAGGTATAATACCTTGCCCATTCAATTGTTCACAAGTCCAATCAGTTGCGTTATTAAACCACCCCTTTGTAGGAATGGAAATAGAGTAGACTGGATTAGTCAAATCAGTATTTGAAACATATCCAGACTGATTACTTCCTGGAGCACTTGTTAAGTGTGGATATCCTACGTAATTCTGTGTTCCGTAAGACACCGCCGAAATAACAGTGTTAGAAGCATCCTTCAAAATTATAGCATCTCCAGCATCATTCACAGCAGTAGAATCGGTAGAAAATACCAAAATTCCCCCTGCGGGAAGTGTACCAGATAAACTCATAGAATCGCCGGTAATCGTTCGATCAATCTTGAAACCACTCAAGTCTATTGGTGAAGTAGTTGTGTTAATTAGTTCATACCATTCCTGCCCAGTGGAAGGATTAGTTATGAATTCATTTATAACTACTTGACCAGGCGTCGCAGCTGAAACAAGCTGTGCCCAAAAAGCAATTATACCCATGAACAAACCAAAGAAAAACTTTGATTTTAGGCTCATGTTATGTGTTTAGTGATTAATCTGTAATTTGATTCCTAAATCTTTCCGAATCTCGTATCTATCCAAAAAAACAGCAAAATGTTTTTTTACTATGAGTGTAAAGTTGCGATATTTAATGAAAGGTGCTCTTAACAAAGGTACTACTCTCCAGAAAAGTGCTGAATTTATACTATGGTAGAATATTGCTATTGTCAAGACCTGCTATTTATTTTCTACCATTAAAATTAAGAATCAATAAAATTAGTTTTTTGTCAACAAAAAAACCTGCATGAGTCAGGTCCTTTTTACATCCCTTTTTGTTTCAAAAATTATTCGGTTAAAACGATACAGCCATCCTTGACTACTGCCACCATATGTTCAAAATGAGCAGCAATTGAACCATCTTCAGTCACATAAGCATAGTCATCTTTATTTCTGACAACCCTATTGTTTCCATTAGTCAACATCGGTTCAATGCAAAATACCATCCCTTCTTTTAATATCATTCCAGTGTGTCTTTTTCCATAATTTAACACTTCCGGGTCTTCGTGCAATTCTGCTCCAATACCATGTCCACACAAAGCTTTAATAACACCAAAGCCCTGATTATCAGCATAACGAAACATTGTTTCTCCCAAATCACCCAAAGAAACACCAGGTCTTACCTTCTTAATACCCCTTTTAAGGGTCTTTTTAGTGATTTTGACTAATCTATCTATTTCAGAATCAGTAGTTTCTCCCACAACATAGCTTCTAGCCATATCTGTATGAAATCCATCTCTAATATGCGGATATTTATCAAAATCAATGTTTCTGCCTAAAAATTTCTCCAATTTAAAAAATATTCCAAAATCAAGAGTGACGACGTCCCCACTTTTAAGTATTTTTTTTCGTGGAAGTCCATGAACTATCTCATCATTCACAGAAAAACAAAGTCCCGAAGGGAATCCTCCTTGTCCTTTAAAGCTACAGATTCCACCAACTTCCTTTACTAATTTTTCAGACAAAAATTCAAGATTTTCAGCTATAAGTCCAGGCTTAATTTCGGCTTCAAGCTTATTCATTATGTCAGCCAAAATCTTACCACCTCTGTGCATCACTTCTATTTCTTCTTTTGTCTTTAAGGTTATCATCTTATTTGAGTTCTAATGCCTTTAAAATGTCATTATAAACGTCTTCAACACTCTGATTACCATTTATAGTAATTAGTTTGTTTTTCTCTCTATAAAAGTCTAATACGGGACCAACTTCTTTGGTAAACCATTCCAAGCGCTTTCTAACACTATCCTGTTCCGAATCCTCAGGTCTTTTTATTAATTCTCCATTACATTCAGGACAATTAGTTAATCTTTTTAATTCTCCTACATATGGAACTATCTCTCCGCATTGTTTACATATTCTTCTATTGGCAATTCGTGATAAAACCTCTTCGTCTGATACATCAATCAAAATCACTTTAAAGTTATCATTCCATTCATACCAATTTAAAGCCTCATCCATTAAGTACGCTTCTCTGATTTTTCTAGGAGAGCCATCTATTACTATTCCCTTTAATTCTGCCCCTTTGTCCTTCAATTTTTCAAATTCTGCCATCCACAAAGAAAACACAACAGGCGTCTCAATAAGTCCTCCATTATCAATAACACTAGCTATTTTTTTTCCAGTAAAATCTTGTTCTTTCTTTCGTGCTCTAAGTAAGTCGCCACTTCCTATAAAATCAAATTCCATTCTTTCACGAAAAATATCTAATTGAGTTCCCTTTCCGGCACCAGATTTACCTAAAAAAACTAATACTAACGGATTACTACTATGCATATGTTTTTGGGTTAAGCATTATTTTTTCGCTAACCCTGTTATATTATTGTATTATACTTTTTATAACTCACAATAAAGAAAGGATTGAACTAATCAATCCTCTCTAGATATAATCATCAATTCAATGATATTATTCTTTTTTTTGAACGATTTAAATATCGTATTCTCTCATCTCAAGTTGTGCGTTAATTTGTCTCATTGTTTCCATAACAACACTCACAATAATTAGTAGTGAAGTTCCCCCCACGAGGAATGATGCTTGGGTGACTCCCGTCACACCCTGAACTATTGAAGGCATCACAGCTATAAGACCCAATGCACTTGCACCAATTACAAGCACCCTATTTAAAACCTTCTGTATGTAATTTGTTGTAGCTTCTCCTGGTCTGATTCCTGGGATAAATCCAGAAGATTTTTGCAAATTAGAAGATATTGTTTTTGGATCAAAAGTTATATTTGTATAAAAGAATGTGAACAAAAATACTAGTACAAAATATATTATTCCATAAGCCCATGGATTTGCTAAAAATGTTGTCACAGCATCCCACTTAAAATAAGTTGCTATCATATTTGGAACCATTAAGATAGAAATTGCAAATATCACAGGAATAACACCAGCAGGATTAATTGTTAAAGGAAGATATGTGTTAGAGTTTCCATAATCTCCCCTAATTCTCCTTGCATAAGAAACTGGTATGTTTCGTCTAGCTTCATTTATCTGTACAACCGCAGACACTATAACAATTGATGCAATAAAGAATGCAATGTAAGGAATCAATAGCGATGCATCATAAGCTCCAATCATTCCACCAATACTAACAGGTAAACCTGTCACTATTCCTGCAAAAATCAACAACGATACACCATTTCCTATGCCTTTTTCTGTAATCAATTCTCCAAGCCACATCATAATCATAGAACCAGCAACTACCGCTAAAACAGCAGTAATAGTTGTCATTAAATCCAAATTGCCAATAATTTGTGCTTGTTTTAAATAAGAAAGCATTGCCCAACCTTGAATCGCCGCAATTATCGGAGTAGCAATTCTAGAGTATTGATTAAATTTTCTTCGTCCTTGTTCTCCCTCTTCTTTATATAACTTCTCCATTGAAGGAATTATCAGCGTAAGTAATTGGAAAATAATAGTAGCGGTAATGTAGGGTCCCAATCCAAGTAATACTAGGGAAACTTTATCAAGAGAACCTCCAGTTAAAAGCCCCAACATTCCAAAAAATTGATTTTCGGTCATAAACTGTAATCTAATAAGATCAACACCGGGAATAGGGATATTTGCAAGTAATCTAGAAAAAACAAGAATGGCCAAAATGAAAAAAACCTTATTCCTTAAATCCCTTTCTTTAAAAATATTTAGAAATTTAGCCATAGATGAAATTAATCTTATTTCTTATCTTTCTTACTTGTATTCTTCACTAATTTTTTTACTTCTTTTACTTTTACCGATCCACCAGCTTTTTCAATTATCTCTTTAGCTTTAGCAGAAACGATGCAACCATCAACAGCAAAAGCCTTAGTTAAATTTCCTTTTGCTAAAACTTTTACAGTAGGAATCTTTCCATCAACTCTTCGGATTACTCTCTTTGATACTAATGTTTCAGGAGTTATTACATCTTTCGCTTCAAATGATTTCTCAAGATCAGACAAATTCAATAC
Source organism: bacterium (assembly GCA_023228085.1). Taxonomy (GTDB): domain Bacteria; phylum Patescibacteriota; class Minisyncoccia; order Minisyncoccales; family Minisyncoccaceae; genus Minisyncoccus. Next base: position 9,739 of record JALOBW010000005.1, read on the forward strand.
AGAAACTTCTGTTTTAACATTAAAATTATACCCTCTTAGTTTAGGATACTTCTTTAACCATTCTCTGACAACAGGTTTAAACTTTGCACCAGCTCTTCCTTTTTGTCCTTTTCCACCAGCCCCACAGTATGTGCCTTTCTTGCCACCTCTTCCTACTCTTTTCCCATCCTTAAAGGTGCTATTTTTTTGTAATTGATGTAACTGCATTTTTTTATTATTTCTTAACAGATTTTAGTTTTGCCAAAGCACTCATAGTAGCTCTTGCATTGTTTAACTTATTTGTTGTTGTGCTTAAAATTTTTGATGAAATATCTTGTATTCCAGCAAGAGAACAGATAACTCTAACAGTTCCTCCAGCAACAAGTCCTCTACCTTCCATTTGAGGTTTTAACAATACCTTTGAGGGACCATATTTTGCTGATACCTCAAAAGGAATTGTTCCTTTTACCATAGGTACTTCAATCATATTCTTCTTTGCGTCACGAGTAGCCTTTTCAATAGCTTGTGAAACGTCAAGACCTTTTGCTACACCTACACCTACTTTTTTGTTTTTATCGCCAACAACCATAACGGCTCTGAATTTCATATTCTTTCCACCCCCAGTCACTTTAGTCACTCTAGCCAAATCAAGTAGCTTTGATTCAAACTCATCCTTAGGCTGATCCTTATCTTTATTAAAATCCTTGCGAAATTCTTTCTTTTTTCCATCAAATTTCTTTGGACTAAAACCTGGTTTTGATGGTTTAGTTGGTTTAGTGCTTTCGTTTTTTGTTGTCATAAAATTAAAATTTTAAACCAGCTTCTCTAGCTCCTTCAGCCAAAGCCTTAACTCTGCCATGATATTTATATCCACCTCTATCAAAAACGATTTGAGAGATATTTTTTTCCATAGCCTTTTTAGCTAATAATAAACCGACCTCTTTAGAAAGAGAAGTTTTTTTATCTTTCTTTCCTACTTCAATATCACTTGCAGAAGCAATAGTCACTCCTTTTGAGTCATCTATTAACTGTCCATAAATATGATTATTTGAACGGAAAACACAAAGTCTAGGCTTTTCAGTTGAACCAATAATTGTGGCTCTCACCCTTCTGTGTCTTTTTATTCTTTTTTCGTTGGTTGTCAACATAATAATAACTTCAATTATTTAACATTAGGCAGCTTTCTTTCCAAGCTTTCTTCTAATTACCTCATCAATGTATTTAATACCTTTTCCCTTATAAGGTTCAGGTTTTTTGACTTTTCTAATACTAGCAGCTGTTTGTCCAACTAGCTCTTTATCAATTCCAGTGACAGTAATAATATTCTTTTCAGTGGCAAAAGTTATTCCTTCTGGAGCAGGTATTTTTACACTGTGACTATAACCCACATCAAGTATAAGATCTTTTCCTTCTACTCTACATTTAAAACCGACACCATTTATTTCCAATTTTTTCTCATATCCTTTGGTCACACCATCAATCATATTAGAAATAAGTGTTCTTGTTAACCCCCAAAAAGCCAAAGACTTCTTATCATGATTTCTTGGAGTAAAATTAATTTCGCCATCCTTTACCTCAGCATCAATTTCACGAACAATTTCTCTACTCAAAGTCCCTTTTGCTCCTTTGATTTCAAAAATCTTGTCGTCTAATTTTACTTCGACGCCAGTGGGTATTTTAATTGGCTTTTTTCCGATTCTTGACATAATCTCTTTGTTAAAAATTTAATAAAAATTACCACAATTGACAAATCACTTCTCCTCCTAATTTTTGCTTTTTAGCTTCCTTATTAGTCACCAATCCTTTTGAGGTGGAAATAATAGAAATTCCATATCCTGATTTTACGCTTTTAAGTTCAGTTGACTTAGAATAAATCCTCTGACCTTGTTTTGAAACAAGTTTCATTTTAGATATTGCTGGTTTGTCGTTTTCGTCATACTTCAAGTCAACGACAATCCTCCTTGTTGCAAGCCTTCCTTTCTTCTGTACGTCTAATATAAATCCTTCATCTTTCAATAACTGTAAGATATTGAATTTAAAATTAGAATAAGGAAAAACTACTATTTGTTTTTTACAAACAGCTTGTGCGTTATTAATAGAAGTGATCATGTCTGCTATTGTGTCCATAGTTTTTTGTGTTTACCAACTGCTCTTTTTAATTCCGGGTATTTCCCCTTTATTTGCCATTTCCCTAAAACAGATTCTACATAGACCGAATTTCCTAATATATCCTCTCTTTCGTCCACATTTAAAACATCTTCTCACGATTCTAGTAGAAAATTTTGGTTTTTTAGCTGATTTTGCGATTTGCGATTGTTTTGGCATAATAGTTTATAATACTTATTGACTTTAACTTTTCTTAATAGGAAAGTCAAGCAATCTGAATAATTCCAAGCCCTCTTCTTTAGAATTAGCACTTGTTGTCACTGTTATCTGAAGTCCTAATATAATCGGAGATTTCTCGGGAGAAATTTCTGGGAAAATAATATGCTCCTTAATTCCAATGTTCAAGTTTCCACCCTTATCAACTGCCATTGTGTTAATACCTCTAAAATCTCTTGAACGAGGAAGTACAATATTCACTACCTTTTCTAAAAAGTCGTACATCTTTTTTCCCCTAAGAGTCACCTTAGACCCAATAACACTACCCTCTCTTAATTTAAAAGAAGAAATAGATGTTCTAGCAGCTGTTAAGACTGGCTTCTGTCCTGTTATTTGAGAAAAATTATTAATGACATATTCAGAGAACTTTCTCTGTTCATCTTTTGTTTTATTCCCAATAATTCTTCCAAAACCAGTATTAACAACTACTTTCTGGATCTTTGGAACAGACATCTTGTTTTTGTAGCCAAATTTTTCCTGCATTGCAGCCACTACCTTTTTTTCATATTTGTCTTTTATTTCTGACATACCAGTAAAACAATTAAAAAAATTATAATTTTGCGCCACATTTTTTACAAATGCGAGCTTTCACCTCACCGCTAACATCGTGACCGATTTTGGCTGCTTTACCACATTTTGGGCAAAGGAATTGAACCTTAGAAACATCTAAAGGTTTTGGCATCTTTACAATCTGTCCTTTCTCGCCGTTTCTTTTAGGTTTTACATGTTTTTTGACCAAATTTGCGCCGTCAACCACAACCTTGCCAATACTTGGCATAGCCTTCAAGACTGCTCCCTTTTTCCCTTTGTCGTCACCAGCAATTATTAAAACTTGGTCGTTCTTTTTTATTTTCATATTGCGATATAAAACTTTAAACTAAATCTTTAGTCATTGTAGAGATTTTTTCAAATCCTCTTTCCCTTACTTCTCTAGCAACTGGTCCTAGAATTCTAGTACCTTTTGGCTCTTTACCACTTCCATCAAGGATTACAACAGCGTTATCGTCAAATCTGATATAACTGCCATTCTTTCTCCTTACTGGTTGTGATTGCCTTATAATTACGGCTTTTACAACTTGGTGCTTTTTAACAGTCTTCCTAGGCTCAGCTGTTTTAACAGCTACCACTATTATATCACCGATCTGAGCATACCTTCTTCTTGTGCCGCCCAGAATACGAATACATTTTGCTGTCTTTGCTCCAGAGTTGTCTGCCACTTTTAATAATGTCTCTGTTTGAATCATATAATTTCACTTAAATAGATTATTAGGCGGCCCTCCCTATTACTTTCCATCTCTTGTCGTGGCTTAGTGGCATAGACTCTTCAATAATTACCTTGTCTCCAGTCTTATACTCATTAGCCTCATCATGAGCTTTATACTTTTGATGAGATTTGTATCTTCTTCTATAAATAGGATGCTCTTTAATGCTCTCAACCCTAACCACCACGGTTTTATCCATTTTGTCGGAAGTTACTAGACCTATTAGTGTTCTTTTTGGCATATTACTTGGTGTTATTTAAATAAGTTAAGATTCTTGCGTTTTCCTTTTTTTTGTCTCTGATTTCTTTAGTGTTTTTTACACTACCAACAGCTTCTTTAAAACGCACATCCTGTATTTTCTTTTTATTCTCAGCAAGTATCTTCTGTAATTCTTCCTTGCTTTTTTGAGCTAATTCTTTGTACTTCATTTTATTTCTTTACAAATTTAGTCTTAACAGGAAGTTTACTACCTGCCTTTCTTAGTGCCTCGTGAGCACTTTTTTCGTCAATACCTTCCAGTTCAAACAATACTCTTCCAGGTCTCACGGGACAAACATAGTGATCTAGAGAACCCTTTCCACCACCCATCGGAACCTCTTGACCCTTCTTCGTCACGACCTTATCTGGAAAAATTCTAACCCATAGCTTTCCACCTTTTCTCAAGTACCTGATTATTGCTCTTCTACAAGCCTCAATCTGTGCGCTAGTAATCCATTTTGCAGATGTTGCTTTTAGACCATAGCTTCCGAAACTAATTTTAGTTCCTCTGGATTCAAAAGTTCTATTTGATCTTCTTCCTTTCTGCTGTTTTCTGTGTTTTAACTTTTTTGGCGCTAACATAGTTTTTTTTATTTATCAAATCTTTCTCCTTTATAAATCCAGACTTTAATACCAATTGTGCCATAGGTACATCTAGCTTCAACAATAGCATAATCTATATCGGCTCTTATTGTTTGTCTTGGTAAACGACCTTTTTCAAGCCATTCACTTCTAGCAATCTGAGCTCCGTCTAAACGACCAGAAACTTCGACCTTTATTCCTTTTACTCCTTTACTTGCCATTACTTTTTCAATGGCTTGTTTAATAGTCTTTCTAAAAGGTGTTCTTTTTTCAATTTTTTGAGCGATCCATTGACCTACAAGTTCAGCTGAAATCCAAGGATTAGAAACTTCTTTAATTTCAATCTTCAATGTCTTTGTCAAAGAATGTAATTCTTTAAGGGAAAGATTTCTTTTTCTAAAAAGTTCTTTTATAAGACCTTGTCTTAATTTTTCTATACCTTCTCCTCCTCTACCAATAATCAAACCTGGTCTAGCAGAAAAAATTATGACATTAGTTTTGTTTGGATACTTTTCTATTTCAATCTTCTCAACACTGGATTCCCTAAGCTTGCTTTTAAAGAAGGTTCTAATAATGTAATCCTCCTGCAAGTCATTCTTCGCGCTCTTTCCGTAGAATCCATGAGATAACCAATCGGCAATCCCTCTGATACGAAATATTTTTGGGTGGACTTTGTGACTCATTTTCGTCTAATTATTTTTCTCCATCTTTAGCGACGGATTTCTTATTATTTACCTTCGCAGCAACTGTTTTCTTTGCTGTTTTCTTTTCTTTTTTTACCTTCTCTTCTCTTTTTTCATCAAGCACAATTGTGATGTGAGAAGTTCTTTTTAACATCCTGTCGGCCTTACCTTTAGCTCTAGGAAGAATTCTCTTTAAAACAGGACCTCCATCAACAGTAATCTTGGCGATAAACAAGCTTGAACTATCTTTTTGTGCTACATTTTTAGCATTAGCGGCAGCGGAGTTCAAAAGCTTCAAAACTGGAAGAGAGGCTCTTTTCACAGTAAAATTCAAAATAGCTTGAGCTTCTTCAACTCCTTTTCCCCTTACTAGATCAGCAACTAATCTGACTTTTCTTGGGGCTATTCTCAAATGTTTTAATTTTGCTTCAAAAGCCATATCTTTAATTATCTTTATTTCTTATCTAATCCTTTTTGCATTTTTCCTCCATGTTTCAAAAACTTTGTAGTAGGAGAAAACTCACCTAGCTTGTGTCCTACCATCTCTTCGTTTACCCTCACGTCAATGAAATTCTTTCCATTGTGTACACCGAAAGTAAAACCGATCATTTCAGGAACAATAGTGCAAGCTCTAGCCCATGTCTTAATGGTTTGAGCTTCACTAGCCTTAAGACCTTCAAGCTTTTTTAACAACTTTTCGTCAATATAAGGACCTTTTTTAAGACTTCTTGCCATATTTTTTACTTCTTATTATTTTCTTTTCTTTTTAACTCTTCTCTGAACAATCAACTTGCTTGTCCACTTTCTCTTGTTTCTAGTCTTAACACCAAGAGCATGTTTTCCCCAAGGAGTCTTAGGATAAGCCATACCGATTGGAGAACCACACTCACCACCTCCATGTGGATGGTCACAAGGGTTCATCGCAGAACCCCTAACGTGCGGTCTTATTCCTTTTCTTCTACTCTTTCCAGCTTTTTCCCATCTAATAAAACGGTGCTCTGGATTAGATACTGTTCCAAGGGAAGCAAAACACTCTTCAGAGATTTTTCTAACTTCCGATGAAGGCATTTTGATTTGTGCGTATCCAGCATCACGGTTTAGTAATACCGCACAAGAACCAGCAGATCTTACCAACTTAGCACCCATTCCTGATTCAAGTTCAATATTATAAATCATTGAACCCTCTGGAATGTTTTTCAATTTCATTCTGTTTCCAATTTCAGGCTCAGCCTTTTCGGCTGTAATAATCCTTGTTCCAACTTTTAATCCATGAGGAGCAATGATGTATTTCTTATCACCGTCGTCATACTTTATAAGAGCAATAAAGGCAGTTCTATTTGGATCATATTCTAATGCAATTACTTCACCAGGAATATCTTGTTTTGTCTGCTTAAAATCTACAAGACGATAAAGTTTTCTACTGCCACCTCCTTTTTGCCAAGAAGTGATTCTACCATTACTACCTCTACCTCCAGTCTTCTTGATTCTAACCAAAAGATTTTTTTCAGGCTTTTTGTTTTTGGTTAAAACTTTTAAATTGTCTAATTTAATTCTCCTGATCATATTATTTCTCAATTATATCAATCTTTTGCCCTTTTTTAACTTTAACAATTGCCTTTTTGCATCCACCTACGCTTCCGATGATTTTACCCTTCTGAACTTTTTTAGCTGGCAAATTAACAATGTTTACATTCTCAACATTAACCTTGAAATACTCTTCAATAGCTTTTTTAACTTCTATCTTATTAGCCGTATCGGCAATTTCAAAAACATAAAAATTCTCTTCAGCTAAAGCAGCAGCTTTTTCGGTAATATGTGGTCTCTTTAATATACCTGCGTTTTCCATTAAAACTCCGTCCTTTTTAGTTGTATTTTTTTCTTGAGCCATAATGCGTTTTATTTAATTTCTTCGTTAGCTTCAGAGCTTTCATTTTTTGAGTCCAAAAAAGTCTGCTTCATCTTTTCTATTCCTGCCTTATCAATAATAAGATACTTATGCGAAAGCAAATCCAAGCAGTTCAAATCTTTAGCTTGAATAGTGTCAACCTTTGGTAAGTTTGCGAAAGATAAAATAGTATTTCTATCCATATCAGACAAAACAACTAAACAACTTTCGCGTGTAATAGAATTCTTTTTAAGTAATTCTAATGCTGCTTTTGTTTTTGGTTCTTCCATAGAAATCTTATCAACCAAAACCAAAAGGTTATCATTCAGTTTTTGGGATAAAACCATAAACAAAGCTTTTCTTTTCATTTTCTTAGGAACGATCCTGTCAAAAATTTTGTCAGATCTAGGTCCAAAAGTAATACCTCCACCAACCCAGATTGGTGAACGACTAGAACCATGTCTTGCACGACCAGTACCCTTCTGCTTCCAAGGTTTTATTCCACCTCCACGAACCTCTGATCTGTCTTTTGTATGAGCAATAGACTGTCTTCTATTTCCCATCTGAGAAACAGTAATCTGATGTACCAAATCAGCATTCAATGGAACGCTAAAAATTTCCTCAGGCAAGCCCAACTTCTTAGCATTTTCGGCAGAAACCTCTTTTTTAGTTTTTAAACTTGTCGTTTTCATATTATTCTCCTCTTATTTCTAAAAGCGTTCCTCTCCTGCCAGGTACTGCACCGCGAAGAGCAATGATTTTGTTTTGATTATCAACTTTTACGATTTCCAAATTCTTAACAGAAACTCTTTCTCCACCAGTTCGTCCAGGCATTTTTTTTCCCTTTATAACTCTTGATGGAATAGAACAACCAATAGAACCAATTGTTCTCTGCTCGTGTTTCACACCATGAGTAGCATTTCTTCCGTGAAAACCCCATCTCTTAACACCACCTTGAAATCCCTTACCTTTGCCAATACCAGAGACTTTTACTTTGTCTCCCTCAACAAAAATAGAAGGTTCAATCGTGTCCCCAATAGAGTATGAAGAAATATCATCACATCTAAATTCTTTAAGGTGCCTAAAAGGAGTTCCTGATTTCAAGATTTTTCTTTCTGGTAAGTTTTCAAAACCCACCTTAATGGCAGTATAGCCATCTTTCTCCATAGTTTTAACCTGAACGATATTGCAATCTCCTGTCTGCACCAAAGTGACCGGGATTACTTTTCCGTCCTTGTCAAAAACCTGACTCATTTCAATTTTTTTACCTAATATACATTTCATAATAACTGTAAGGGTAATAAAAGCTGGACACCAGTCCAGCTTTAGACTAGTAAAACAACTCTATTAAATCCAAGGATTATATTATACTTTTAATTTCAGTGTCAACTCCAGCAGGAAGAGTCAAAGATTTCAATGACTCTACTACTTTCTGGTTAGGTACTAAGATATCAATTAATCTTTTATGTACCCTCATCTCAAATTGCTCTCTTGCACTCTTGTGAACAAAAGTTGACCTGTTGACAGTATATTTCGTTATTTCTACTGGCAAAGGAATTGGTCCCAAAACCTTAACCCCACAGCGCTGTGCCATATCAATGATTTGCTGTGAACTCTTGTCAAGAATTCTGTGATCATAAGCGCGAAGCTTGATTCTCAATTTTGGCGATTCCTTATTTTCAGTTTTCTTCGCAGTTGAAGTTGACATCGTTTTAATATTTCAAACTATTTTATAATCTTGGTAATAACACCAGCACCAACGGTTCTTCCACCTTCACGGATAGCAAAACCTTGTTTTTCTTCTAGAGCTACAGGAACGATTAATTTAACAGTTACGTCAACTGTATCACCAGGCATAACCATTTCTGTTCCGGCAGGCAAGATTACATCTCCAGTAATATCAGCAGTTCTAATAAAGAACTGTGGCTTGTATCCACTAAAGAATGGAGTGTGTCTTCCACCTTCTTCTTTGCTCAAAACATAAATGTTTGCTTCAAATTCTGTGTGAGGAGTAATAGTTCCAGTCTTAGCCAAAACTTGACCTCTTTCAATGTCTTCTTTCTTCAAACCTCTAAGAAGCATACCAACGTTGTCACCAGCTTGACCACTTGTAAGTGATTTGTTGAACATTTCAACAGAAACAACTGTTGTCTTTTGGTTTGGTCTAATACCAACAACCTCAACTTCTTCGTTAGCGTTGATAATACCTCTTTCAATTCTACCAGTGGCAACTGTACCTCTACCTTCAATAGAAAATACATCTTCAATAGCCATCAAGAAAGGCTTTTCTGTGTCTCTTACTGGTTCAGGAATGTATTCATCTAATTTATCAACTAATTCAACAACCTTCTGAGCCCATGGGTCATCAGCGCTTGTAGATTCCAAAGCTTTCAAAGCAGAACCTCTAATTACTGGTACCTCATCTCCAGGGAATCCATTTTTCTTCAAAAGTTCTCTAACCTCATCTTCAACTAAGTCAATCATTTCTTGGTCTTCAACCATATCACATTTGTTTAAGAAAACTACAAATGAAGGAAGACCAACCTGTTTAGCTAGCAAAATGTGCTCTCTAGTCTGAGGCATAGGACCATCAGTAGCAGCAACTACCAAAACAGCACCATCCATCTGAGCAGCACCAGTAATCATGTTCTTAACGTAGTCAGCGTGACCTGGGCAGTCAATGTGAGCATAGTGCCTCTTAGCTGTTTCATATTCCAAGTGAGCGATGTTAATAGTAACACCTCTTGTTTTTTCTTCTGGAGCAGAATCAATCTGATCAACTGATTTTGCAGCCTTTTTACCTTCTTTTTGTGCTAAGCAGTGTAGAATAGCAGCACTCAAGGTAGTTTTACCGTGGTCAACGTGACCAATAGTTCCCACATTCAAGTGTGGTTTTGTTCTGTTAAAAGCTTCTGTTGCCATATTTTTATTTTTATAAAAATTATTTATGACGCATGCAGAATAATTTATTCTCTGCAATGCAATTAATTATTTTTTACTTATTTTCAAAGAAAATTCCTTAAAAATTTATAAAATTAACACATCTTATTTTACCTAAAATCGCCAAAAAGTCAATACCACCAAAGCTTCTCATTTTTACTAAAAAGGAAGATCTTCTACTCCAAACGATTCTTTTTTTGTGGGAACAACAACCTCTTTTTGTTCTTTCATTATTGGTAATTGTTCTATTAATTCGTTTGTCGCTTCTGGCTTGCAAAAAGAAGGATTTTTGAGTCTTTTATAATCGCTATATGACATTACGACCATTGCTGGACCATTTTCGTCGGCTATTATTAATTTACCCCCCTCTTCGCTTATTAAATTTTTGATATCCTTTAAGTTCATAATCGTGTTATAAACTGCTTTAATTTCTGTATTTACAGAAGTGAAGCGACAAGCCTGACTAATCGCCTCTCCTTCTGTAAACACATTTTTAGACTATCTTCTTTTTCCTTCTATGATTTCCTGACTAATATTTCCAGGAACTTTTTCATAATGACTGAATTCCATACTAAATGTTCCTCTTCCTTCTGTTAGTGACCTAAGACTTGTTGCATATCCGAACATTTCAGACAAAGGAACTTTAGCATCAATGACCTTAAGATCATTTCTATCTTTAGTATCATCAATCTGACCCCTTCTTGAAGATATATCTCCAATAACATCACCCAAGAAGCTTGGTGGAATTACAACCTCCAATTTAGAAATAGGTTCTAGGATATAAGCACCTGCTTTTTTGGCACCATCTTGGAAAGCCATAGCAGCAGCAATCTTAAACGCAATTTCTGAAGAGTCAACCTCATGGAAAGATCCATCATAAAGAGTCACCTGGACATCAATCATTGGGTATCCAGCTACAACTCCTTTATCTACAGCCTCTCTAATACCTTTTTCTACAGCAGGAATATATTCTCTAGGAATAGTACCTCCTTTAATTTCATTAACAAACAAGAATCCTTCTCCTCTCTTTCTTGGTTCCATCTTAATCTTTACGTGTCCGTACTGTCCTCTACCACCACTCTGTTTTACATACTTACATTCAGCTTCAGAATTGGTATCAATGGTTTCTTTATAAGAGACCTGGGGTTTTCCGACATTTGTTTCAACATTGAACTCTCTTTTCAATCTGTCTACAATAATATCCAAGTGCAATTCTCCCATGCCAGACAAGATTGTTTCGCCGTTTTCACTAGTTTCCATTCTGAAAGTTGGATCTTCTTCCTGTAATTTTCTAAGTCCGACAGCCATTTTTTCTTGATCTCCCTTAACTTTTGGCTCAACTTCAATTGAAATAACTGGCTCAGGGAATGTGATTTTTTCAAGTATAATCTGTTGTCCTTTTTCTTCGCAAAGTGTGTGTCCTGTGGTAGTTCCTTTTAATCCTACCAAGGCAACGATATCTCCTGCAAAAACCTCTTCCACTTCTTCTCTCTCGTTTGAGTGCATTCTAAGGATTCTACCGATTCTTTCTTTTTCTCCGTTTATAGTATTGATTAGATATCCACCTTTGTTGAATTTCCCAGAATAAGCTCTTACGTAAGTAAGTGAACCTACAAACGGATCTGTTGCAACCTTAAAAGCTAATGCACAGAAAGGTTCGTTATCGTCGGGATGTCTTTCTAGTTTGTTTTCTTCATTATTTGGATCTGTTCCCTTAACAGCTGGAACATCCATTGGGCTTGGCAAATAATAAGCAACTGCATCAAGAACCAACTGTACTCCTCTGTTTTTTAGTGAAGAACCGCAAAATACTGGAATTAATTTATAATCAATAGTAGCCCTTCTTAATGTTTTTCTGATTTCCTCAACAGTAATTTCTTGTCCTTCCAAATATTTATTCATTAAATCCTCATCTTCAGCAACTATTTTTTCAAGCATTTGTCCTCTTCTTTTTTTAGCCTCTTCAAGAAATTCTGCAGGTATTTCAGATTTTATTACATTCTTTCCCATTTCTCCTTCAAATGTCACGTGTTTCATTTCAATCAAATCAATGATTGACTCAAAATTTGATTCCTCGCCAATAGGCATTTGAAGTGCAACTGCGTTTTTAGTAAGCTTAGTCCAAATAGAGTTCAGACTTCTTTCAAATGATGCTCCTAAACGATCTAACTTGTTTACAAAACAGATTCTTGGAACATTGTATTTGTCAGCCTGCCTCCAAACTGTTTCTGATTGAGCCTCAACACCAGCAACACCATCAAATACTACTACCGCACCATCAAGAACTCGCAAACTTCTTTGAACTTCGGCAGTAAAGTCAATGTGACCAGGAGTATCAATCAAATTAATGCGATATTCATCCTTTCTCTCTTTTTTAAGGTAATCACCAGGACACCAGAAACAAGTCGTAGCAGCGGAAGCAATAGTAATACCTCTTTCTCTTTCTTGTTCCATCCAGTCCATAGTAGCAGCACCTTCGTGTACTTCACCGATTTTATGAGAAACTCCAGTATAGTAAAGAACTCGTTCACTGGTAGTTGTTTTTCCCGCATCAATGTGGGCAATAATACCGATGTTCCTATATTTTTCAATTGGATATTGTCTAGGCATACTATGTTTATTTTAATGTTAATATATTTTTCACCTACTCTTTTAACTATCAAAACACCTTTACTTATATAATACAAAACCTATTTTAACTAAATAAAATAGGTTTTGCTTGCGATTACCATGCAAAGTGAGCAAATGCCCTGTTGGCCTCAGCCATTTTGTGGACATTTTCTTTCTTCCTTACGGAAGCGCCCGAATTCTTTGATGCTTCAATTAACTCTTCAGCCAATTTCTCTTTCATAGATTTTCCTTTTTTGGCTCGTGAGGTGGCAATCATCCATTTCATCGCCAAGCTTAACCTCCTGTTTCCTTTTACCTCCATTGGAACCTGATAAGTGGCTCCTCCAACTCTTTTTGGTTTTACCTCTAGTATGGGGGAAACATTTTGAATAGCTGTCCTGAATACATCTAAAGGTTCTTGACCGGTCTTTTCCTTTATTATACCGAATGATCCATAAACAATCTTTTGAGCTATAGTTTTCTTTCCATTCATCATGATCTGATTAATGAATTTGGAGACCATTACATCGTTATAAACTAGGTCCGGCGTTATTACTTTTCTTTTGAATTTATAACCTGCCATATTTGTTTATATTATTTAGGTTTTTTAGCACCGTACTTACTTCTTTTCTTTTTTCTGCCCTGTACTCCAGCGCAATCGTAAGCACCTCTTATAATATGATATCTTACACCAGGCAAGTCTTTCACCCTTCCACCTCTAATCATTACTATTGAGTGTTCCTGCAAATTGTGTCCTTCTCCAGGTATATATGCTGTGACCTCCATTCCATTTCCTAATTTTACCCTAGCTATTTTTCTCAAAGCAGAGTTAGGTTTTCTGGGAGTAGTTGTTGAAACCTTCAAACAGACACCCTTCTTAAATGATGAAGAATATTCCTTTGGTCTATTTAAAATAGGATTGAATCCGTATGCCAAAGCAGGAGATTTATTTTTCCTTGCTAGGGGCTTCCTATTTTTTTTAATTAATTGATGAATTGTTGGCATAATTTAAAATATCAAAATCAAATCTTTATCCTTATTTTTGAATCAAAATCGTTGACTTTTTGCCATGCCAAGCAATTTAAGCGACCCAAAAACAAGTCTTCTTAATGCAATTAAAATATCAAATAAAGAGTAAAATGTCAAATAACTAAATAAATAACTAGCAAGTATATGTTTTGCCAGTAGCCACGAATAATTATTTAGATATTATTCTTTACTTCAATGACTAAACTCTACACTAAAATGCGAATTTAATCAAGTCCCAAAAAGAGAAATTAATCTTATTTTTCAATATCTATATTCTCAACCAATATTTTTCATAATCACTATGTATTTTAAAACAGAATATGCAAAAAATTCTGCCTTATATTACCAACTAGTCTTGACTTTTATCATATTTTATTTTATAAATAGGGTGGTTAAAATGATGCCAATTGAAGAAGCTGCCGATGTTCTCGGTCTTGGACCCTTCCTTTTAAAGGGTCAGCTGATTAGTGGCCCTTTTAAAAAAATCAGAGTTCATTACTCTGAAAAAAAACAAAAGTTGCCCGAAAATCTTTCTGTGCAAATCAAAAAAGATTGGGAACACCATCTTGAGACACACCCTTCAGATTTTGACGGCATGCTGGCAAGTGTCATCTCTATTAAGCAAAACAATGGAGATATTACCATTAGGACTCGCAAATCAAGTTTCTCAGTTTTTTCTTCTCTTGAAAAAACAAGACCAACTGAGATAAACGGCGTAGTTCCTATTGACAGAAGAAACTGCATTCCTCTTTCGGTTGGCGCTGTCGCTATTACTAAAGACAACAAGATTGTTCTGGCTATGCGGCACGATACCACTTTTGACAACAAGTTACTGACATTTCTTCCAGGCGGATATATTGATCCTCCTGCCGACGAAAAGAATGGAAAGATTTCCATTTTATCTTGCATCAAAAGAGAGCTAAAAGAAGAATTAGGAATAAAGGATTACGATAGAGTGAAATGTCTTGGAATTGTTCATTCAAAAGAATCCTCAAAGCAACCGCTCGTCGCTGTCCGCCTTATTCTTTTTGATTCTTCTCAAAGTATTCGTAGCGCTTACGGACCAAAAAACTGCGAGTCATCCAACCTTTGTCTTATTGACAACAACATCTATGCAATGGCAAAATTCCTCAACGGAAAAAAGATTGCTATTCATGATGCGTGGAAGATAATTCTCCACTTTTCTTATATAGCCTAAATAAAGGCTATTTTTATTTAAAAAAATATTTTTCGTATAAAAAAAGACAGTATTTATTTACTGCCATGGATACAGTTGCTGTTGAGTTGAAGATAAATCAAAAAAACTGAGTATCTCAGCTTTTATATAGCTTCCCATTCTAAGCAATATTCTAACTTCCAATCACCCAAACACTTGATTTATTTCCATATTCTAATTTTAAACTATCAATAAAAAAATAAAAATTTGGATCAACATTATAGCTAGCACTATGCACAACAATTCCTATCTCTTTCCAGTCTTGAGTCAATTCATAGTTTAACTCAATCATTTGCCAATTATTATTTCCATTGACTTCTTTGGAGCTATATTCAAGCATACCATTTTCATTATCCCCTCTTATACCAAAAGACACGGTTTTACCTAAGGGTACCCAAACCATAGCTTGTATTGAAATCGCTTTTTTTTTCGGAATGTTATGAATTGGCGAATCAATAAAAACCCCACTATTATTACTATCAACTTCCACTTTTACTGCTCGCCTTCCTTCATAAAAAACGTTTTCATCACTCGCTAACCTAGCGCTATTATAAGGATCAAACCCATTTAGTGTTTGATTTTCAGAACCATTACTTTGATTTATGGTCAAAAAATTCTTTTTTTGTAATGAAAAACTACCCGAAGAGCTTGAATACGTATAAGTAGAAATCGTATCCGACATATTAGACATTAGAAAAAAGTTTTTACTATCCGAATAATATTTGTAATAACCACCTTCAGGATCTTTTGGAATGAAATTTATATATTCTGATATTAAGGATGGAAAGCCAGGACATCCTGTCCCGTCTTGTTTTAAGTCACACCAATTACCAGAACTGGCTGGCAAAGGTCCCTTATTTCTGTATTCCATAATAGCTTGAGCCAAAACTTCAATATCATTTTTTCTTCTTTCGTCGTTTCCATTTTTATTAGAATCCAAACTTACGGCAATGATTATACCAATAAATATGCCCACCAAAACGAAAATAATGGCTGTCCTTATTAAAATATTTTTTTGATCAGTTTCTATCATAAGGTTTAGTATATTCTATCACAAAAAAACAAAAGGCAGAATTACATTAATTAGACGTCTCTACTCCTTGTTGAACCTAACTTGCAATTACTATTTGTTTCTGTTGGAATACTCCATCTGTAGTTTTGATAATAGTGATTGCTTTTACTAATTGGTTAATGTCCGCTTTACGTCTGGCATCGTTCGCACTATTGGTTGCACTAGTCATAGATACGATTAAGATACCAGCAAGAATGCCGATGATAGCGATGACGATAAGAAGTTCTACTTAGAGTAAAAGCTTTTCTATATAAATTCATTGTTATAATTTTAGCAATAAATTATTTAAAAAACAAATGATCCAGAATTGACAAATAATACTCTTTCTATTAATGTTTTACTGCTACACTAAAGGAGAAGCTTATGAGAAAATTTTATTTAATAGTGGCTATATTAGTCACTATGATGATAATAGGAACCGTTAGTGGATTCGGACTGACAAGCAAAAACGAAACTTCGGAAAACTTTATCTATTACGGGAACGGTGTTTATTACATCAACAACATTTGCATTAATCCCGAAGTTCATGCACTAAAAGGTCTGAGTCAAGAGGAAGAATGTTTTGGGCATATACTGTCCAAAATAATTGAAAAAAATCCAGATATGGAAACGGATATCATAGTCCCATATCAAGAGATTGGATATACCAAGGGCTACTACGTTGTACTCCAAAAAATATAATCTGCAAATTGCAGTAAAAGAGGCTAAGGTCTCTCTTTTTTTTATAAATAAAAGGCTTTATTCAAAAAGCCCATTTATGTAAACCTTGTGAGCAACCTTACCATTTCGCTCAAAAGTTCCTTCAATTTTCGTCACAGGTATTCCCATTGCAATTAATTGCTCAATTCCAATGTCAGTAAATTCCCCAAAATACTTGTCATCACCTTGTGAGAATTCTCCCAATGAAGATTCAATGATATTCTGTTGGAAAGGTACTGCATCCTTTGAAATACTTAGGTAGGATTGACTGTCGCCAACATGCATAATAACAACCTGCGGATAAGACCGCACTTATAAGATATCACAAAAGACATTAAGAAAACTTAAAGTTTTCCTAAAGAAAACCTTAAGATTTTAAAAAATAAAACTAACCTTTAATTAGTTTCACCATTTCCACCTACTCGTTCCAGCACAGACTATTTGCCAGTAAAACTTGCTATAGAATAGAAATCTTATATAGTCATTAGACATTGTAATAACCTTTAAAAGCCATAATCTACAAAAGTAGAAATCTTATATAGTCATTAGACAGTTATAAAAGCCCTATGAACCCCTAATCTACAAAAGTAGAAATCTTATATAGTCATTAGACAATAAAAATTATTATAGGAAATACTATGAGATCTACAAAAGTAGAAATCTTATATAGTCATTAGACCCATTAGAATATGTTGATAAGACTACTAATCTACAAAAGTAGAAATCTTATATAGTCATTAGACATAAAAATGACATATCAGGAGTTCTATCTACAAAAGTAGAAATCTTATATAGTCATTAGACCTAGGGCTGCCACTAGAATCAGTTTGATCTACAAAAGTAGAAATCTTATATAGTCATTAGACTTCTTTTAATGTTGCAATTGATTGTAGATCTACAAAAGTAGAAATCTTATATAGTCATTAGACTATCTGGGAGCATTACCCAGTATTAAATCTACAAAAGTAGAAATCTTATATAGTCATTAGACATGCATTGATTAAATGGATCAAGAACATCTACAAAAGTAGAAATCTTATATAGTCATTAGACAGGAAATGTCCACAAATTAGTCCAAAATCTACAAAAGTAGAAATCTTATATAGTCATTAGACCAGGAACTGGTGATCCTATCGTTAAAATCTACAAAAGTAGAAATCTTATATAGTCATTAGACCATACTTGTACCCGCTACCGATAAATAATATCTACAAAAGTAGAAATCTTATATAGTCATTAGACTATAAGTCATTAGCGATTTTGTTTAAATCTACAAAAGTAGAAATCTTATATAGTCATTAGACGTAGTAAATGTGGTCGAAGCAATAATATCTACAAAAGTAGAAATCTTATATAGTCATTAGACTGCATAGTTCTATCTCTCACCCCTTGTATCTACAAAAGTAGAAATCTTATATAGTCATTAGACATGACAGCATACTGCTGGTCTTCCAATCTACAAAAGTAGAAATCTTATATAGTCATTAGACGCAATAAGAGTTGTTCCAGTTTTTTATCTACAAAAGTAGAAATCTTATATAGTCATTAGACTTTCAAGATATGATGTTCTTAATGGAATCTACAAAAGTAGAAATCTTATATAGTCATTAGACAGATTCGATATACTCTCCGACTTTTCATCTACAAAAGTAGAAATCTTATATAGTCATTAGACTAAACTTTCACAACTATCAGGATTACAATCTACAAAAGTAGAAATCTTATATAGTCATTAGACCTTAACATCTGCGATAGCAGGTCAAATCTACAAAAGTAGAAATCTTATATAGTCATTAGACGCAGAATTTATTGCTGAATATAAAGTTTAATCTACAAAAGTAGAAATCTTATATAGTCATTAGACTTCAACCTCTCTCTGGTGGTCGTTAAATCTACAAAAGTAGAAATCTTATATAGTCATTAGACTCTTCGTTGTAATCGCACCAGATAAATCTACAAAAGTAGAAATCTTATATAGTCATTAGACACTATCAATATCATTACCGCATTCCAATCTACAAAAGTAGAAATCTTATATAGTCATTAGACTTAACAATAGAAAATGGCTCACATTCATCTACAAAAGTAGAAATCTTATATAGTCATTAGACATTGATTCGGGAAATTGGCACGTTAATCTACAAAAGTAGAAATCTTATATAGTCATTAGACATTTTTATTATTTGGGTTCTTATATTTTATCTACAAAAGTAGAAATCTTATATAGTCATTAGACCATCTTACCTGCCAATATAAACATTTATCTACAAAAGTAGAAATCTTATATAGTCATTAGACTTTTTAGTTTCTTTAATTTCCTTAAATCTACAAAAGTAGAAATCTTATATAGTCATTAGACAATAATAAAAAAGAAATGCCAATATATCTACAAAAGTAGAAATCTTATATAGTCATTAGACTTTGTAAAAGTTGCCCCTCTGTAATATCTACAAAAGTAGAAATCTTATATAGTCATTAGACGCATTAACAATACTAATTTGCTGGATATCTACAAAAGTAGAAATCTTATATAGTCATTAGACACATTAAAATATACAGAACCTCTAACTATCTACAAAAGTAGAAATCTTATATAGTCATTAGACCCCGATTGGAGAACTTATGGAAAAGTATCTACAAAAGTAGAAATCTTATATAGTCATTAGACATCAACCTATTAGTTGCAAACAACAAATCTACAAAAGTAGAAATCTTATATAGTCATTAGACAAAGAAAGAAGCATTAGAAGAGTTACATCTACAAAAGTAGAAATCTTATATAGTCATTAGACGCGAGTAAAGATATTCTATTTGATAGAATCTACAAAAGTAGAAATCTTATATAGTCATTAGACGAAGAAAAAGTTATCGGTATTGCAATATCTACAAAAGTAGAAATCTTATATAGTCATTAGACTCTCACTTTGTTGAAAATAAGCCAAAAAGATACAAACGATAAAATTTAAAATCGCGACTTTTTGGCTATTTTTCAATAATATTTTTTTATAAAGACTAAGGTTTAGCATTTTAATCACTATATCATGACTTCCACTTTTCTACTTTTTATTTAGTTTTTAAGGAGTTATTCAAAAATGATCACATCAGAATCTTCATTCTTCGCATATCCATATCGTACTATTTCTTTCTGACACCTATCACACACCTGAAAGATAATAATACTATCAGAATTCTGAAATTCCTTCCTATATTTTAATTCTATCTCATTTAAAATATTTTTCAATAGCCTTCTACTGTTTTTTATTTCAAAAATAGAATATTGAATTTTTCTACCATATTTTTTAAGATAACTAGAAAATTTATTTCGTATTCTATCATCCCTAAAATCATAACAAATTATAAACATATTACTTTATTGAAAAATTAGGAAATTCAAATTTTTCGGGATTTGTCTGATATCTATAAAAATTATAAATATACCTAAAAATTTCTTCCTTATTGTCTGTAATAGTATCTAGAAAAATTTTTGTGTATTTCCTTGATTTGTTGTAATCAAGTCTATATATACCTTTAACAACTTTAAAATCTTTTTTATCTATCTGCCCTAAATTAAAAGACTTCAACAGTTGCTTATCTATCAAACATCTAAATGGCTCCATGATATCACAAGATAATGATTTTCTTTGAAAAAATAATTTATGATAAAATCCTTTATAAGTATCAAACCCATATAACATTAATAATGAATCAATAAAATTAAACAAAAACGTATAACCAATATCAAGTAATATATTATATTCATCAATTTTCACTCGTGGCATTCTTTTGTACCATCTAAGATCCTTAAAATAATTTTTAAAAAAAATTTTAGAATAATTGCCCTCAACCCCAAGTAATTCTTTTTCATCTTTTGCATCAATAACACGAGATATAATATTTTTCTTTTCTTCTTTGTAATTAAATTTTTTATCAATGGACTTAATAAGCAATAATTGATTAATCAATTTATTTTCAACTAATTTTTTTGCAATTTTTAATTCTTGCTCATAATCAGCTTTATACTGTCTCTCTCGCAGCAAATAATTTCCTTCAGCCCTAGCTCCCATATATGCGTAACATTCTAAATTATTTTTTAATAAAAAAATTGAGACTCCGAAATCCAAAGAATTTTTTATAAAAACACTTGTAAGAGTGAGATCACCTATTATAAAAATACAAAAAACTTTATGACACGATATTTGATTCACAACTACGCCGTTTTTTTCAAATACAATATTTTCGTTTCTAAATCTCAAGCCATCATCAATTTGATTGTTATGAATAAGCAAAATTTTTTTCTCCTTAAAGTCATCTAAAAATAACATATTAATAAATACAAAGTGGATTATAAATACAGTTTTTACATTTATCTTTATTTTTTCTTACGATATTATGAAAATCAAAACTACCAATATCTTCTATTAATTTTTCAAATTTTCTTACTTCATTTTTATCTGGCAAAGATATCCAATACCTTTTATTATCTTTAAGAGAGTGTAAACACATTTTTTTGACTAAAAAACCCATTTCCAAAAGACAAAAATACTGAGCATATAGTTGGTATTTATAACCATCATAGATTTTTTTTATTTTATTTTTCCGCTCAATCAATATCATCAACTCACTATCATAGATATCAATCTTTCCAGCTAATCCATACTTCTGGCTATAAATCTCAATTCCACTTAAATATTTTTTTGCAGTAGAGTAATATCCCTCGTCAATACATTCGTGCACAATTTTTCCTCTTATCTGTGCATCTCCGTGATAAATTTTTGCATTAAAATTATCATAAATGGAGTGCAAATATAAGGAATGAGGGCAGAATATAAAATCGTTTAATTTAGATATTTGGATATACGATTCCATAACTATTTATCTTTGAACAAACTTATCCCAATCATCATTTCTTATAAATAAATCGGGGCTATCTGGGTTATTTTTTATTCTGTCTAATAATATCATCCCCTTTCTAGCGATATTATAAGCACCATTAGCATCTCCATTATCGGGTAGGTTTATTTTGTATTTTTTTCTACTATCATAAAAATCATTAATTTTATTGGACCATACGGGAGATTGCAAGAAATCATTTTCGTTTCCTTGCTTTTCTCTATTAGTATTCCTAATCTGATTTAATAAATTCCAATAGAAAACTAGTGACTTCCAATCAAATTCTTTTTGAGTAATTATTTGCTCATTTATATTCCTATTCTTATCTAACCCTAAAAATAATTTTTCTAATTCTTCAAAAAGATTATATTTCTTCATTTTGCCAAATTTACCATTTTCATCTTTTTCATTTTTATTCCAATAGAATCTTTCTATTCCATCATAAGCAAATAAATTCCAATCATCGTAATTAAATTTAAAACAATTATATTTTTTATCAAAATCAATTTTAATGCTATTTATACCAAATTCTTCTCTAGCTATTTCTTCGCTAATAGAATTGGATATATATTTAGTTTTTCTCCATCCAGTTAGTGGATCTATAGCGGAGGTATAGCTTGGATTTACATAAAAAATTACCCCCCACTGCTTAGAGCTTTCAAAATACCTAAGCCCTCCAGCGTTAATCAACGGAGTTAATTGATAAGCATTTAATATTCCACCTAATTCATTAGCACCCTTATCTTTCATTGAAAGATAGTTCAATTTTTTAGCTAGAGCAACTTCAAATTTTTTATAAATAGACTTCTCAACCCTTGCAGTTCTCTTTGCTTTAAAATAAGGATTCAAATCTTCTAATACTATAATGGCATTATTGTCTACAGATAATTTATATATCTCGTGTATCGCTTGAGATAAATAGCCTTCCTTTAACTCTTTAATACTCCCGATAGTGGACCAAGACCTGCGAGCTTCCATCATATCCCTAGACCTATCGGTCAAAAGACTATTATAATCTTTTCCATTAATAATATTTAACGATCCTTGTTTATTAATCACTCCATCTTGATTGATTAATGAATAATATAATAAGTTTTTCTCACCACGATCTATGCCAAGAATTTTATAATTTTCATTAATACTACTATTAAAATTTATATTAAATTTTTTATAACTTAAATCTTCTAATCCAAAATTAAGAGTGACAGAAAAATGGAAAAATATTTTTTCCTCAGAATACCTTTTGTTTTTAATAATACTAAATTTCTTTTTTTTGCTCCTATCGCTATCAACCTTTTTGTCAATACTTTTATCTCTAAAGAATAGCTCTGCTCCACCATTCAACTTAATTATATCACTAGAAAACAAATTCTTGAGGATTATTGTCTCTAAATTGTCTTTACCAGTTTTATGTTCTGCGAAGTCCTTATTATAAATACTAAACAAATATATTTTCCCATCATTTATTAGCCTCTCCAGCATACCCTTATTTATACCAACAAATTCAGTAAAATAACTTGCCCTATCAACATCTACGTAGAAATCTTCTAAATATTCATAATCATCTGCATCCTTGATACTAGAATAATCAAAATATTCACAACTCTTATAACTTTCTAAAAAATCTTTGCAAAAATTTATCCAATCAGTTAAAGCTGCCCTATAAACTTTCTTATTCCCTCCATTTTTTAAATAATCTTTTTGAAAAAGCTTAACTCCTTTTTCAGAATCCTGTACGATCTTATTTAAATCGTCTTCTGAATATTTAACGTTATTTAAGTCAAATATTCTTCTGGTTATGGTTAGTTTTTTATTAAAACTAGCATTAAATAATAAATATTCGTCTTTATTTTTTTTAAAGTGCCCTATAACATTCTTCAGCTGTGTAGAGCACTTGGGAATCATCTTAGAGGCACTTGGAAAATACTTGTAATTTAATTTTTCCCATTCGTCCGAAGCGTTAGAATATAGATCTTTATTTTTATCTTTACTAAAGCAATTTTTATTATTTTTATCTATTACAGCCAAATAATAGATGCCTGCACCTCTTAATATTACTACTAAATTACTTAATTCTTTATCAATATCAAAACCGCTAGCTAAGGTAGACTGATTAAAGTTCAATTTAAACTTATTCGTATTATAAAGTTTTTTAGTTAAGTAATTCCTAAAAGCGTTATAATATTCATTAAGATTTGATTTCTCGCAATATTGATCTATAACTTCATAAAAGCTATTATCTTTGATATTAAATTCTTTTACTGTATGGTACTTTATCATTCTCTCTATTGATAACATCGTATCGCAGAAATCTTTAATAAGCTTCTTATCTTCCTCGTCTCTAATATCAAATTTTCTCTTTTTTTCTTGATTAAATCTTTCTAATTCATTGTTAAATTCTTCAAAATTCTTCTTTATTTCATGCTTCCAAATAGCAAGAAATGTGTCCCACGCATTATTTTTATACAATTTTTCATATTCACCCTTACCACTTTGGTCTTTAGCTCCAAGTCTAAATAAATTAATAACATCTACATTATTTTTAAGGACTACACTAAAATCAAATAAAGAAATAGATTGAGGGATTCTAAAGTCACCCCCTTTATTCCTATCCTTATTTTTGATTATTTTATTTTCCAATAACAATTCCGACAAAACATCCCATGCAACAAACCAACGACTAGAGACTGTATTAATGCTAGCCTTATTGAAATAAATACTATCCAAATCAAAATCATCAATGTCTGCAAAAAAGTTTTGATAAAGATTTTCTATGTTCTTCAATAAATCCTTCTGCTTCGCATATAACTCCTCTATACTCACCCATTCTTTCCCTTCTTCTATTTGAAAAATTCCAAACTTAGTCTTATCACAACCAATTTGCTTGTATAGCAACTTTAATCTTACCAATTTAGGTAAAATACCTTTATTTTGTTGGAAAAATTTATTTACAATCTCATTTACTATTCCTAGCTTTTTATTATATAAATCTATATCACCACTATTCAAACATTTTGAGTAATAAAATAATTCAAAATATTCATCATATTTCTTTAATTCGTTTATTTTATTTGATAACAATCTAAATTCGTATTTATTGTCCAGAAATCTTATCAAGTTTTCATTGATAATTCTATTAGCTATACTAGTAGCCTTATCTTCATCAGAATAATAATTCTCTCTATTTTTATTAAACCCACTAAAATAGGTGAAGAATTTATCAAATTTTTTGATAATATCCTCTTTTTCTGGATTTAAATCTTTTAACATGAGTAATATATTATTTTCAAACAATATCTGATAACCATTTTTTTTAAACTTTATATCAGGATATCTATTTTTCCATTCATTCCCTTTATTATTAAAAACTCTTATTACATCCTTTCTTAATTTTTCCTGTATGCCTTCAATGTTTTTTTCAAATATCCTCATCTTATCCTTACTGTTCTCACAGCTCTTGTAATCCTTCATTTTAAATAATTCGTCTTCAATCTGCTGCAATAATTTTATCGATATATCTGCACCATCCAAGGACTCCATAATAAACTGCTCATGCATTCTATCAAACATCGGCTTCATTTCTTTCTCATAAAGTCTATCTATTTCTCTATCATTTTTAATGACATCTTGTAATGACTTTGTTCCCAAAACAGGCTTTAATTCAAATTTTAAGGTTTTTGTTAGGCTATATAAATTAGTGAGATTGGCGAAGTTTTTTTTCATGAAATTTTAAATTATGAAATAAAAAAACAGCGCTAAAAATCGCTGTTTTGTCAGTATTTTTTTTGTTATTATTAGAGCCTTAAAGACTTCTTGATTTTGAATTTCAAAATCAATCATACCTTGACATCTATTTATCACTAGAATAATTTTTTGTCAAAATTATTCTACCGTCACACTCTTTGCCAAATTTTTTGGTTTATCAATATCTCTACCTAATGCATCTGCAAAATAATAGGCAAATAGATGCAATGGAATAACCGACAATATTGGCGTTAACATCTCCAAAGTTTTTGGAATATAAATCACATCATCAACAATTTTTTTTATATCTTCATTTCCTTTTGTTGCAATGGCTATTACTTTTCCATTTCTGGCTTTCACTTCTTCAATATTAGAAATCATTTTTTCGTAAACTGAATCTGAGGAGCAAATAGCAATTGTCGGACAATTCTCATCTATCAAAGCAAGTGGTCCATGTTTTAATTCTCCCCCAGCTGTACCTTCGGCGTGAACATAGGAAACCTCTTTTAGCTTTAACGCTCCTTCAAGTGCAATCGGATAATTATACTTTCTACCAATAAACCAAAAATCCCTGTAATTTATATATTTATTAGCAATTGTTTTTATTTCTTCTTTTGTATCCAAAATTTCACGTGCTAATTCTGGTAACCTTGAAATTTCTTCAATAATCCTATTGCCCATCACAAGTGCCATGTCTCGTTGTCTCCCCAAATACACTGCGATTAAGGCAAAAGTTGTTAATTGTCCAATAAATGCTTTGGTTGAAGCAACGGCTATTTCGGGACCAGATCTTGTATATACCCCAGCATCAGTTTCTCTTGCTTGATTTGATCCAACAACATTTGTCACACCAATAGTCAATAACCCCTTCTCTTTCATTTCGCGAAGAGCCGCAAGAGTGTCGGCTGTTTCTCCAGACTGAGAAACAAAGATGCCAGCTGTATTTTTATTAAATGAAGATTTTCGGTATCTAAATTCTGAACCAATATCTGGCTCCGCCGAAATACCTGCATATTCTTCAATCATATATTCAGCAACCTTAGCGGCATAATAGGCAGTTCCACATCCAATCAAAGCAATGTTATCAATATTCCTTAATCTATCTTCAACAATCTCAAGCCCTCCCAGTTTTGCATTTCCTTTTTCAAGATACAATCTCCCTCTTATTGCGTCTTCTATTGTTGCGGGCTCTTGCATTATTTCTTTTAACATAAAATGTTTGTATCCGCCCTTTTCAGCTTCTTCTATATTCCATTCAATTGTTTCAATTTTTTTGTCAGCTATTTTCCAACAATCGTTTTCTTTTTCTTGTTTTGAAATAATAAAATTATCTGGAGTTAAAACAGCAACCTCATTATCATCAAGATGGATTATCTGCCTAGTTCTTGTAATTATCGCCGATGGATCAGATGCAATTATAAACTCGTCTCCATTAATTCCAATAAGTAATGGTGATGACATTCTAGCTACAACAATTTTATTTGGATCTTTTGGAGAGACAACAGCTAATCCGTAAGTACCCCTTACTTCTTTTAGTGCTTTTTTAACAGCATCTTCTAATACTCCATCAAAATATTTTTCTATCAAATGAGCTAAAACTTCAGTATCAGTTTCGGAACTAAATTTGTGCCCTTCGTTTAATAGTTTTTCTTTTATCTCTTTATAATTTTCAATAATTCCATTATGCACTACAAAAAATTCTTGATTGCAATCAAAATGAGGATGTGCATTTTCTTTTGTGACAATTCCAGTTGTTGCCCACCTAGTATGAGCGATTCCAATACTACCACTACTTTCCGAATTTTTAATATGGCATTGGTCAGATATTTTACCCTTTTCTTTACACAAAAAATCAATTTTTCCATCATCCAAAACACAAAAACCAAACGAATCATAACCTCTATATTCCAACCTTTCCAACCCAGAAAAAAGTATTGGAAGAGCAGGATTTTTTCCGATATAACCAACAATGCCGCACATAAAAATTTTAATTATTTATTATAAACTTCTTTACCAACTTTTGGAGGTCGGACCTTTTGGAGGTCGGACCTTTTGGAGGTCGGACCTTTTGGAGGTCGGACCTTTTGGAGGTCGGACCTTTTGGAGGTCGGACCTTTTGGAGGTCGGACCTTTTGGAGGTCGGACCTCGCCCCTATCTCCATTCCCTTTAAAAATTATAGCAAATCTACAGCTATTGCAATAATCATACTAAGCAACTATATTAATTAGTTTTCCTTGCGCAAAAATTACTTTCTTTATCTTTTTTCCCTTTATCCACTTTGCAATTACTTCACTGTTTCTTACTGCTTCTTCTGCCTTTACCTGATCAATATCGCTATCAAACTCCATTCTATCTCTAACCTTTCCGTTTACCTGAACAATCAAAATTATTTTATCTGCTTTAATTAATGATGCGTCTGGAGTTAACCATTCTTGCTCACTTACCAATCCTTGTTCTCCTATTAACTGCCACATTTCTTCACAAATATGAGGCGCAAAAGGAAACAATAACTTTATAAATATTTTTGCCGAATCTTTTCCAAAACCCGCCTTATTATCATAGATAAAGTTTACATACTCCATAAAGAAAGCCACTGGAGTATTAAATTTCATTTTTTCTAAATCATCATTTACTTTCTTTATTAATTTTTGAGTTTCAGATACCACCTCGCTTGAGCTATTAGTAATGTTTTTGTTTTCCATTACAATATCCCATACTCTTGTCAAAAATCTGTTTACCCCTTTTACCCCCTGTTCATTCCATCCAATAGCTTGATCAAATGGACCCATAAACATTTCGTACACCCTTAATGTATCTGCTCCAAAAGAATCAATAACGCTATCAGGAGAAATAACATTTCCTTTTGATTTTGACATCTTTTGACCATCATGGGCAAGAACAAGACCTATGTTTCTTAATTTTTGAAAAGGTTCCTTAGTTGAAACTACTCCAATATCAAATAAAAATTTGTGCCAAAATCTTGAATACAATAAGTGCAATACCGCATGTTCTGCACCCCCAACATATAAATCTACCGGCATCCATCTTTTCTCTTTTTCACTGTCAACAAATACCCTATCATTCTTAATATCCAAATATCTCAAATAGTACCAACAACTTCCAGCCCACTGTGGCATAGTATTGGTCTCTCTCTTTGCATCTCCTCCACATTTTGGACATTTTACATTTACCCAATTTTCAATTGCAGCCAAAGGTGATTCTCCTGTACCAGTTGGTTCATACTTATCAACGTGAGGCAATGTTAATGGAAGATTCTTTTCTTCAAGAGGGACAATTCCACAACTATTGCAATGTATTATTGGAATTGGCTCACCCCAATATCTCTGTCTAGAAAAAGGCCAGTCATGTAATTTATAATTTATTTTAGGTCTTGCAAAACCCTCTTCTTTCAAGCTTTCACCAATAGCTTTTCTTGCACTCTCCGAATCCATATCAGTAAAAGTATCAGAATTAATTAGATATCCATCTTGAATAAACGCTGATTCAGAGATATCAGAATCACCATTCTTCGGTCGCACAACTTCAATAACTGGCAAATCATATTTTATGGCAAATTCAAAATCCCTTTCATCATGAGCAGGTACAGCCATTACCGCTCCTGTTCCATAACTAGCGAGCACGTAATCAGCAACAAAAACTCTAACATCTTTTCCATTTATAGGATTTATTGCTTTAAGTCCTTTTAATTCTACTCCGCTTTTTCCTTTTACTTCACTTATTCTTTCTAGATCACTTTTATTTTTTGCTTTTTCAATATAATCACTCACTTCATCCCAATTAGAAATTTTATTTTTCAACTCCAGTACAACTTCTGATTCGGGTGCAAGCACTACATAAGTACAGCCAAAAAGAGTATCGGCTCTAGTAGTAAAAACTGTCACTACCCTACCAGTATCTTCAATTCCAAAATCAATTTCCCATCCCTCGCTTCTTCCAATCCAATTTCTTTGCATTTCTTTTATTCTTTCGGGCCAGTCTAAAGTATCTAAATCTTCAAGTAGTCTATCGGCATATTCGGTAATTTTAAGTATCCATTGCTTAATATCTTTTTTTGTTGTTTCAGTTCCACATCTTTCACATTTTCCATTAACAACTTCCTCATTTGCGAGACCGGTTTTACAAGACGGACACCAATTTATAGGTAATATCTTTTTATATGCCAAATTATTTTCATACAACTTCAAAAATATCCATTGTGTCCATTTATAATAATCTTTATCGGTTGTATTTATCTCTCTATCCCAATCATAACTGAGCCCAGCAATCTTCATTTGGTGTTTTATATTTTCAATATTTTTCTCAGTGGTTATTTCGGGATGTATTCCTGTTTTGATTGCAAAATTCTCAGCTGGCAAACCAAAAGCATCCCAACCCATCGGATGCAACACTTCAAATCCTTGCATTCTTTTTATACGAGCGACAACATCTGTTGCAACATACCCTTTAAAATGTCCCACATGCAACCCCACTCCCGATGGATAAGGAAACATATCTAAAACATAATATTTTTTCTTTTCCGAAAAATCATTTGTTTTATTTGTTTTATTTTTTTCCCAATAATCTTGCCACTTTTTTTCTATTTCCGTAAAGTTATAATTCATAAATCATTTAAATAATTAAAAAACCTAATAATCCCATCGCAACAGCACCAGCAATTACATACCAAAGCCAAACATCATCAGTAAATGTCATACCTGTAATTTTTTCAACAAATGGTCTTCCGTATAAAAAAAAGAAATAAATTCCAAATCCTACTCCAAGACCAAAGGCTATCTTCTTCACTATATACATAAAAAAAGGTATTTCCATATGATTTAAAAATACCACAGCTATGCCAGTCTGACAATGCCAATTTTTGTATAAAAAAGCTGGTTTTTTAAAACCAGTCTATACCTCGTAGAACTTCAAGGCTTGAT
Source organism: bacterium (assembly GCA_023228085.1). GTDB lineage: Bacteria > Patescibacteriota > Minisyncoccia > Minisyncoccales > Minisyncoccaceae > Minisyncoccus. The sequence continues at coordinate 39,908 of JALOBW010000005.1, forward strand.
TAATTTCTGGCAACAATTCCGCATATTTTGATTTCTTTGAAATCATCATATAAAACGGCAAATTGCCAATTACTTCCTCCTTCACATTCTTGAATACCGCGTGTTCTTTCAAGATTTTCTTTCCTGCAACAGTTGAGTACAAGAAGAGGTTGTTTTCCCCCTGTGCCACCGAAGACATCGCTTCTCTTGGGTCATCATATACCGTGACAATGGCTTGGTCTGATGCCAAAAAGTTGTCAATGCCCTGACCGTAGCTATCTCCCCGAGAGACAGCAATACGATATCCTTTTAGGCTCTCTGGCTTGTCGTATAGTATGTTCTGTACAGAAAAGACAGATATGTTGTCAGACATAAAAGAATCAGAGAAAACGAAATACTTCTCTCTTTCTTCAGTCTTATAGCCAGCAACAATTACGTCAATATCTCCTCTTTTGCCTAATTCCTGAACATTTGTCCAAGAACCAACATATATACACTCAACCTTAAGGTCCAGAGTACCAAATACGGCAGTCACAATCTCAGGAGCAATACCCACAATGCTCTCACCGCTTTGATACATTGCTGGCTGCCAATCAGGATGTCCAGATGCGAGAACAGTATCATCACTCGCACAAGTAATGCACGGGATCAAAACCATGCAAAGAAGCAAAAAAATAACAATGAACTTCATTTCACTCTCTCTCCCCATAGTTTTAGGGACGTAAAAACAATAACATAAAAATCTTTATATGTCAAAATTTAAAAAAATTCTGATTTTTGACCAAACTTTATAAAAATAAAAACAGAGCTAGGCTCTGTTTTTAATTATCTCACTGGATTTATTTTTGGTTGCACTGGATTTGTTGTCTCTGTTTCTTTATTCTCCGTTTCAGTGAGTGTTTTATCTGGATTTACCGTTAACTCTTCAGTCTTTGGATTAACCTTTGCATCTATCTGCTTTATTTTTAAATCTTGAATTACATTATCAGTCTTAATGACATCAATCTTTTGCTCAACTGCTTCAAGCCTATCAAAATTACTAATGTGTACTCAACAATTTTTGAAGTATTCTCGTTCATTTTTTGTTTTTGTATTTATTATTTATTATACAAGTATTATATCCCAAAACATAAAACTAGCAAATACTATTATCTAACCAAAAGATTAAAAATTATATTTATTAAATCACTAAGCCACTCCGTACCAGGAAATACAAAAATAAAAAAGATTAACAAAAGAGCACCATAATTAACCATAAACTGTTTGAAATGTACCATTGAATCTGGTAATAGATTTAACAAAATATGAGAGCCATCAAGAGGAAAAACAGGAATAAGATTAAACAATGCTAATCCAATATTTATTATTGCCACGTACATAAAGATATCAGACATTTCTGGAAAAAAGGAGAATCTTAAAAAAACACAAAATATTAAAGCTATAAAAAAATTTACAGCTGGACCAGCTAACGCTACTTTTAACTCACCCCACTTATCATTAAGATTAAAAAAATTAACTGGTACTGGTTTTGCCCATCCAAATAATACTGGAGACGATGTAATGACTAATAAAAAGGGCAACAAAACCGAACCAATCGGATCAATATGCACAATCGGATTCAAGCTCAATCTTCCCTCTCTTTCAGCAGTATTGTCTCCCAAGCTATTTGCAATAGCTCCATGTGCAATTTCGTGAATAACTACCGAAAATATCAAAATTATTAAACCTAATATAAAAGATGTTTCTATCATATTTTTTATTGTTTATATAAATTTATACTATCATATCTGCATTTTCATTGCGAATAATTTCGTTCCCCTTACTCCCTTACCTCACTACAGACAGACGAAGGCGATTAATTTCTTTGCTTGTCATTTCTGCGAAGGTAATTAATTTCTTTTTTGTTTGTCATTCCCGCTTGTCTCGCCGTAGGCGGACGAAGGCGGGAATCTTAAAAAAAATGGAGGTCGGACCTTTTGGAGGTCGGACCTTTTGGAGGTCGGACCTTTTGGAGGTCGGACCTTTTGGAGGTCGGACCTCGCCCTCTTAAAAAATCTTATCAAACCTACAACTTAACGCAACTTATATTACCATTTTGTCATTCCCGATTGCCCGCCTCTGAAGGGAGAAGTCGGAATCTATAAAAATGCTCTAAGCTTACGAAGTAAGCAACAAGGTACTGATTACTAGTTACTAATTACTAATCCCTGTTATTAAGTCGGGCTGCTGGGAATTCCCTCAGATAAATTCCTTCTGGAATTTTCTTCAGGCCTGGCTCGCTGCCAGTCGCAGCTCCGCCTTCAATTCCCATTGCCTGTTTCTTAATTAAGAAAAACACCTTCCAGGTGTCTTTCTTAATTAAGTCGGGCTGCTGGGAATTGAACCCAGGTCTTACGCACCCCATGCGCAAATAATTCCGTTATACGACAGCCCGAAGTTGTGCCAAAAAAAGACTAAAGCCTTATTTAGATAAGGCTTTAATACATTTTGCGCAAGCAATAACTCTTTTACCGGCAAATTCAACATATTTCTTTTTGCTAGTGTCAGCAGGAACTGTTAACCATTGCAAATTAGGATATTTTCTCTTTTTTGGAGTAGGGTTATATCTAGAAATCAATTTCTTGAACTGTCTCCCCATAAAAGATGATTTGCCACAAATTGAACATTCTTTTTCCATATACAAAGTATATTAACAGAAAACCGTATAATTTCAAGGGGTAACTATCTCCCAAATAAAAAAACATCTTATTTAAGATGTATTTAAAAAAATATTAAACTTTAAATTTACCCATTAATTCCTGAACCTTTCTTACGCTCCCACTTACTTTTTCCATATTCTTAGATATGTTATCAATACTCGCTGCAACCTCTTCCGTGGCTGCTGCGATATTATTCGCTCCCTGTCCTGCCGAAACGACAAGATTGCTAATCTCATGGACACTTGCTGTTATTTCTTCAACAACAGCGGCTTGTTCCTGAGTAGAAGAAGCCATGTTAGAAATTTTTCCATTCATGCCTTCAATTTTTTCTACAATACCGTTAAATGTTTGGTGAGACTTAGAGGCAAGATCATTTCCTTGCTTTACAACCATTGCTGCTTGAACCATGTTTTTACTAACAGCACTAATTGACTTACTAAGTTCCTCAACAATACCACGAATACTTTCAGCGCTTTTCTTAGAATCCTGCGAAAGTGATTTTACCTCCGCGGCTACTACTGCAAATCCTTTGCCAGCATCACCAGCTCTCGCTGCCTCAATTGCTGCATTAAGAGCTAACAGATTGGTCTGTCTCGCAACGTCATCAATAGTTCTTACCAACGAATCAACATCGCCCATTTGTTGCACATTACGATTAATATCATCAACCATCTTGGTGGCAGCATTTGCAATTTCTTCTGTTAGTTTCTTAGTATCAAGAGTAAGTCCTAACCCCTTATCGGATGACTCCTTTACGTCTTCGGATTCACCAGAAATCAACGAAGTATCATTAGCCAAATTAGTAATAGCAATATTCATGTCTGCCATTACTCGCTGTATCTCTTCAGATGATTTTCCAGCGCCCTGTATGCCATTGCTTACCGCTCCCAAATCTCTTGCGAGACCATCAACAGCATTACTTAGTTCGGTAATACTTGTAGCAGAAGAAATCACTACCTCAGAAACCTCATACATCTCCGAAAAGATAATTTTAATGCTTTCCCTGAGGTTTCCTACTATTCCATCCACTACATCACGCAAGATTACAAGTTCCTCAAATGCATCTCTAGTGTCATTGTCTGGATCAGTGATTTTGTATCTCACTCTCAGATTACCTTCAGCAGCTTCTTTGTATGCTTCGGCTAATTGCTTCACTTCCTTAGCAGTATATTCTTGTTTCTTTACTAAAGCAGTTATGTCGTCATATGTCACAAAAACCATATCAACGACACCTTTACTGTTGATTCTCGGTTGGTTAGTTCTCTTAATCACAAAAGAACCCGCCTTGGTCTGTATGGATGATTGCCCATGAGTCACCCTCTTACCGTTAATTGCATCGGCAATCGTCTCCCCAGAATCACTTACATACGTCACAAGACTCCGATCCTTTAAATCGCGCAGGTACAAACCAATTATATCATCACGAGCAACGCCCAGCATAGAACAAAAAGCTTGATTAACTTCTTTGAAAATCAAGTTGCCGTCTAGCATTGCTTGAGCGATATGACTAGCCATAAAAAGGTCCTCAAAATCGTTCATTTTTTACTCCTAGACTCATTTAAAAGAGCCACCTTAAGGCTATATTATTTAGAAATTTTGTCAATCAAAAAATTCCCATACAGGGAATTTTGTTTTTTTATTTTCCTTCAGCTTTGATTACTTCAATAGCTTCTTTTACTGTTGTCATAAACTGAGCAGGAAATATTATTGTTGAATTCTTCTCAACGCTTATTTCTGCCATTGTTTGCAGTGTCCTTAATTGCAATGCAACTGGGTGAGCAGCCATTTGATCAGCAGCTTTTCCTAGTTTTTCAGCAGCTTGCAACTCACCTTCAGCAGCAACAATCTTTGCCCTTCTTTCTCTTTCAGCTTCAGCCTCTTTAGCCATTGCCCTCTGCATATTTTCTGGCAAGAAAATATCTTTTATCTCAACCGCAGTCACCTGAACACCCCAAGGTTCCGTATGACTATCTATTACAGTTTTTATTTGATTATTAATTTCTGAAGTTTGAGATAATAATTGATCAAGATTAAATTGTCCAACCACATTTCTTACTGTTGTCTGACTTATCTGGTTTACTGCCGAAAAAACATCTTCAATAGCAATAACAGATTTCCCTGCATCAACCACATGATAATAAGCAACAGCAGCAATATCTATTGAGACATTATCCTTTGTAATGATTTTTTGAGAAGGAATTGCCATTGTCACTGTCCTTAGTTCAACTCTAGTCATTGTTTGAATGATTGGTATTACGATTCTTAATCCAGGCTCTTTTATTCCAGTATATTTTCCTAAAGAAAATATAACACCTCTTTCGTATTCTTTTATAACTCTTAAACCAGAGAGCAAAATTACTAATAATATTAATATTGAAATTATGATTATTCCTTCCATTTTAGTTATTTTTATTTTTATTATTAATCAACTTCTTTTCTAAGGTAATGCCAACACCCAACTACGAAAAATAATTCCCATCCATCATCAGCATATTCATTCAAAACTCTTGTCACGTGTTCGGCAGACCAGCTCCAAATTGAGACACATTTATATTTAAACTTTTTCATAAGTACAATGATACTACTTTTATTTTTTTATTCAATACATATTAAGAACCGCTGCATTATTTAAATCGTTCATAATTTTGTATTATGGCTGCAATATATATTCTGAATCTCCATTAATAGAAATTATTACGTTCTTTACAGTTGAAAACTGCTTTAGAGTTTCCTCAATTTGCTTTCTTATAAAACTTACTCTACATGAGCCACCAACACCCGTACCTAACTGTTCGCTAAAATCAATCTTAGCAACACCATCTTGAATTACAAGTTTATTTAATCTTACCCCACTATTGATTAAAGTTCTATATCCTTCTTTCGCTTCTTTTTCAGTGACACCTTTTAATAATTCTTCAATTGCTGCAGTAGCTATTGTTTTTGTGTTAGTGATATTTCTTTCAGTATAAAACACCTTCTCGCAAGTAACATCTTTATCTAAATTATCATTAGCAAAATAGACTTTTATTTTTGTTGCATTGCCATTCACATTAATTATCACAGGAATTCTGTAATAGATATCGTTCTCGGGTATCCCCGATGGGTTATCGTTTTTAAATACTAATACACCCTCCGTTTTCTCAGAAATACTAAAATCAAGCCTACATTCAAAAGGCACAAAATCATCAGTTAGGGAATCGCCAGTTGCCATAGCAATACCACTCGCAATTAGATTGTTTTGTTTATCAACTAATTTAACAGGAAAAGATGCCTCAAAAAACCATTTTCCTCTCGCGCTTCCTCTTATGATTAGGGGAGAGTTTATTACCGTTCCATTAACTATTTCGTTAATTTTTATGGTAGGCTCTTCATTTATATTTTTTATTTCTTCCACGTAAATTTTCCCATCGAAAGATTTACATTGCCTTGGATATGACTCCATTATAATGCCCGACTCACGAACACAATCGTCAAAGCTATGAATAATTGGTTTATCGTTTGATTTAAAAATAAAAAATCCAATTAATACACAAACTATTAATATAAATAAAAGTTTTTTGCTCATACGAAAATACTTATTCTTATTAGGTCTAATTATACCATAAATAACAAAAAGGCGTATTCACGCCTTTTGCTAATTTTTAAAGCTAGACTTACAAGCATTTTTATCTCGTTCGTTTTTTATATTATCACAAACCGCTATGTCATTCTTTGCCCTTGCAATTGTTGCAAAACAATCATCCCTATCAACTTCATTTTGTATCTTAGGACAATTAAAAAGATCTGGCTTAAATCTATTTATATTTAGGTAGCATGCATCTCTAGCCTCAATTGTTTCAACCTGCTCACAAAGGATTGAATCTCTTTTCCCTATAGCAAAGCACAAGTTTTTTACCAAGTTTTTATTCATCTTTTCGCAAACAGACGAATTTTCATAATGTAAGGCAAAATTAAAATAGCAAGTATCTCTGGTAATTTCATCGCCTATACTTTCACAAAATACAGGATTTCTAAAAATACTAGCCATATTCATTAAAGTTGCATTTTTAAAAAACAATATACATATCAATAACAAGACTATCAAAATAATAGCCACTCCTAAAAAATATTTATTCCTAAGCAATCTTCCAAATTTAATCATTAATGTTTTTAAGCTCATTTCTTTTCAAAATTATAATACCTGTAAAAAAAGAGCATAATTAAATGCTCAATTCAAATTATCCAATAACAAAAGATTACCAACTAAAGACATAAAAGTCAATAAAGCTGTGGATGTGATGGGAGTCGAACCCATATGAATTACTTCATACGCACCTGAAACGTACGCGTCTGCCAATTCCGCCACACATCCAATAATTTAAAATGAGCGGGAGACGGGATTCTCATCGCATATCCGCCTACTGGCGGATTGCTCCGACCTGGCTCAGCCTCAGACAGGCTTCCGCCTTCAAATCCCGTCTTTCCTTTTCTAATTTTGAGCGAGAGACGGGATTTGAACCCGCGGTCTTCTGCTTGGGAAGCAGACGCTCTGCCAACTGAGCTACTCCCGCATAATAAACAACTGCATGACTCACACAATATTTAAAGCGACGGGATTTTTGCAAAATATTTTCCTGCTGGAAAATTTTAGCAACCCGACTCGGACTCAGTCAGTCCTCCGTCCTTTATTCTAAAAGAATAAAGCCCGCGGTCTTCTGCTTGGGAAGCAGACGCTCTGCCAACTGAGCTACTCCCGCATAAATATTACGCTATCTAAAAAATCAAAATATGTGGGCGTTACAAGACTCGGACTTGTGACCTCTGCGATGTGAACGCAACGCTCTAGCCAGCTGAGCTAAACGCCCCTATTTTTTTCAATAAAAGCGCCCATAGAGACGCTTGTATGGTCCTATATTATTAGAAAGTCCCTAACCACTTTTAAAGTGGGCACCGATTTCAACTGCCACAACAGTTGAAAAAGTAAGGCTCCCTATATAAATTTGTTAGGAAATTTAAAATATAGGACCATCTATTTTATAACATTCTTTAACCTTTCTGTTAATAGGTCTATTCACCTAATTTTTGATAAACAATTCCATAATTTTTTCCGTCCGAATATATAGTTATGTCTCCCTTCATATCAGTCCTGATAATCTTTGCACCCACATTACTTATCCTTTCTATTGTACCAGAATCAGGATGTCCATAATTGTTTTTTCCCACACTTATTACTGCTATCTTAGGAGAAACAGACTTTAAAAATTCATCCGAAGATCCATATTTGGACCCATGATGCGAAACCTTTAATATATCTGCTTTTAAATTTTCACCTATTAGCTTTTTTTCTTCATTAAAAGAAATATCACCCGTAAATAGAAAACAGGTTTCTAAATAGCAAAGTCTTACTACTAAAGAATCTTCATTAGAATTTTTATCTTTATCATCTTTAATTTCTTCTGGCAATAAAAAATCCAAAGATAAGTTCTCAGCTATTATCTTTTTCCCTTTTTTCACCAATACCTCATTCGCCCTATTTTCTATCACTTCTCTTTTAATCAATTTTTTCCAATTACTAAGTTTTTCTTCACTTCCTTCTTTTCCTTTTCCGGTCCACAGTACATTTTTTATTTTGTATTTCTCAATTACGCCGAATAATCCATTCATATGATCTGAATCAAGATGGGTTAATACAACAGCATCAATTTGCTTGTCCCAAAATGGAACTATTTTTGATATTTTGCTGGCAACCAAATTATAATCAGCACCTCCATCAATTATTATCTGTTCTTTTTCGGGAGTTTCTATAAAAATTGCATCCCCCTGACCAACATTAAAAAAGACAACCTTAAAAAGGTTATCTTTTTCCAAAAATAAATACGACCAACTAATAACATTACATACAATAAGAATAACCATCACAATATAAGCTATTCTCTTCATTTTTTATTTTGTTTCAGTCAATTTATTTAATTCGCTAAGTAATTTTTCGCAATCAATGTCGTATCTCTCGCATATAAAACCGATATTTAATTCTGACAATTCATATCTTGCGTAAGGACAAGAAAGACAAGGAACTTCATAATTTAATAATATTTCTTCTGCTCCTTTTATTTCCAATATTATATCAAGCTTTGTTTCTTTTGTTATTTTCATATTTTTATCAATAAAATCATACTACGCCCAAAATCAATTAATGTAAATACAAACGACTCACTTAAAGCGAGCCGTTTAATATCAATCTATATTGCCTTTCCCTCGTCCTCTTCTACAATTGCACCATATGGACATAAATCTGTTCCTCCGCACTCTTCAACTTCGGCATTTGATAATACAGTAGCTCTCCCATCGCTGCCCATCCCCATTCCGTTTGGACAAGCTAGGTTGCAACTACCACATCCAATGCATTTTTCTTTATCAACAGTATATTCCATTTATATATTTTTGAATTAAAAATTATTTATTTATACGTGATTTTTCAATAATATTTTCGGCAATCTCTTTTGATTCAAATCCAGTAATTTTTACCCACTTACCAGATTCAAGTCTTTTATATGTCTCAAAAAATTCTTGAATCACTTTTTTGTAGTGTTCTCCGACATCAGAAATATCTTGTATTTCTTTAAATCTAGGGTCAATCTTATCGTCTGGCACAGCAATTATCTTATAATCAAGACCAGCTTCATCTTCCATATTAAGCATTCCTATTATTCTGCAAGGAATTGTACATCCGGGGAAGGTTGGACTCTCGGACAAAACAACTACATCTAATGGATCACCATCGTCAGCTAATGTGTTTTCAATAAAACCATATTCAAATGGCCAATAGACAGCAGAATGCAAAGTTCTATCAAGCATTATTCTGTTTGTTTCTTTGTCTAATTCGTATTTATTGTGACTGCCTTTTGGATTCTCAATAAAAATATTAACCTTCATTTTCGTTTATCGTTTTATTATTATAGATTAAATTTACCCTAAAACACAATATACTTCAAGCTAAAAATTCGCTAGTAAAATTACTCCGCTTTTCTTTCTCTAGTCATAAGATCTATCATTGCTTGTTTGGGATTTTTATTTTTATAAAGGATATTATAAACCTGTTCGGTTATTGGCATTTCTACTTTATATTTTTTACTCAATTCATATATTGCTTCAGCTGTTGTTGCACCTTCTATTATCGCTGAGGTTGATTTTACAATATCGTTCATTTTTTCTCCTTTTCCTATTCTCTCTCCAAATGTTCTATTTCTACTATCAGGACTTATGCAAGTAGTTGAAAGATCTCCTAATCCAGCGAGTCCAGAAAAAGTTTTCTTCTTCGCGCCCATTACTTGCCCCAACCTTTGGATTTCTACAATTCCTCTAGATAATATAGCAGCCTTCGCATTAGAGCCAAAACCAAGTCCATCAGAAATTCCCGCAACAACTGCAATTATATTCTTAAGAGGTCCTCCCATTTCAACACCAATTACATCGCTACTTGTATATACACGAAAATATTCATTTGAAAAAATTTCTTGCAACTCTTTAGCTATTTTTTTACTTTTTGAAGCAGCAACTATTAAAGCTGGTAATTCTTTTGCCACTTCAATTGCAATAGTAGGACCAGAGAGTACAGCTGTATTAATTTTACCCAATTCTTCTTTTAACACCTCTGTCATTCTCATTAAGGTTTTTTGTTCTATTCCTTTTGAGACATTTACAAAAACCTTTCCCTTCAAGGAAATTTCTAGATTTTTCACCTTTTTTGCAATATCTCTAAAAAATTTAGAAGGAATAGCAAAAATTACTATATCACCAAATTCAATAGCTTTTCCAATATCTTTTTCAAATACAACACCTTCTGGAATTTTGATTCCGGGCATATATACCCTATTTATTAATGTTTTATCTAGTTCATCTAAATAATCAGGAAAGGCACTCCATACAACCACACTGTGTCCGTTTTTCTTAGCAAGTCCAGCAAGAGTTGTCGCCCACGCTCCATCACCCAAAACGGTTATGTTTTTTTGCGTAGTTTTCATATTATTTTTTGATTTCTTACAATTTTTTATGAGAACAAATATTTTTAAAGTCACAGAACTGACAATGCCATCCAGCTGTCGGCTTAAAACTACTTCTCTTTATTTTATTTATTATATCAGCAATTTTCTTTTCTGTTTTCTCTTCATCCCCATTTTTCGGCTCAAATGAAAATTTAGAGCCGTTTTCCACATAAAAAAACGTTAGTTTTTTTACTTCCAAATTAAAAATTCTTCTAGCAGCTAAATAGTATATTAAAAGTTGAAATTTTTCATCGGTTCCCAAACTAGTTTTTGGATTTCCTGTTTTATAATCCATAATCTCAACCCCGCCACCTATATTATCAATTCTATCTATTGCCCCAATAACGCTATTTCCATTTATTTTTAAAGAAAAAGTTTTTTCAAGAGCTGGCAATCCATCAAAAGTAAATATTTCTGGTTTTTTACTTATAAAATCCTCGTAAAAATTAGCTATTATTCTTTTTCCATTTTCAAAAAACATTTCTTGTTCCCGCTTATCTTCATACCAATCGTTAATCCATTCGGATTTATATATTGCAAGCAGCTCTTCTATAGAAGGACATTTGCCATTATAGTAATTAGCAACAAACTTATGTAAAGAGTTATGTATACTTTTTCCAAAACTAAAATTTGACTTACCCTTTGTGGGTATTTTTAGAATATGCATAAACTTGTATTGCAAGGGGCAATTTTCAAATGAAGCTAATTGAGAAAAAGAAAAGTGATCTGGCAGAAATTTTTTAACATTATTATTCCCTTTTGTTTCATTTGATTCCAATTTAAAACAAAAATTTTTCCCATAGGAATTTCCTCCTATTTTAGTCAGTTTTTGCTTCTCAAGAACATCTTCACTAATAAGCTTGCTCTCTAGTAAAAATCTTGAAGGTTTTTTTAATATCTTTCCGCCATAATCTGATGCCCATGTAAGGTATAATCCTTTTTTGGCTCTAGTTAATCCAACATAAAATAATCTCCTCTCTTCTTGTAAGTGAGTATCTCCTTCTGGTAATACCTCTTTAATTAATTTTTCTGGTATTTCTATTGGCTCTTTTCTTTGGTCAGAAGGAAACTTTCTATGAACTAGATTTGTCAAAAAAACATATTCAAACTCAAGTCCCTTTGCCGAATGGACTGTCATTATCTTTACAGAATCAAAGGAATCATCAAGGCTTATCTTAAAATTTCCCTCTTCTCCAGAATCTAATTCCATTTGCATTTGTTCTACAAATGCAATTAATTTTGCATCAATGTGAGTATTTTCAAAATCTTTTATTCTTTCGTAAAACTGATATATTACTTCCCAATTATGAAGATTTTCTTCCGTTGCCGCCGCTAAGCATCTAGAATAACCTAGATCTTCCAACATATTTACAAAAACTTCTGCAACATTTTTTTCTCTAGACAATCTATAATGCTTTCTAATATACAATATCAAATCTTCAAGATTCTTTCTGTCATCTCTCGCCATTTGTGATAATAATTCTTCCTGTTGTATCGTTTCAAAAACCGGTAATCCCTTTTTATTACTATATTGAGTAATTTTTGCGACATCTTCGGGAGAAAAATCGAGTGGCAGCATTCTTAATATTCTATAAAAACTACTTGAATCATAAAAATCAATCAAGACTCTAAAATACGAAATCATATCCAAAATTAAAGGGTGTGTATAAAGCCCTTTTGACGAATAAAACTGATAAGGCATTCCGGCTCTATCAAGTGCCCTACTAAAACTATTGGCAGATTCATTTGTTCGTGTAAGTATCGCAAAATCAGAAAAAGTCACTGTATTATCAATCTCTTTTATTTCCCATATCTTACTTACAACTCCCGTTATTTCCTCATCTGCTGTTTCAAAACTAAGCAATTCAATATCTCCCTCTTTTTTATTTGGACTTATTAATCGCTTATCAATTTTTTTAAAACTAGACAAATCAACGCCTCTTTCTTTAGCTCGCTGTTTTATTTCGTTAATTTCGTTAAGTTGATATTCTAATCTGTTTGGATTATTATACTGAATAAAATTATATGCCAAATCAAGTATATTTTGGGGAGAGCGATAATTTTTTATTAATACAACATCTTCCGACTCTGGATAATCTCTTTTAAATCTTAAGACATTATTAAAAGATGCCCCTTGAAAAGAAAATATACTTTGATCGTCGTCTGCGAATACGTTTATGTTATTTTTTGGATAAGCAATCTTTTTAATCAATTCGTACTGAACCCAATTAGTATCCTGAAATTCATCCACTAATACATACTTAAATTGCTTTCTAAATTTTGCAAGTATCTCAGGTTTTTTCTCCAAAAGTTTTATTGCATAATTTATCAAATCGCCAAAATCTAGACAACTATTATCTAGTAATAATTGCTGATATGTTTCATACGCCATGGCAAGTTCTTCTATTCTTGCTCTTTCAACTAATCTTAGATCATCTTCTATTAATTCTACTTCCTTCTCTTCCGTCTTCCTCTTTTTTTTCGCTGCAACAAAAATGCTATCCATATCATTTTTCAATGACTCGGCATAATCTCTATAATTTTCAGGATAAATTCCTTCGGTTTTGCAATGATTAAAATGAGAAATCAACGCATGAATAAACTTTGTTGGATTTCCTAGCGGTCTATATTCTTTTAAAAAACCAAACTTATGAAAGTTTTGCCTCATAAGTATCCAACTTCCAGTTTGTTCTAATAATTTGTAGTCAGTTGGTATTCCTATACCCAAACCATAGTTTTTCAATATTTTATCTGCAAAAGAATGAAAGGTTGATATCCAGAAATCATAATAACCAAAAGGCAACATAGATTCTACCCTATCCTGCATTTCTTGAGCTGCTTTTTCAGTAAAAGTCAAAGCCAGTATTTCTTCTGGCTTAATATTTTTTCTTTCTATTAGATTAATAATTCTACTTGTTAGAACTGTCGTTTTTCCTGTTCCTGCCCCAGCCACAACCATCAATGGTCCTTCACCAAAAATCGCTGCCTTTTTTTGTTCTTTATTTAATTTTTTAAGTATATTCTCTGACATATTAATCTTTTAAAAACCGCCTTTAGCGGTTTTTACATTTTACCATTCTTTCTCATTTCTTCAATAAGTCTATCGTGAAAAGCGTCTATTATATAAGGGCTTTTACTTTTTTTAGCAACTTCAACAGCTTTTTCAACCCCATCCTTCATTGCCATTTCAACTAAAGCCTCTATCTGATCTTTTTCTTTTTTAGTTTCATCAACAGAAGGTTTTGGTTTTTCAAAATGTTCTATTAATACTTTTTCTTCTTTCCTTTTATTTAAAACTGAATCAATAAAATTAGAAATTGGTGTTTTTTGTTTTTCTTTTGCGATTAGTTTTTCTTCATGCGCAATGATATCATCTTCAGAAACAGGAGAAAACTCATCCTCATCATTAATGGAGTTATTTTTTACCTCTTCTGTATCGCCCTCTTCACTATTATTATTTCCTCCTATTTTTTTGATCAACATTATTTTGAAAATTTAATTAACTCTTCCTGAAAATTAGTTATCTCGTCATCTATTATTTCTTCAAAGTTGGGGATTCTTTCATTTATAAAATTTGTTGCATCTTCAAGTTTTTCTTGACTAAGAAAATTTGTTAAAGCCACAGAGTCTTCATCCGTAAGCTTTTCTAGTACTTTTAAAATTATTTTTTCATACACAACATCACTCATCTCTTCAATCATTTTTACTTGCTCATCTTCAGGAAGATATTCCAAGTTTAATTCTCTTATTATGTCCTTACAGTGAATTGAAATTTTTTCTTTTGGATTCATAGTTTTATGATTCAATTATTTGTTTTTTTACTTCTATAAAGTTATTTTTAACTTCTAGGGTATCAAAATCATTAAAAAACCCCACACTTTTTGCTTTGCTAAAATTAGCTGTTTTTTTAATTTTATCATCAACAATGTTCTCATCAAGGATATTTTCCACTTTTTTTACAACTTTCCCTTTATAGTCAAGCAGTTTAGTATAAATAGTTTCTAATCCTTCTTTTGCTACATAGCCACCGATAGTACCTCCAATTACTTTAAAATGGATACCCAGGTCAGCTGGTAAAATTCCTTTTACAAGCCCACCTGTAAGCCAAGCTATTCCCCCAGCTTCTGGAATAACTACCGATATTCCTAATATTATTGCTCCTACAATTACTTGCGCTCTCTTATTCTTAGCAACCGAAACCATCTTTTCAAAAAGTATTTTTTTGTTTTCTGGTAGTGATTCTTTCTGATATTCAACAATCTTTTTTAAGTGTTGCATATACTCACTTGCTTTCTCCTTATTGAAAGCGGATCTTCTCTCTTTAATTTCTTGATTTAACGTTTCTACTCTTTCATCTACCTCTTTTATATCCATATTGTAGTCAGAAGAAAAGTCTGCCTTCATTTTTTTAAATTTTTGTTCAGTCGCTAGATAGTCTTTATCAATTTCTACATTTCCAATATTTTCAATTCCTAGTCTCTCAGATATTTTAATTTTTTTTATTTGTTCTTTTCGTAATTCTTCCATTCTCGCCACCATCCCTAACATATCTTTCACCCTACTTGCTGGTTGCCTACTTTTTTCTTTGTTAGTATCGGTGACGATATCTCCTTTGGCTTCTATTTTTCTCTCTATCCTTTGGTTATTCTTTACATTATTCAAGCTAGCATTTTCCGAAATAGATGGCTTTTCAACTGCCC
Organism: bacterium; assembly: GCA_023228085.1. Taxonomy (GTDB): domain Bacteria; phylum Patescibacteriota; class Minisyncoccia; order Minisyncoccales; family Minisyncoccaceae; genus Minisyncoccus. The sequence goes on from JALOBW010000005.1 coordinate 55,307, forward strand.
TATTAAAATTATCTCTATTAAGACCATCTCTATTGCTCTTTGAGTATACCTCACTACCTATACCTTCCTTAGCTTTACTCTTTCTCATTGTCATAAAATCACTAATAGTATAATCACCATCAGTATTGCTTATTTTTTCTCTTATTTCCTTGATATCATTGGCTAATTTTTCATATTCATTCTCGTATATATCCTCTGAAGTTTTAGTATTTTTTTCAGTTATCTTTTCTGTAGGTTTTTTAGCAATAGAATCAACTGGGTTAATGGGAGTAGCAGAGATAGTTGTATCTTTTTTTTCTTTATAAAAATCTTTAAAAACTTTATCAACTCTAAAAAAATCTTGCGCCAAATGCAACTCCATTAAAATTGAATCCATGTCATCACCTTCAAAAGCATTTTTTGCAGAATTTATTATTCGTGCATCTTCTTCAATTGTAGAATCAAGTTCCCTTTCAAGAAGCTTAACAACCACGCCAAGAGCTTTTCTGGGTAATACTATTTCTCTTTTATTCTTAATTTGTAATTGGATATTGTCCAAAATCTCAGTAATAAATCCAACTGGGTTTTCTTTTACACTTACAGGATTCCATTCTTTCAAGTTCTTAGGCGATGCATCCTTTTTTTTATCCTTCCCTCCAAAATTAATAACTTTTACTTTTTCGCCCCCATTATGAAGGTCTTGTACTTTATCTCGCTGTTCGTTTTTGACTATTTCTTCTTCATTCTCATGGTTGCTATTCATTGCTCTCATCTCAGCCAACATAGTCTGAACGTTTGATAATTTGGAATATGTATCATTACTATCTCCTCCTTTTGTATTTGTTATAGAACTTTTAGAGTTCTCTTTTTTCTGACTTGGTGAGGATTTTTCTTTTATAAATCTTACTGATCTCGGAATTCCACTCTCTTCTAATTTATTCAATAATATATCAACAACATCTCTATAATTGCCTTTTTTCATTGCTTCAAGAACCTCTTCGGCTACTTCCGGATACTTGTCTAATATTTCCATTACTTCTTTCCTATTCTCTTGTAAATAAGTATTCTCTTCTTCCCTTACCCCATTTTTTTCCTTCAACAAACCAAATTCTTTTATTACATATTCGTAATCTCCAATATCAAAAGCCGAATTTATTTCTTTCATTTTTTCTTCTCCCCCTGGAGATATATCAGGATGATAAGCTTTGGCAAGCTTCCTTCTTGCTTCCGCAGCCTGATCAAACAAAAAATCTGAGGATCCATTTCCTCTTTCTGGTCTTTCAAATCTTTTAAGAAAAAATTTTTCCATATTTGTTAATAATAAAATACCACTTACATTAAGTCAATAAATAATCTCCGCTCTTTAATATCTTTTTCAGCAAAAAATCTGTCTCGTCCATATACAAGAAAATAATATTGTTTTATATCTGCAGCCCTCATATTATCAGTTGGAGATGGAGCAATAGTCATAACATTAAATGGTTTAGAAATTTCACCATCTATCATTAATTTTGTATAAAAATTTCTATTTCCTATGTTTATAAGATCCCGCGCGGAAAAAGTTGGCTGGAACTGCTTTTCTACAAACTGAGCATCTTCTGCTCCTATTCTAAATACTGCCATTGTTCCTACATTTCCAAAAACACTATCACGTATTTTTTGTGGAAGTTGCCCAATAAATTGATGAGCTATCGTTAAGCATAATTTGTATTTTCGTGCCTCGGAAAGAATAGTTGAAATACTGTCAGTTGCGAAATTTTGAAACTCATCTATGTATAGATAAAAATCATTTCTTTTATCTTCGGGAGTATCCACCCTTGAAAAAGCTGCCATTGCTATTTTACCTGTCACTATCAAACCAATTAAGGAACTATTTATTTCACCGAGTCTTCCCTTGCTCAAATTAACTAAAAATATTTTTTTATTATCAATTATTTCCCGGAAATTAAATGTACTTTTTGCCTGCCCAATAATAGGTCTTACGTAATCATTAGAAATAAAAGTGTCAAACTTTGAGGTAATATAAGGAACCATATTTTTAAGCGATCCTTCTCCTCCAGCTTTTTCGGCTTGCATTTCCCAAAACTCTTTTACTAAAATATTATTACATTTCGCAAGTAGTTTATGTCTAAACTTCTCATCCGAAAGAACCTTCGGAACCTCCATTAAAGTATAAGTTTCGTTTGGGTCATCCATTAAAAGCATTAGAGCATTTCTTGTATATTGCTCAAACAATGGACCTCCTGTTTGTTTTAAATCATAAAGCTTATCAAAAATATTTATAAGCTCATTCACAATGAAGGTTTTTTGTTCAGGAAATTTTGGATCATATTCAAGCATATTCAAACCAACTACTCTATCCAAGTTTGATGGATCAAATAATACCACATCCTCTATTCTATTATTAGGTATTTTACCTAAAATATCGTCAATTAAATCACCATGAGGATCTATAACGCCAACCCCCTCTCCTGCCAGAATATCTTGCTCAATCATATTGGATTGAAAAACGGATTTTCCAGTCCCTGTCTGACCAATTACATATAAGTGTCTTCTTCTATCTGTTTTTTTAATTCTTATTTCTTTCGCTTCTTCTCTATATTTATTTATTCCAAGAATTATTCCATCCTTTCCAATATTTGCTGGCGCACTGGCACATTTTGCTTTAAGCATTATTAAACTAGGTGTTTTTGTGTTCATTAATGGAAAATGAAAAACGCTAGTTAATTCTTCACTATTCAAAACAAAAGATTTATCTTCATCAAAAAGCCTAAAACTATATTTATAGACAATATCACGTGTTGTTTCTCCTCCAAGTGTCTTATAAACCTTAAAATTATTAAGTTTTGAAGAACCATATTGATCAAAGGTATTTGTTATCTGAGTAAAAACATTTTCAGCCCTGTCCTTACTTAAAGCCGAAACTATTACCCTTATATTAGTTTCAAAGTTATTTTTTACTAGTTTTGATTCTAGACTACTTACTAATTCACTATCAACTCTTTTGGTGGAGAGATTACTCTCGTCCTTTTTATTTCCAGAAAAAAATATTTTAAATATTCCTGTTTCCGAAACAGCTTGGTTTAAGCTCTTATTTTCAGTTGCAACTTTTTCAATTATGTCTCGGGCTCTTGACTGCCAGTTGTTATTACTTCCTCTTATTACTATTTGAATAGAGACTTCTTCTCCTTGTTTTAATTTGGTCAAAACGTTTGTCACACTAGACAAAGGATCGGTTTCCATTTGAGGATATGTTTTTATCGGCAAAAAAATTGGTTTGAAAGTTTTAAGATATCCGCAAAATATTTCCTCACGAAGCGAAAAGATATTATAATCATTTACCTTTTCAAGTTGGCAATCGGGATAAAGACTATATATTTTCTTTTCTACAAAATCTTCAAAATCCTTTGGAATTGCTATGTAAAAACCTATTTCTTCTCCGACTTTAGATATCTCAAGCGTAATCCAAGAAGGGGCACCAAATATTTTTTCATTTTTAAGGGATACCAAGCTCTCATAGAAATCTTCCATTACCTTTATTTCCTCTTTTATATTAGAAGAAACCCCGTCATCACTAACAGGCATCTTAACTAAAAACAAAGTAAACGAAAGAGAAGCTCTAATAGCTTTCTTTTTTGCTATTTTGGCAAAAACGTAATTTACCCCTAAAAAAACAACAACCGACGATATAGCTATTATGAAAAAAATTAGATTTGTATTCATACTATTGTCTTTATAATACCATATAAAAACCTAAAATTAAAATGCACCCTAATTGTTTTCTTTATTCATAAAATAAATTTTCTCTTTATTATCCATTCTCTCTATTGCATATCTAAGAGAAACTCTTGGCATGTCTTTAAAATACTTTTTAAGAAATTCTTTTTCTGTTTCTATATCTTTTTTTCCAACTTCGCGCAGCATCCATCCTACTGCCTTGTTTATTAAATCATGCGTATCGTATAACAATATTTCTGCTATTAAGAGAGTATTATTGAAATCACTTTTTCTTATTGCATACAGATTAGACACAATCGCAACTCGCCTTTCCCATAAATTAGAAGATTGTGCTAGTTTCAAAAGAATAGAATTTTCTTTTTTTTCAAAAATATATCTTCCTATTATTTGCGGACAAGACAAATCTACCAAATCCCAATTATTTATATTATGTGAGATATTTTTTAAATAAAAATTAACTATTATTTCTTTTTCATTCGTGATAGACTTTTCAAATTTTTTAACAAGAATAACAAGCCCAGCAAATCTCACTTCGTGAAACTTTGAATTGAGCAATTTTTGAATTTCATCAATATCCATTTCCACATATTTAGAGGAAATCTCTCTTATTACTGGAACCCTTATGCCCAAAAAAATATCCCCTTCACCATATTGCCCTTTTCCCGTTTTGAAAAAACCAGACAATATTCTTGCTTGTTTTTCATCTCCCGAATTAAATAATTCTTTTACTAATCTACTAGCTTTCATAATTTTAAAGAATATAATCAAGAAAAGCTCCTAATATACAAAGTATTCCAAAAATTAAGGTAAATAATGCGAAATTAATTTTTTTTGAAAAAGTTAGCAATATTTTTAAGGTTAATATTCCAAATATAAAACTAGAGATTACTGCAACTATTACTTCTGGACTAAACTGAACTAAATTTTCTCTCTGTAAATAAACATCAGCTCCAAGTACCACCGGAATAGAAATCAAATAAGAGTATCTTAATATTTTTTCTGGATCGTTTTCGCTTAGTGAGAGTCCAAAAATTGTTGACCCAGATCTAGAAACTCCGGGAATTGCAGATAAAGACTGCAGTAATCCTACTACCACTGCCGACATAGTACCACTTAACTTTAATTTAATTTTCTTGCTCTGGAAAAAAGATGTTAAAAGTAGCCCCAAGCCAACAACAAGTAATAAACTTGAACCGACAGCAAAATCTTTTGTTAATTTGTAAATTACAAAACCCAATGTGCCAGAAATTATTGAAACAATTATAAAGAATTTTACAAACTTTTTATCTTTTAATAATATTAAGTCCCATATATCTTTCCAAAAATAAATAAGAGTCGCAAGAAGTGTTCCTAAATGTAAAAATAAAGCCAAATCCAACGGATTAACTCCTTGAATGCCCGAATAGTTCACATAGAGCGAAACTATTCCCTTGCTAGAAATAGGAAGCCATTCAAAAACACCTTGCAATAAACCTAATAAAATATAAGTTAAGTAATCCATTTTAAGCTACAAGACTATTCGTACAAATCTAATTAATCCAAATTGATCGCAGGAAAAGTCCCAATTAGAATATTTATTATTTTTCAACAAACCATCTATTTCAAATTTTTGTTGAGGATCAAACTCCATATAAATAACACCTTTCTTATTTAAATATTTTTTGGCATCGTTCAAAAATATCCTTATGACACTCATTCCATCCACTCCAGAGAATAAAGCCATTTTAGGCTCAAAGGCTAATACATCTAATCCAACATCTTTTATTCTACTTTCAGCAATATAGGGGGGGTTAGCCAATATATAGTCATATTTCTTACTAATTCCAGAAAAAATATTTGTCTTAAGGATACTATACCTTAAAGAATTAATAGCTGACAAGTTAGTATTAATCTCAATCTGTTCTAAAAAATCTTCGTTCAACTCTCCAAAATCACAATAAGAATCCGTATTTTTTAATACAGCAACACCAACACATCCTGATCCAGAAAACAAATCTAGGCAATGTGATTGCTTTTTAGAAATTTCTTCAATCGCTTGTTTGACCCAGAATTCAGTCTCAATTCTGGGGATAAGTGGCTTTTTGGATAAATCTATCTTAGTACCTAGAAAATACTTAAAACCATCTTTATATTCCTTGGGGATTTCTACCATACACCTACAACTATTAATGCTGCCAGAATTCCTACCAATCCCCCACATAGTATCTCTAGTAAGCTATGCCCTAGTATTTCTTTTAATTTTTCCATTTTTTCTCCAGTGTCTTCTTCAATCATCTCTAAAACCTTATTCAATGATTGAGCTTGTTTGCCAGCCGCAACTCTTATTACTTTTGCATCATATATGATAAAAACTGCTAATATTACTGAAATGGCGAACAAAGAACTATTGAATCCATCAACCAATCCAATTGCCGTCACGAGTCCAACACACGTTGCTGTATGTGAAGAAGGAAATCCACCCGGTAATGAATATAAATTAAATCTAAATCTTTTACTTTTTATTGTTAAAAAAATTGCTTTAGCGGTTTGGGCCATGAACCACCCAAGTATACTCGCCATTAAAGCTTTATTTATTAACAACTGATTAATTTCATCTATCATTTTTCTAAAATACTATTTAATTTATCTATTTTATAACAACTTTTAATATTATATTTTCCTACTTTTTCTCTTTCTAAAAAATATACAAAACACTTGCACCCAAATTCATTTCCAATATCTTCTGCAAATTGTCTCATATATGCTCCACGCGAACAATTAACTCTAATAGTTAAGAGGGGCCATCTATAAGAAATTATTTCTATATCTCCTATTGATATTTCTTTACTTTTTTCAATTATAATTCCTTTTTTTGCTAATTTATACAAAGGCTTTCCATTATGTTTTGCTGCAGAAAAAGGAGAAACTTTTTGAATAAGATTTTTATTTGATAATTGAGATAATTTTTCCTTTAATTCAGAAAGCAGTATCTTATTACAATTTGCCATTTTAATATCGCCTGCAATATCTTGTGATGATGACATTGCTCCAAATCTTATCCCAACCAAATATGTTTTATTCCAACTTATAACTTCGTCAAACTTTTTAGTCGCGTCTCCTAAAAGTAATATTAAAACTCCACAAGCAAATGGATCTAGAGTTCCTCCATGTCCAATCTTGCCCACAAAACCAGTCTCTTTTTTAAACCTTCGGATTATATCAAAACTTGAGAAACCAATGGGCTTATATATAGGTATTATTTTTTCACTTACCATTTTATTCCAATATTTCAAAGATTTTACTTCTCTGTTTAAAACCTTTTACTAATCTTATTCGTTCTTTCTTAACTTTAAGATAGTCTGCCAAAATTTCTAGCGTTCTCAAACTAGCCATTCCTTGCACGGGTTTTTCGCGTACGCATATTTCAAATGAATCGTGCCCTTTTGCAGTAATAGAATCCTTCTTTGATGATGGAATTACTTTAACTTTTATAAACATAAATCACAATTAAAATGTATCATAAAAAAAAGAATCTTAAAACCTGTTTTTGAACAAAAAAACGGACTATGATAGTCCGCTTACTATTACTTTATTTCTAGCAATTCTACTTCAAAAATCAAAGTTGAATTTGCTGGTATTAAACCACTAATCTCTCTGTCTCCATATGCAAGACTAGAAGGTATTGTTAATTTTCTTTTTTCACCAACTTTCATACCAAGCAAGCCCTGGTCCCATCCTTTTATAACTTGTCCCGCACCAACAGTAAATTCAAAAGGAGTCTTTCTATCAACACTTGAGTCAAACTTTTTTCCATCGGTTAATGTTCCCACATAATGCACACTAATAGTATCTCCCGCCTTTGTAGTCACTGTTCCAGTTCCTTCTTTTAATGTTTCTATTTTTAATTCATCCATCTTTTTATTGTTATTAGTAATTGTGTTATTATTTTCAGGTTTTTTTTCTTCTTTACTGTTGCCGAAAAAATCAAAAGACACCATAGCATAAATAATACCAAGAACCAGTATAGTGATTCCTATATAGCCTAATATCTTAATAACATTTTGATTTTTTGTCTTCTCGTTTTCTATCATATTGTTTATTTTAACTTTTAATTATTAACTTATTCTTACTCCCGAGGAAATCTCCTTATCTACTATTAAAACAGAAAGAGATTGTTCATCGTGAGCCGCTAATACCATTCCTTGACTTTCTTGTCCTAGAAGCATTCGTGGCTCAAGATTAGCAACTATTGCTATTCTTTTCCCAATTAATTCTTCTGGCTTGTAAAACTTGCCTATCCCAGCGAGTATTTGTCTAGTTTCACCATTAAGTTCAACAGTTAATTTTATTAACTTATCTGATCCCTCCAAACAAGAAGCTTCAATCACTTTTGCAAGCCTTATATCAACTTTTTCAAATTGATTAAAGTTGATTTTTCCATTAGAAACTTCTGAGACCTTGTTATTGCTCCATACACCATGAATATTACAATACGTTCTTGCTATAACCTCACCCAAATCTGATGTTTCTATCTTTATTTCTGGTAATTGTCCGGGCTTTAAAAACTTTCTGTAAGAAATACTTCCTATTGTAAGCTCTATCCACTCAATAAAATGATCTTCATCCATTGGATGTATTACCTTACCAGCTGTTGCTTTGACTATATTTCCACTTCTTTCTATTACGGGCAAGTGCTTTTCTGTACCTTCGTCAAATTCCTTTTCGGGCATTATTTCCATGGGTTGCCCACAACAAACAAGCTGTCCAGCTCCTGCGTGTAATAATTCTACTACATTTCCGCAAATATTGCATTTGCATATCTGTTTTATTTGATTCATAATTTATAAATAAACAATTATTATTCTAATTATAATACAAGCAACAATGAAATTCAATCAAAAACTAATCATATCCGCTGTGGTTATTGCATTATTTTCTATAACAACAATAGTAGCATACGCTGCTACAAGCAATGCAGCAAAAGATCAAGAGCTTAAAAAAATGATCGGTCAAATGCTAGTTGTAGGTTTTCGTGGTACAGAAGTAGACAAAGATTCATATATAATAAAAGAAATAAAAAATAATAATATTGGAGGAATACTTCTTTTTGATAAAGATAATCCATCAAATAATACTATAAAAAGAAACATTGAGAATCCAGAGCAAGTCAAAAAACTTATCACCGACATAAAATCGCTTTCTTCAAATTCATCAATATTTGTAAGTATTGATGCAGAAGGAGGATACGTAAACAGATTAAAGCCAAAATATGGATTTAACAATATAATGAGTGCGGAAAAAATAGGACAAACAAACAATACCGAAATTGCAAAATCCGAAGGTGAGAAAATTGGATCAGAACTTAAGGAGCTTGGATTTAATTTGGATTTTGCCCCAGTTGTAGATGTAAACACCAACCCAAGTAATCCTGTTATAGGATATCTAGAAAGATCTTTTTCTGACGATCCAATGAAGGTGTTTTTATATGCTAATTCGTTTATAAATGGATTACATCAAAAAGAAGTTGTTGCTGCTATTAAGCACTTCCCGGGTCATGGAAGTTCTACATCAGATAGTCACTTGGGAATGGTTGATGTCACTAGTACTTACAGCGCAAAAGAACTTATTCCTTATGCAAATTTAATTAAAAATGGATATAATGATGTTGTAATGACTGCCCACATTGTTAATCAAAATATTGATAAAGATAATCCAGCAACCCTATCTCCTATATTTATCCAAGGATTACTTAGAAACGTTCTCGGATTCAAGGGAGTTGTCATATCGGATGATATGCAAATGGGAGCTATTACGGATCACTATGGACAAGAAAACGCCGCAATAAAAGCAGTGAATGCAGGCTGTGACATGCTTATAATTTCAAATAATATAAAAGTCTACGACGAAGAAGCCCCCTCAAAAATAATTGACGCCTTATATCAAGCTGTTAAGAGTGGAAAAATAAGCGAAAAAAGAATATACGAATCTTATAATAGGATTCAAAACCTTAAAAAAACATATAATATAAAGTAAGTAATTTACTTTTAAAATTTTTATTGCTATAAATATTACATAATAATATCTTTTAAAAAATATGTCACACCACTGCAACAACCTTATGATAAAATGTATGGATTTTCGCCTACAGGGAAAAACCCTTGAATGGCTGCAAGAAAATGGATATTTCGGCGATTGTGACGTCATCTCTAACGCAGGATCAGCAAAGGTTCTTGCTGATGGCTCACCAGATGCTAAAGAATTTATTCTAAACGAAATCGGACTTTCCTGCGAAAAACACGGAGTAAAAAACATTATTATTATTCATCACAGTGATTGTGGTGCATATACAACTCATGATTTAAAAACCCCTGAAGAGGAAAAAGCAAAACAGCTTAAGGATATGGAAATTGAAAAATCGTTAATCAAAGAAAGATTTCCAGAAGTGACAATTATAAAAGTTTGGGCACAAATGAAAGATCTAGATGGAAAAGAGGTGGACTTTCAAATCGTGCAATAATATTTAACGGGACATTGTCCCGTTTTTTTATTGACAAATCTTGGAAAATAAATGATGATTTATTTCGGCACTTTTAAAGGAGTAGAGTATGAAAGCAAAAACATTGATTTTTGGATGCTCGGATGTAAGACTCCAAAACGCAGTAGAAGAGATGATTAAAAGACAAGACATCAAACCATATTGCCAAATTTTTATTCCAGGATCAGTTAAGGTTCTTTTTGATAAAAATGAAAGTATTAAAGATTTTTTTATAACACAATTAGTGTTCCTGTGTAAAAAATTTTCAGTAGAACAAATCATTTTTATCGGTCATGAAGGATGTAATGCCTATGGAATTAAAAATCGCGCATACGAAAAAACCGTTCAAATCAAAGACATTAATAATGCCGAACAATTAATAAGAAATGTAATCCCAACAATTAAAATTACGCGCCTCTGGGGAATTCTTAACCCTGCAAAAAATACTATTGTTGAATTACAAACCATATAAAAGCAGAGCAATTGCCCTGCTTGTTTTTATAAAAAAGAAGTAGAGAATTCTCTACTTCTTTTTTTATTTCTAATTTCCTTCTCTCCACGTAGGATTAATCTTTCCTCCGCTGATTGTTCCTCCAAAAGGACAATCGGAACCGGTAATCTTAAGTTTGATCCTTGCCAGAGATGTCACTGGTCTCACTATTGGATTCATTGCTTCTCTTCCATTGTTTTGAGTGTATTGCCACCAAGATGGTTTTTTAGAAGTATCAGGGAATAGCATTGTTCCTCCGTCTTGCCAGTTAAAAGTAGTTGCTACCTTATCTTGACACAACATAGGGGTTCCAGTTGTTGAGTAGCAAACAGAACATTTCCATTTGTTTTTGTCGGTAAGGTCAGACAAGGTAGGAGTACCTGTTCCCTTGTAGCAAGTAGAATAACATGGATCGGTAGGACTAAAAGATGAAGTGGAACAGAATTGGTTATTTTCGTTAATAACTATTGTTGGGTTCACTGTTTGTATTTTAACTGTAGGCCACTT